>JAJRWL010000090.1 GCA_024276875.1 Gammaproteobacteria bacterium
ATATGAAACAGAGATGTTTAATGATTGCAAATCTGCCCTGGAATGGCTAAAGGCTCAACTTAATCAAAGGCTCCCCATCCTACTGGTGGGTTACTCTTTTGGATGCCTTCCCACGCTAAAGATGGTGCATATGGATGATGCCGTCACAGGTTGTGTGCTGATCTCACCACCGCTGAATAAGTGGTCAATCCCTGCTGAAGATCTACAGTTTAAAAAACCCAAAGGGCTGTTCTATTCACCGGGGGATTTCGCCTGTGATACCCATCAACTTGAGGCGCTGTTTAAAAATATGTCAGCCCCTAAAGAGCTGTATGAAATACCAGATGCTGAGCACTTTTTTATACAAAAAGAAACGCGCCTTGGAGAGCAGGTCATCCGTTTTTTAAACAGTTTAACGCATGCTGATTAACTTAGCCTATTCACCCTGCCCAAATGACACTGCACTGTTTGGCTCTATTGCCTGCGGTGATCTTTCGTTGCCTGGGATGACACTAAAAACCCATCTGCATGACATTGAAACCCTCAACCAATATGCACAAACCGGCTATTACGACATCACCAAACTATCTGTTTTTAGCTATCTAAAGAGTCAAAGTCATTATCAACTACTGGATGTTGGTGCAGCACTTGGTTTTGGTTGTGGGCCACTCTTGGTTTCTGCCCTTAACCCGCACCATGACCTTTCAAAATGCAGCATCCTATTCCCTGGCAAACTCACAACCGCCTACCTGCTTTTTCGTATTTTGAATCCTGAGTCCCCCCCCCATAATCATCACTTTGTACCCTATAATGAGATTGCTCCACGAGTGGCAGCAAAGGAGTTTGATTGTGGTGTTATTATCCATGAGACACGGTTCACTTATCAAAATCATGGGCTAAAAAAACGGATGGATCTTGGGCAGGCTTGGGAGGAATTAACAGCACTGCCAATCCCCTTAGGTTGTTGTGTTATAAAACACAACTTAGCTTCAAACCTTAAGGAACCCTTTACTCAATTAGTGCGCCAGGGATTTGATCAACGTGAGAAAAATACGGATAAAGTGCCAGACTATATTTATCAACATGCCACTGAGTTAGAGCCTGCCATTATTAATAAGCACATTCATCTCTATCTCAATGACTATACCCGTAACCTGGGAGAGATAGGGAGACAGGCCATTCAAATGCTTTACCAAAAAGCTAAATCAGCTGGATTACTTAATGAAACAACATGCGCCCAGTAGATAATAGGTTACTTACTGCTCTGGTCTTTGCTACTCCGATTGAAGCTGAATTAGCCATAGAGCATCTTCAAGCAAAACCTGTAAACAATCACCACCATCTATTGACTGGAGTACATCCTGAATCCCGTCAGAAAATAGTATTACTCATCACTGGCATGGGGCTAAAACCTGCTTATACAGCAATGATCTCACTGTTAACAACACAACCTATTTCAAAGGTGATTAATTTGGGTGTTGCAGGATCATTGCAACCCAATTTACAGATCAGCGATCTATGCACGATTAACTGCGCACGCATGGAAGAGACCCCAGATAAGCTATTCCAAGATTTTAATAAAATAGAACTTGCCCCTCTTCCCCATTTGCCTCAACACCGCTTAGTCAGCGTCCATACACCGCTCTTTGAGAATAAGCGCAGAGCAAAACTAGCAACCAACGCAGACCTTGTTGACATGGAAGGCGCAGCCATTGCATGGAGCTGTCAGCAACATAATATCCCTTGCCAGATGCTTAAAGGCATCACCGATTTTGCAGGGGCAGAGGATAAAAATACACTGTATAAAAATCTCTCTAAAGTCAGCAATGCACTTACCATTAAACTCTTTCAACAGGAGGATATTTTTATTGTCTGAACGAATCAACTGGGATGCCGCCGTTGCTCTTTTTAAAGATGAAGCCACCGAAGCACGGATGCATATTGGCAAACTGGCAGATCAAGTACGCGAAGCACAACATGGGCGACGCACCACCTTTGTCCATAACCTGCAAATTAATCCATCCAACATCTGTGTACGTGATTGTGATTTTTGTGGGTTTGCGGTGCTGCCTGGGCAAGTGGGTGGCTATAGTCTGGATGAAGAGAGTATCCTGCAAAATATTGCCCGAGCTGAACCCTCTGAGGTGCATATTGTGGGTGGATTAAACCAGGAGTGGGGGTTTAATCGGTCACTGCAACTGATCAAACATATTCGTGCTGCCTTTCCCAAACTCTATATTAAAGCCTTTACCGCCGTTGAGATTGACTGGTTTAACCATCAATCAAAAATATCGCTGATTGAGGTACTTGAGAAATTAAAAAATGCAGGCCTTGATTGCCTACCTGGTGGAGGGGCAGAGATTTTTTCTGAACGCATAAGAGATAAGCTATTCCCCCGTAAGATTAACGCTGATCGTTGGCTAGAGATTCACGAGGCCGCACACAGGCTTAACATACCAAGCAACGCTACCCTACTCTATGGTTTGAATGAAACGATTGAAGAGCGCTTGAACCATCTCTTTAGACTACGAAAACTACAGGATAAAACCGGTGGTTTTGTCGCCTTTATCCCGCTGGCGTTACAAGGTGGAAAAGAGAGACTAAGCCCACTGGATAATCTATCAGTTATCGCCATGTCTCGGCTTATTTTAGACAACATCCCTCATATCAAAGCTTATTGGCCCATGCTGGGATTATCTACAGCCGCTGTTGCGCTCTCCTGGGGCGCTGATGACCTGGACGGCACGCTTGGATTAGAAAAAGTAGCTCATGCATCGGGGGCTGATTCTCCAGAGGCCATGGCAATCAATGAGATGACCCGCTTAATTCAAGAGGCGGGTTATGAGCCACATGAGCGGAATGGACGGTATTCATGAAGCACTCTATTGGAATAGTGCCTTACATCAATATGCGAGCCTATTCATTAATGTCACCTCCAGCAGGCTGTAATTTAATACAGCTATCACCTCAGCAGATGGTGCAAGCATTTAAAAACAATACAATCACTGCCGCTGCTGTACCTATTGGTGGACTTGATGAGTTAAAGGGCAGGTACCGTTTTTTATCATCCTTTGGCATCAGTGCCAGAGATCGTATTGACAGTGTGCTGCTATTTTCTAACCGACCATTTAATCAACTTAGGGCTGATTGCAAAGTGGCACTGTCAGGAGAGTCAGCAACATCTAATCGTCTTTTGCAGCTATTACTGGGGTATGAAGTGGGTTTTGATAACCTCCCCTATTTTACGTTACCGAATGAACAAGCAGATGCCACACTCATTATTGGTGATACCGCCTTGCAACGATTGCATCATGCCCCTACTCCCCATGTGATCGACCTTGCACAGCTCTGGTGGGAACAGCATAACCTCCCCTTTGTTTTTGCCCGTTGGATAATCAACCCCGATGCCTCTGCCACATTAAAACAATCACTATCAAACTGGCTATAATCTATCGTCACATCTCGCCAACAGTGGCTGCCACAAGTGGCACAGGAAGCAGCAATACAGCTTAAAATCACTACAGCGGCGGCTGAAGCCTATCTGCACAGGGTTCATTACCGTATTGAAGAGGCCGAGAAAAAAGGGCAAGCACTGTTTCAGCAGGCGTTAAAGCAACATGGCTACTCTTTTGTGCCTAGTACCGGTGAAAGGCTAAGGCATACTGGCTCATAAAATCATGCATCAATTAACAGACAATAACCCACGCCTAACACGATCTAAAGGGGTTAAATTAATTAAAGAAGCACCACTGGGGCAGCTTATGCGTCGTGCTCATGGCGTAAGAATGCAACGCCACCCAGGGGCGCGGGTAACATATGTCTGTGATACCAATCCAAACTACACCAACATCTGTGCCACCCGCTGCCATTTTTGTGCCTTCTGGCGAGCAGAAGAGTCAAGCGATGCCTACACACTGACACCCACTCAAATAGCTGAACAAATATACAGGTCAGCTGATGCAGGTGCTACCACTGTTTTAATGCAAGGCGGGCATAACCCTAAACTCAAACTTAAAGAGTGGTTGGCCTATATTCAAACCATTCAAATGGTTGTTCCAAATATTCATATCCACCCCTTTGGCCCGCCTGAAATTGCCTTTATGGCAGAAAATGAAGCCACCAGCACAGAGGCCATCTTGCAACAACTCTGGGATGCCGGTATTCGCACCATGCCTGGTGGCGGCGCAGAAGTGTTAACTGATCGGGTGCGTAATGCGATTGCCCCTAACAAATGCTCGGCGCAGCACTGGCTTGAGATCATGTCACAGGCGCATAAGATTGGATTTAAGACAACCGCCACACTTATGTACGGGCACATTGAAACCCCTGAAGAGATCATCGATCATCTGCTTGCCTTACGCGACTTACAGGATCAGACAGGGGGATTTCAATCCTTTATCCCGTGGTCTTTTAAACCAGGAAAAACCCCTTTAGGCCGAAAAATAGAACAGACCGCCTCACCCCAAATGTACCTTCGCATCATCAGCATGGCTCGTTTGATGCTGGACAACTTCCCCCATATTCAAAGCTCTTGGTTTAGCGAAGAACGGCAAGCGGGACAACTTGGGCTATTGGCCGGAGCCGATGATTTTGGCGGCCTATTGATAGAAGAGAATGTACTGGAGACGGCGGGGCACTCCCCCACGATCTCAATTCAGGATTTAGAGCAGGATATTCGTGCCATGGGGTTTGAACCCGCACGTAGGGATTCCTATTACAGATGCATTAATTAGACAAGCACTCAAAAATATCCACAGCCACCATGATTACGGTATAATTTTCTTTTTTTCTTGCTGTAATATAGAGTCATGACCCAACCCACTGCCCTTTTTGAATCTAATCTCCCACATCTGAAGCTCCTCACTCGAGGCAAGGTTCGAGACATCTATGAGGTTGATGATCAACACCTTCTGATTGTCACCACGGATCGCCTGTCCGCCTTCGATGTGATACTTCCCCAACCCATTCCTGGCAAGGGCGAGGTGCTGACTCGTGTCGCCAATTTCTGGTTCAACCGTACCGCCGACCTCATCCCAAACCATCTCTCAGACCTTTCATTGGAAGAGGTCGTCCCCGATGCAGCTCAACGTACAGCACTGGGGGATCGCGCCATTATTGTGCGCAGGCTCCAACCCCTTCCAATCGAAGCCATTGTGCGCGGCTATTTAATCGGTTCAGGCTGGAAAGACTACCAAAAGAATGGGGGCGTGTGTGGCATTCAACTCCCCGAAGGGTTGCGCCAGGCTGAGCAGCTGCCAGTCCCCATTTTCACGCCATCGACTAAAGCAGAGATCGGTGATCATGATGAGAATATAAGCTTCGCGCAAACCCGCGATCTTCTCGGGGAGGCGTTAGCAGAGAAGGTGCGCAGTATCAGCCTTAAAATCTACTCAGAAGCCGCCACCTACGCACAAAAGAAGGGCATTATTATTGCTGATACAAAGTTTGAGTTTGGGCAGGATGACGATGGTAAGCTCTATATTATTGATGAAATGCTAACCCCAGACTCATCACGTTTTTGGCCGATCGAAGGATACAGCACAGGCATCAGCCCGCCTAGTTTTGATAAACAATTTGTGCGGGACTATCTGGAAACGTTGCATTGGGATAAAAAGACACCAGGGCCTGATCTTCCATCAGAGATCATTACAATGACAGCCGATAAATACCGTGAAGCTGAGAGAAAGCTAACGGGCAACTGAAAACTTAATCCCAGTATTATTATCTGCAATAGTACTGGGGGATTTCTAATCTTTTGAGGTAGCTGACTGACACTTCAGATACTCTCTAATTTCTCTGCTATCAGCCCTCTTCTCTGGAGTGACTTTAATAGATAGCATCTCTTCAGAGATAGTCAGCGGCTCTTGGTTTATCAACTGCGCATCAAGCACATCCTGATTGGCCTCTGATGGGTCTCTTCCTTCAAACAGCCGTTGATTAATACGTTGGCGCAAGATACCTTCAGGTACTTCAAAATCAAGTATCAAAAATGGTACCCCCAATTGCTGCGCCAGCTTATAGAATGAGTGACGATGACAACATTTAAGAAAAGTGGCATCCACAACAGCGACATAACCTGCTTTAATAATAATTTCTGCGCGTTGTTTTAGGTGGCTGTATGTATTTTCAGTCGCCTGCGGATGGTAGATCCCTTGGCAAAGAGCTGATCCACTATTGGCATCTGCGGCTAAGCTAGCTAAACGCTTTCGTTCGATATCCGAACGAATTTGAATCGCAGAAAGCTCACCCAGCAACGCCATAATGGTTGTACTTTTTCCAGAGCCAGAGAGACCATGGGTAATAATAAGCGCTGGTGCTGCTTTGCGGGTATAACCTTCTGCTTGAGCTAAATAGATACTGCAATCTTCCTGAATGATCCTTTGTTCCTCTAAAGATAATGCGGGTTGCTGTAAGCGAATCGCATCAACCTTGGCGCGTACCATCGCTCGGTAAACCTGATACAGGGGCAGTACCATCAACCCTTCATAGTCGCCCGTAATGGCTAAATAACTATTGAGAAATCGCTGCGCCATATCAGCCTGCTTTTTCTCCTGAAGATCCATAGTCAAAAAAGCAATCTCACTCATGGTATCAATCCACCGCAATGCAGGGGAAAATTCAATACCATCAAAGATCAATAGCGCACCATCAACTAAGGCAATATTGCCCAGATGCATATCGCCATGGCACTCTCGAATATGCCCCTCTGTACGTCGAGCAACCAGCAGATTACTGAGTAATTCCAGTTGCTCTTTTGCCCAACACTCAAGCTGGTCAAGTCGCTGCTGCGCATTTTCAGACAGGTCAAGCAACTCTCGGATCTGTGTAAAATTATCCTCTATTGGCGCAAAAATGCCCTGAGCCGTACCAAATGATTGATTAATATTTGCCACTGCAACACGATCATGAAAATTAGCCACAAGCCGTGCAAGTTGATCCATCAAATCAGCCGTCAATAGATCCAAATGATGGGACAATAAGGCATCCGGCTTAAATTGATTCATCCTAACTGCATACTCAATTATCGGCCCATCACCCGCTATGGCCGGTTGTTTTACTGAGCCAGTAATGGGCACAACATCACGGTAGATCTGTGGCGCAAGGCGACTATTGAGACGAATCTCCTCTTCGCAAAAATATTTGCGCCGCGCCAATGTTGAGAAATCTAAAAAACCTAGATTAATAGGTTTTTTGATCTTGTAGGCAGCATCCCCAGTCAATAGCACTGTAGAGATATGTGTTTCGATGTGCTGAATTTTAGTAACAGATTCCGGCCAGGCAGCCGGTTGCAACAGGCTTTGTATTAACGCCCTGTGGAAATCATAATCTTTATTCACGTTAAGCACTCGTAGAAAGGATTAGCACACGGGTTCACCCCAAAGATCGTGCTCACTGGAGTGGGTAATATCTACCTCAATAAAATCCCCTGGTTGCATATCCCAAGCACCTTTAATAATGACGTAGCCATCAATCTCTGGCGCTTCACCTGCACTGCGTGCTAGCACCTCATCGGCTTCAACCTCATCAACCAACACCGTCATTCTCTGCCCCACTTTGGCGGCCAATTTTTTAGCGCTAATCTCAGCTTGCAGTGCCATAAAACGTTCTAACCGATGCTCTTTAACCTCTTCAGGGATCTGATCTGGCAAATCATTGGCTGCTGCACCGGCCACTGCTGAATAGGCAAAACAGCCCACACGATCAAGCTGAGCCTCGCGTAAAAAATCCAACATATCTTCAAATTCTGATGCTGTCTCACCAGGAAAACCGGCAATAAAGGTGCTGCGTAGCGTAATATCCGGACAGATTTCACGCCAGCCCACAATGCGTTCTAGCATCTTTTCTGCGGCTGCTGGGCGATGCATGGCTTGCAACACGCGTCGATTGGCGTGCTGTAGCGGGATATCAAGATAGGGCAGGATTTTTTCCTCTGCCATTAATGGAATCAGATCATCAACATGTGGATAGGGGTAGACATAATGCAGCCGCACCCAAACAGGTAGATCCCCCAATGCCTCAGCCAATGATTGAATGTGTGTTGTTAAGGGGCGGCCATGCCAAAAATCGGGGCGATACTTTAGATCTGCTCCATAGGCAGCGGTATCCTGCGCCACAACCAATAGCTCTCTGACGCCCGAGTTGGTGAGGCTCTCTGCCTCTTGCATCACTTCACCCATCGGGCGACTGACCAGATCACCCCGAAGGTCAGGAATGATGCAAAAACGACAGCGATGGCTGCACCCCTCTGAAATCTTCAGGTAGGCATAATGCCGAGGGGTCAGTTTAATACCGTGAGTTGGAACAAGATTAGCAAACGGCTGATGGGGTGCGGGTACATGCTTATGTATCGCAGTCATCACCTCTTCATAGGCATGAGGCCCCGTTACTGCAAGCACCGCAGGGTGCGTGTTTCGCACCTTATCTTCATCAACTCCCAAGCAACCCGTTACAATAACTCGGCCATGTTCCTCAATTGCTTCACCAATGGCTTCAAGTGACTCCTCAATCGCGGCATCAATAAAGCCGCAGGTATTTACAACCACTAAATCAGCACCTTCATAGGATGCCGAAATTTCATACCCCTCAGCCCGCAGCTGGGTAAGAATACGTTCAGAATCAACAAGTGCCTTGGGGCAACCAAGGCTGATAAAACCAATACAAGGAGTTTGAGACATTGTAGAAAGTAACCAGCAGGTGATAAAAATATATGGCTATTATATCCGCATCAGGATACGTACAAAACAACAAAGCAGATATTTATCTTATTGCCATTATTTTCCAATTACAGATCTCATATAGCGGTAAGGAATGTAAAGAAACCAATATATTTTATAGATTAAACGCATAATATAGGTTGTTACATGCTGATCATGCACGCGGCGCTCCTCTAAAAACCGCTGCTTCATCGCAGGCCAGTCTTTTCTTGAGCTAATCCCTGTATCACGCATATAGGTTAATGCATAATCAAATATTTTTGGCTTAATACCTTGCCGATATGCCCGTAACCAAAATTCATAATCCATGGCAATTTGGTAGTTTTCATCAAATCCACCCAGCTTTTTAAAAATCGCCTTAGAGCAAAAGACCCCTTGATGATACAGACCCGTTTTAAAATTCAACCATTTATTAAATGGCCTTGAGTGGCATTCGATTTCTCCACCTTTTTTTTGAAAAATGATATTGAATACAGCAATATCACAGTTTGTTCCCATACGAAAAATAGCCGCTTTAACAACTTGATCATTTAAAAAATAATCATCGGCATGTAAAAATAAAATATAGTCACCATTTGATGCTGATATTCCTTTATTCATTGCATGTGCAATGCCTTCATCTGGCTCAGATATCCAATAATCTATTGCATTATCATGGCGTTTGATGATCTCAACTGAACCATCTGTTGACGCACCATCAATAACTATATATTCAATATATTCGTAGGTCTGTGATAGAACACTCTTAATGGTTTGCTCAATATATTGTGCACTATTGAAAACAACAGTAATAATGGTAACCAACGGATGAGCATTACACTTTAAAAATGATTGCTCTACTATTTTATGGACACCCTCCTCTATATACTCTTTCACAATGATAACCACCCACTAGAAAGCTGCACGCTACTAACAGCCATTAGTATCTTTCCTTGGTTTAGCTAAAACATCCTGGTAAAAACATTGGTACTGCTTTACAACCACAGGTAATGAAAAATGGCATTCAATATTCGTTCGAGCTGATTTTGAAAGCATTCTGTACTGCACTCCATCCTGAAGCACCCACTGAATACCATGAGCTAAATCTCTCGTCTCATAGGGCACGGCCAAATAGCCATTCTGCTTATGTCTGATAAGATCACTTATACCGCCCACATCAAAGGCAATGCAGGGTGTGCCGCAAGCCATAGATTCCATGACCGTATTGGGTAGATTTTCTATTAATGACGGAGCAACATAAATATCAGCAGCAGAGTATGTAATGGCCAATGTGAGATCATCATGCACTTGCCCAAGATAATGGTATTTGAAACCTTGCTCACAACGTGTGTCAATTGGTCTTGAGGCACCAAAGACCAATACTTCATACTGTTCACGCCCACCCATTTCAGCAAGGTGCTCTAGCGCCTGCTGCAATAAATAAAAACCTTTATTCTTGTCAGATGTTACCGATACACCGCCTACAAGAATCAGCTGTTTTTCACCACACTGAATATTCAGTAAATTACGCGCTTGCTTCTTATTAATTTTTCTATATAAGTTGCTATCAATTCCATTTGGAATTGATACAACATTCTCTCCTTCAAGCAACATGCTTGATTTGGCGCATTGCGCAAGCCATTGACTTGGGCAGATAATATTAAACGGTTGTTTTTTCCAGTAGTGCATTTTTCTACGCCATGTCCATCGATCAAGATCAAAGCCACTATTCCCCACAGGTCGGTTATCTTTTCGGTATCCTTTACGATATCTGCCGCAATCATCAGCACCAGGGTGATGTTCTGCCCCACAAAACATCCATGAGTCGTGTAGCGTCCAGACAATCGGTTTGGTAATCTTACCGATTTCAGCAATTGAGAGCATCTCTCCACAGACCCAATGCAGATTAACCAGGTCTGCATCAGAATTATTGATTAAACGATGCAACCCTGTTGGGAAAACCCCCAATGAATGAATGATTGGGTTATTCGATTTTTGCAAGCGCACAATATTTTTGTTTAACGTAGGTAAAATAATGGATGCCAAGCTGCGCCATTTTCCTCCCGCTGTTATTACACTCTTGTTATCCCCATATCTAACTGACACCATAAATGTTGAATCTACCCCTGCCTGGCATAGCCCCGTATGTATACGGAAAGCTGCCCGTGCAGCACCACCACCATCATTTGAATAGCAGAGGTGAAGCACTTTCATAAAAAATGAAATCTTTTCATGTTAGCTGCAAATTGATCAATACCCCAATTGCGAACAAGTTGACGAGGAATGGCATATGAGTTTGTAAAGCGATGAGCCTGGCCAGAATAATTTGCAGCAACCTTTGTAAAGCCCGCTTCTTTGCAAAGCCTCATACTTGTTTTATTAAAGTCAAAGTGACCACCAAAAGGGTATGAAAAGAGCATCACCTCCTCTCCAAGCCATTTTTCCAATTGGCTCTTTGCACCATTAATTTCTATACGTTGTTCGTGCTCTGTAAGCTGTGAAAGTTGAACATGGTTCAATGTGTGTGCGCCCATAGTGGTCATACTACTGTTATTAAGGGCATGTAATTCACCGAGCGTTATAATACGGTGGCTATCTCTTCCTTGATGAGGGCATACACCCGCCCATTCTGCCAATGAGGTTAAAAAGCTTTGGCGCTCTCGACCAGGCAATTTTTTTGTAAACGGATGTAACCTATTATAAAGCTGCCTCCCACTTGTCTCCTGAAAATTAAAGCACCTCTCTTTTCCTTTAGTCTCCCAACTCAATTGACATTTTTCTGGCAACTTATTATTTGCCAAAAGAATTCGTTCAAGATCATCCCACCAAAATTCTTGCTCAGTACCAATGCCGCCTGTGGTAATAAAAAAAGTAGCGGGAACCTTCTCCTCTTCAAGAATTGGCAAGGCTGCATGTAAATTATCGGCATATCCATCATCAAAAGTAATGGCTACACCTGTTTTTTTACGTGGAAACCAATTATCTTTAAAGTGTACAATTTCATAGTGTTTTTTAAGATAACAGATTTGTTCATGAAATTGTTTTGGTGAGACAGCTAAGAGCTGTGGATCATTAGAAAGATCTGCCACTCGGTGATAGGTAAGTACAATGACCGGATGCTCAATCAGATTGGCTACAATATTGCGCACGCACTTTGCAGTATTTAGTGGCAAATGAGCAAGCCGATTAATCACGCTATTATTTCCAGGCAGTAAATCCAATGATCACAGGAAAATCCTGATCCTGTTCATCAAGGAGTGAAGAGTCTGGAAGATCTTCAACAGCAACGCCTTGGATCTGGCAGCATGCTGCCATTGCATTACCATATGCACAAATACTAAATTTTCCTTTGCCAAATACCTCTTCCAAAAGTTTGCTAACCCCTTGGGGTGTAAAACGCCAATAATCGCCCCAGCGATCTGCATCATAGCGGCTCAATTGACAGATACCAGGCAAGGTTGCAATCAACATGCCATTTTCTTTTAACATTCGCCTTATATTTATAAAAACGGTTTTTATTTCATAGATCACATTAAATACTTGTGTTGCCACAAGACAATCAGCATATCCTTGAGGAATAGTTTCTTTTTTTAAAAAATTGGCAATCAATATCGAACCATTCTTATCGCTCTTTTGGTTAGATTCACTATAGATAAAAGTAATTTTCTCTACTCTTGGATCACCATATTTCTCTAAATAAGTCGTTTCACCAACCTCTACAGCCCTGCCTGTAATATATTGAGAATTTTTTTTCAAATAATCTTCAATATAGTAACGATCAATAGGGGCTCCACGATCTAGTCCAAAAATAGTACTCACAGGTTTAACTCTACCAAGATCGCCCCAGATAATTGGGTGAAACTTACGCGTTAAATATTGTTTGATATTATTCATTCTGATTTCCAGGCAAAGATATTTAACTGCATGTCAAAGCCATTTATCACATTACGTTTAACAAAAGGTTGAATTGTTTTATTAATGGATTGAATAATGTATCGAAAGCCCTCCTTGCGTAGAAAAGCCAATAATACATCCAGTTTCTGTTCTTCTGCATGAAAATTATGGTATTCACAAAATAGGTATTGTGTGTTCATTAATAACCCTTCACAGGCTGGCAGTACAACAGATTCAGCACCTTCAATATCCATTTTTATCAAGTTAAATGACTCTCCTTTAAGCACTTTTCTAATATCTGTTGCAGTAACTGATTCTGCGTTAGGTTCACTAGAAGTAACACGCCCACCATCCGCCCCCTCTGGCTTAAAAAATAGAGTGCCGTCAGAATCCCATATTGCTGCATTATGAATTTCAATGCCAGAAAACCCAGATACATTCTTTTCAAGGTGTTTATAGATAGTAGGGTCCGCCTCATATGCTACTACTTTAGCCAAAGGATATGATCGCTTAAAATAGACCGCACTTAGTCCAATATTAGCACCTAAGTCAAGAATTCTAATCTCTTTTTCTTTCGCTGGTAGTTTGTAAATCTCATGGATAAATATCTCTTCATACATTGATAAAAATGAAGCCATATCAGGAATTGAAAACAGTGATCCATTTAAAGAAATATTGATCTGTGAATAGCGAGGCATCCACCCATAGCGAGTACGAAGGTATGCGTATGTCCGATAGGAATGCGAGCTTAATAACATTTGCATATGTTGAAATGGCCCGACAAGAAACCCTCCCAATATTGGTTTTCCACTTATATAAGACATCTGCATATTAAGTTTTCTATTAAAAAACACCTGATATTATTTGAGCCATTTAGCAAAGCTAATTCCGGTTAATCCAGATAAATTATTTATATTTTTTTTAAATATTTAAGAATTAACTCGACCCTTATTTTGTTTGAAATTCTACTAGGTTTCTTATTCTGAATACCTAGTTTTAAAAGCCTATCCTTTTTTTTCTTGCCTCTTACACCATCCAATTATATAAAGAGTATGCCCTTTCCACTGGATTTCTTAACAAAATTATTATCTTTGCATCTGGATTAAACTCATATATGCTTTAAGTGAGTCGTGATGCTCAGTATGCAAAACAGGACATCCAAGTCCCCCTTTTGCCTTCGCTTATCACGACGGTTAATTCCTTTTTGCCGCAGTCGTCCTGCTTACGTGCCGCTTTGCCACTCCATCGCAAGCTCGGCGCAGGCTACGCAGCACTACAGCAAATGACTG
>JAJRWL010000091.1 GCA_024276875.1 Gammaproteobacteria bacterium
ACAGGATAGGTTGGATGCAAAAAAACATCAGATACCTGATTTATCAGAACTTTTAAAACAGCGGGCTGTGGCTGCCACAGGTTATTGAGAAGTTACTTAAAAACGACGTAAACTATTGATTTAATTGGTGGGCCGTGAAGGATTCGAACCTTCGACCAAGGGATTAAGAGTCCCCTGCTCTACCAACTGAGCTAACGGCCCGAAGGTGAGTGCATCTGACAAGTTATGAAGGGGAGACAGCTTATAACCTGTTATAAATATTGGGGTGGACGATGGGGCTTGAACCCACGACAACCGGAATCACAATCCGGGACTCTACCAACTGAGCTACGCCCACCATAAAAACGGGTGCTTTTTTATTACCGAGCCGCATAAAATGGCGCGCCCGGTAGGATTCGAACCTACTACCCTCGGCTTAGAAGGCCGATGCTCTATCCAAATGAGCTACGGGCGCATCGTTCGGCTCGCAAAAATTGGTCGGGGTAGAGAGATTCGAACTCCCGACATCCTGCTCCCAAAGCAGGCGCGCTACCAGACTGCGCTATACCCCGACATGCCTAACTGCACTACTCAGTAAGGAGGCCGAATAATACGCATAGTCTGCCTTTTCGTCAACGCCATTTAGGTGATAATTTTTAACTTTCACGGTATTATTCGCCCCCTCTTCAGCAACCCTTAATTTAATGGACAGGTATGAGCGCACAAATCCTCGACGGTAAAGCCATTGCGGCTAATTTAAGACAATCCATCAAATCCAGCGTGACAGAACGCATTGCAGCAGGCCAACGTCCACCTGGGTTGGCCGTTATACTGGTAGGAGAAGACCCTGCATCACAGGTCTACGTACGCAATAAGCGCCGCTCATGCGAAGAGGTGGGCTTCTACTCTGAAGAGCACAAGCTCTCCACAGAGACCACTCAGGAAGCATTATTAGCACTCATTGACACCCTAAATGAGAAAGAGGCCATTGACGGTATTCTGGTACAGCTGCCATTGCCCGACCAAATTGATGAAGAGACTGTCATCGAGCGCATCCTACCGACTAAAGATGTCGATGGTTTCCACCCTTATAATGTTGGTCGCTTGGTACTGCGCATGCCGATTCTTCGCTCCTGTACCCCAAAAGGGATGATGACTATGCTGGAACGGACAGGACAGAAGCTTGAAGGGATGGATGCCGTTATCATAGGACAATCCAATATCGTGGGTCGCCCCATGGCACTGGAGCTATTGGCTGCCCGCTGCACCATTACCGTTTGCCACAGTCGCACCAAAAATCTGGAAGAGAAGGTTCGCAATGCCGATATCGTGGTCGCCGCCATTGGTCGACCCAACTATGTACCTGGAGAGTGGATTAAGCCAGGGGCACTGGTACTTGATGTCGGTATTAATCGTTTAGATAACGGCAAACTGGTCGGCGATGTCGACTTCGAAAGTGCCAAAGAGAAGGCCAGTTGGATTACCCCTGTGCCAGGCGGGGTTGGCCCCATGACCATCGCCACGCTACTGGAGAATACGCTACAGGCAGCCGAGCTGCGCAGCAAAGCCAACACGTAACACACCCAACTGATCTTTTTCTATTTAAAATACCCCCTCTGCTCTGCAAACCGCCGGAGCAGAGGGAGCGCCATTAGGCTATCCCACCCACACCCTGGCATTACGAAACATCCGCAACCAAGGGGCATCTTCACCCCACTCATCGGGATGCCATGAGTTCTGCACTGCACGAAAAACCCGCTCGGGATGTGGCATCATAATCGTCACTCGACCATCTGTTGTCGTCAGCCCAGAGATGCCATCCGGTGAACCATTGGGGTTGGCAGGGTATCGGCTGGCAACCTCACCACTATTCTCAATATAACGCAGTGCCACTTGGGATTGCGCCTGCTGCTGATGTGCCGCATCACGAAACTCTGCCCTGCCCTCACCATGGGCAACCGCTATTGGCATGCGCGAGCCTGCCATGCCTTGCAATAGAATAGAGGAGGATGACTGCACCTCAACCATCGAAACACGCGCCTCAAACTGCTCAGAGCGATTACGCACAAAATGCGGCCAATGCTCGGCTCCTGGGATAATCTCGTGCAGATTAGAGAGCATCTGACAGCCGTTGCAGACCCCTAAGGCAAAGCTATCCTGTCGCTGAAAGAAGGTCTCAAACTGCACTCTGACACGCTCATTAAACAGGATGGATTTTGCCCACCCCTCACCCGCACCCAGTACATCACCGTACGAAAAGCCGCCACAGGCCACCAGCCCGCGGAAATCACTCAGCTTGATACGTTGCTCAATAATATCGCTCATGTGGACATCAATGACCTGAAAACCGGCGCGGTCAAATGCTGCTGCCATCTCCATCTGACCATTAATCCCCTGCTCGCGCAGGACAGCCATTGGAGGTCGAACCCCCCTGTTGATATAAGGTGCAGCAACATCATTATCCGGCTCAAAACTGAGCTGAACTTGAAGCCCAGGGTCTATTTGATCTGCAATGCGGTCATACTCTTCCTGTGCACACTCAGGGTTGTCACGCAGGGTTTGAAGGCGATAACTGGTTTCAAACCAAGCCTGTTGCAGCTCTATCCGGCTCTTGCTCAGCACTCGATTCTGCCCATGGGTAAACTCAATTTGGCCTGTCTGGTTAGGGCTGCCAATAACGTGGCTGTAGTGACCCAACCCCACATCGTGCAAGTGTTTTAATACTGTATCAATCTCTGCATGCCGAACCTGCACTACAGCACCCAACTCCTCGTTAAACAGCACAGCCAGAAGATCATCACTCAAATCATCCAATGAGATATTAATACCACAACGACCCGCAAAGGCCATTTCACAAAGCGTGGTAAAAAGACCGCCATCAGAGCGGTCATGATAAGCCAGAAGCAGGCCATCACCGTTCATGTGCTGAATGACTTTAAAAAAGCTCTTTAGTGCCTCAGGTGACTTCAGGTCAGCACCACGATGCCCCAGCTGTTTGTAGACTTGGGTGAGTGAAGAGGCGCCCAAACGATTCGCACCTTTGCCAAGGTCAATCAGAATGAGATCAGTATCACCCTGGTCTCTACGTAGCTGTGGAGTCAGGGTGCGGCGCACATCCCGCACCGGTGCAAAACCTGAGATGATCAATGACAGCGGCGAAGCCATCACCCGATCTTCACCATGGACCTGCCAGACGGTTTTCATAGAGAGGGAATCTTTGCCCACTGGAATCGCAATACCCAGCGCAGGGCAAAGCGTCATGCCGATAGCCTCTACCGTATCAAACAGGGCGGCATCCTCTGCCCCGTGTCCAGTTGCGGCCATCCAGTTAGCAGAGAGCTTAATATCGCTCAGTTTGGCAATGGAAGAGGCCGCAAGATTGGTAATTGTCTCACCCACGGCCATTCGGCCTGATGCCGCAGGATTAAGCAGTGCCAGTGGCGCACGCTCACCCATCGCCATCGCCTCACCGGTGTAGCCATGATAGCTGCTGGCCGTCACCGCAACATCGGCTACCGGCACTTGCCAGGGACCGACCATTTGATCGCGGCAGACCTGCCCCGTAATCGAACGATCACCAATGGTAATCAGAAAACTTTTGCTGCCAACCGTTGGCAGGCGTAGCACCCGCAAGGCGGCCTCTTCTAGATCAATCCCCGCTGTTTCAAACTGAGGTTTGTGAAAGGTGTGATGATGCACGTCTCGCAGCATTTGTGGCGCATTGCCAAACAGCAGCGGCATCGGCAGATCAATCGGGCTGTTATTAAATTGGGCATCGCCCAACAGCAATCGCTCTTCCTGGGTTGCCTCACCGACAACGGCATAGGGGCAGCGCTCCCGCTCACAAATCGCCTTAAACTCATCCAGCCTATCAACATCCACCGCCATCACATAACGCTCTTGCGACTCATTGCACCAGATCTGCATGGGAGACATGCCCAGATCATCATTGGGGACAGTCCGCAGTTCAAACTTGCCACCCCTACCACAGTCATGCACCAACTCTGGCAGGGCATTGGATAGGCCACCCGCACCCACATCATGAATCCACAACACAGGGTTGGCATCACCTCGCGCAGTACAGTGATCAATCACCTCCTGACAGCGGCGCTCAATCTCGGGGTTACTGCGCTGCACCGAGGCAAAATCCAGATCCTCGGCACTGGCTCCACTGTCCATTGAAGAGGCTGCACCACCGCCTAAGCCGATCAACATGGCTGAGCCACCCAACACCACCAGCGGTGTACCCGCAGGATACTCACGCTTCTGCACATGATCCGCACGAATATTACCCAAACCACCCGCAATCATGATGGGCTTGTGATAGCCCCGCAGCTCTTCGCCATTTGCACCAGGAACCCTTGCCTCAAAGGTACGAAAATAACCGGCCAGATTGGGACGACCAAATTCATTGTTAAAAGAGGCCGCACCGATAGGCCCTTCCAGCATAATATCCAATGCTGAGACGATGCGATCTGGCTTGCCAAAATCCTCTTCCCAGGGCTGTTCAGCACCAGGAATACGCAGGTTAGAGACAGAGAAGCCCGCCAAGCCTGCTTTAGGTTTGGAACCCTGACCGGTCGCCCCTTCATCCCGAATTTCACCACCTGCACCTGTGGCCGCACCTGGGCCGGGTGAGATGGCCGTTGGGTGATTGTGGGTCTCAACTTTCATCAGGATATGAATATCTTCATCCTGGTAGCCATAAGCACCTTCTGTTGAGTCAACCAAAAAACGCTTGCCTCGGCTGCCCTCAATCACCGATGCATTGTCTTTATAGGCAGACAGCACCTTATCGGGGGATTTGTGGGTGGTATTGCGGATCATTTTAAAGAGGGAGTGCGCCTTCTTTTCTCCATCTACAATCCAATCGGCATTAAATATTTTATGGCGACAATGCTCAGAATTGGCCTGGGCAAACATCATCAATTCAACATCCGTGGGGTTACGCTTTAGCCCTTGAAAACTCTCAACCAGATAGCCGATCTCATCCGGTGAGAGCGCCAATCCCAGCTCACTATTGGCCACATCCAGTGCGCTCGTTCCGCCCCTCATTATATCAATCGATTGCAATGGCGTAGGTTCTGCATGCACAAACAGGCCATTGGCATTTTCTGGATCAGATAGCACAGACTCAGTCATCCTATCATGCAGCAGTGCGGCCACAATATTGAGTTCACGATCAGAGAGCGCATCACCTGCGGGAGCGAGATAATAGGCGATGCCTCGCTCCAAACGACCAATAGTCGTAAGACCACAATTATGCGCAATATCTGTGGCCTTACTGGACCAGGGTGAGATGGTGCCAGGGCGTGGCACAACCAGAATCAGCTGCCCTTCGGGGTCATGCTCAGCTAGATAGGGGCCATAACGTAAAAGGCGATCCAGTACGCTCTGCTGCGCCTCGCTTAATATCTGCTCAACGTCGGCAAAATGGAGATATTCTGCATACAGAGCGACCGGCCGGCCAACCTGTTCCACAACGCGCTGTTGCAGTTTATTCAGACGAAATTCAGAGAGGGCGGGTGCGCCACGAAGAATCAGCATTGTACACCTTGGTTTTGGGGTAGGAATAAGAGGCAATGATACTAGAAATCAGCCTGGCTCTACAGCGTATCAAGCCGTCTACGATAAAAAATAGAGTAGTAACGAACATTGCCTGGGGCATGGGCAATCAATCCAGAGAGCACAATAACCAAAATAAGGAAGAGGGTCTGATAAGCGGGCCATAGCAGCATCATTATCAGTAAAAAGAGTTTGAGCAAAATGGCATGCCCACGCAGTTGTAATAACCAGATGCCATTAGACCCAATCGACAGCAACAGCATGATGACACCGGATGCCAGTGTCAGGGTGAGAAAGCCCTGCCATACATCACCCACAGCGGCATAAAAATAGCCCCCTCCAATACCGGCCATTCCCAATAGATGCAGGGTTCTCAATAGGATGTTGACCCAACGCTGCCCAGGAAAGGAGCGCGATTGCTGGGGAAACAGAACAGAGGCGAAGGACATCAGCTTAATTTAAGTACAGATCTCTAACCAATCTGTTGGCGTGTGCTGTCCCGATAGCGTCAGGCAAGTTTCAAGCTGCGGAGAGATGTTTAGCAACGCCGCTTCAGCCAGTTGTGGCCTGTTATTCTTTTCACTGAGGTGTGCAGCCATCAAATGACGCAATCGAGCATGGTCAATCTTGTGCAGCAAGCTAGCGGCCTGGCCATTGCTTAAATGCCCCAAATTGCCCCCTACCCGTGCTTGAAGCTGTGGTGGATAGGGGCCACTAGCCAGCATCTCCACATCATGATTGCACTCCAGCATCAATGCATCACAATTCTGTAATCGTTCAACAATGTGGGGGGTAATGACGCCGCTATCTGTCAGCATACCAAATTTTAGCTGGTTTGCTGTAAAGATGAACTGAACCGCCTCCTTTGCATCATGCGGGACAGGAAAGGGCGCAATCTGAATATCACCAATCATAAAGGGGAGCTGGTGACTGCTAAAGCTATTAAGGGTTGGAAGATTGCCACATTGGTGGCTACGCCGTGTGCCATTCGACATCCAAACGGGCAGCTGATATCGACGAGCCATCGCCCCCACTCCGCGGATGTGATCACCATGTTCATGCGTAACCAGCACCGCATCCAACGTATCAGCCGTCACACCTAATCGCGCTAGCCGCTGCTCCGTTTCTCGTGCAGAGAAACCGCAATCTATCAACAACCGAGTGCCACCTGCCTCTACCAGAGTGGCATTGCCTCGGCTGCCACTGCCTAAAGAGGCAAAACGCATGGGAGTCGCACCATTAACTACAACCTTATTTTATCTGCTCATG
>JAJRWL010000092.1 GCA_024276875.1 Gammaproteobacteria bacterium
TGCTGGATATGGCCGTTGAAGAGGGCGATGAAGAGACGGTTGATTCTGTTGTTGAAGATCTAGAAAATTATGAAAAGCAGGTGGTCGAACTGGAGTTTCGCCGCATGTTCTCTGGAGAGACTGATATTTGCAGTGCTTTCCTCGATATTCAGGCCGGCTCTGGTGGCACTGAGGCTCAGGATTGGGCCGAGATGTTACTGCGGATGTATCTGCGCTGGGGTGAGCAGCGTGAATTCAAGACTGAACTGATTGAATGCTCGGCGGGTGATGTGGCGGGCATCAAAGGTGCAACCATTCATTTTGAAGGCGAGTATGCCTTTGGTTGGTTGCGTACCGAAATTGGCGTGCATCGTCTGGTGAGAAAGTCACCATTTGACTCGGGCAACCGTCGCCACACCTCTTTTGCCTCTGTTTTTGTCTCTCCAGAGATTGATGATGATATTGAGATAGAGATCAATCCAGCGGATCTGCGAATTGATGTCTATCGCGCCAGTGGGGCAGGTGGGCAGCATGTGAATAAAACAGAATCTGCAGTACGCATCACCCATGTGCCAACGAATACGGTTGCACAGTGCCAGAATGATCGCTCCCAACATAAGAATAAGGCAACGGCCATGAAACAGCTTAAAGCCAAACTCTATGAATTGGAGATGCAGAAGCGCAAAGCAGGTCAAAAAGAGGTGGAAGATAGTAAATCTGACATTGGCTGGGGCAGCCAGATCCGCTCTTATGTATTGGATCAGTCCCGTATTAAAGATCTGCGCACTGGCGTTGAAACTGGCAATACCCAAGCGGTTTTAGATGGTGGATTGGATCTATTTATTGAAGCCAGCCTGAAAAGTGGGCTGTAATATTATTCTTAAATTAAAGCTGAATTAACTATGACTGAACAGACCCAAGATGAAAATAAACTGATTGCACAGCGTCGTGCCAAGTTGACTGAGCTGCGTGAAAAAGGTGTTGCCTTTCCTAATGATTTTCGGCGCAACACCGTTGCGGGTGAAATCATGGCCGAATACGAGGAAAAAACCCCCGAAGAGCTAGAGGCCTTAGGTGTTCGAGTCTGCATTGCAGGGCGTATGATGAGCCGTCGAGTGATGGGGAAAGCCAGCTTTGCTCATCTTCAGGATATGTCAGGGCGTATCCAGCTCTTTGTGCAGCGAGATAACCTGCCCGAAGGTGTCTACCCTGAATTTAAAAAAGGTTGGGATGTGGGCGATATTCTGGGTGCAGAAGGGCAGCTATTCAAAACCAAAACAGGGGAACTCTCGGTACGGTGTGACAGTATCCGTTTGTTGACAAAATCTCTGCGTCCCCTGCCTGAAAAATATCATGGTCTCACGGATCAAGAGCAGCGCTATCGCCAGCGCTATGTTGATCTTATTATGAATGAGGCCACGCGGGAGACCTTTCGTGTTCGTACGCGCATGGTGCAGTACATCCGTAACTTTTTAAATAGCCGTGACTTCCTGGAAGTGGAGACCCCTATGATGCAGGCAGTGCCCGGTGGCGCTGCGGCTCGTCCTTTTACCACCAAACACAATGCGCTGGATATGGATCTGTTTCTGCGTATTGCACCGGAACTTTATCTAAAGCGATTGGTTGTGGGCGGTTTTGAAAAGGTCTACGAGATCAACCGAAATTTCCGTAATGAGGGGTTATCCACTCGCCACAATCCAGAATTTACCATGCTGGAATTCTATGAAGCCTATACGGATTATCAGGATCTGATGAATCTGACAGAAGAGATGTTGCGGGGCATGGCCGAAGAGGTGTTGGGTACAACCACCATTCAATATCAGGGTGAAAGCTATGATTTTGGTGTGCCTTTTATGCGCTTGACGGTAAAAGAGGCCATTCTCAAGTACATGCCAGATATGACAGAAGCAGACCTGGATGATCTGGATCGGGCGCGGGCGATTGCAGAGAAGTTGCAGATACCACTGAAAGATATCTATGGCTTGGGCAAGGTGCAGATTGAAATCTTTGAGAAGGTGGCCGAGCATCGTTTGATGGCTCCCACCTTTATTACCGCCTACCCAACAGAGGTTTCACCGTTGGCTCGTCGTAATGATGATGACCCCTTTGTAACGGATCGCTTTGAGTTTTTTGTGGGTGGGCGTGAGATTGCCAATGGCTTTTCTGAGCTGAATGATGCTGAGGATCAGGCTGAGCGTTTTCAACGACAGCTCGATGAGCGTGCCGCGCGTGATGATGAGGCGATGCATTTTGATGCGGATTATGTGCGTGCTTTAGAGCACGGCTTGCCACCAACGGCAGGAGAGGGGATTGGCATTGACCGATTGGTCATGCTGTTTACACATTCACCCTCTATCCGTGATGTGTTGTTGTTTCCTCATATGCGGGCTGAATAACCCATAACCCCTCCACATAGGCATAAGCCGATGTGGAGGTTTAGGCTTGCGGTAAGCCTTATATTTCAAACATCTGTTCGACCTCTGCCACCTGTGCTGCAACCCCTTCAATCTCGATCACAGAGACCTCAGGATCTAAGCCAATCTTAGTGAAGGCGGGTGCTTGTGCCCACTCGGCGGGTTCCGTTGTCTTCGCTGCACCTGTATTGCACTCCAGGGTGGCAACCTGTACCAGGTCAACATAATCGGCGTTTTCCCCACTGTCATAGGTGAGATCGGTGTAATGAGCCGGCACTGATATCAGCGTATCGGGGAAATTCCAAGTTTCAAGGATTTGATGACCAATGATGGGTGATAGCTTTACAAGCAAGCTATCCAGTCGCTCTTCATCGCCTATCAGCTCTTGAAAATTCTCAGCCATTATAAGGATAGGCAGTGAACCAATACTATGGATCAAGCCCGCCAGCATCGCCTGCTCTGCATCAAGGTGTGGGATTTGATGAGCCAGTGCTCGGCTAATAGCCGCTACTTGAATACTCTCCTCCCACAGCTGGCGCAGGCGCTGCTCTAATGCTGGGGTTGTTGGTTGAAAGATCTGCTTCATGGCAAGGTTAACCACCAGGGTTTTTACCATGCGAGTGCCTAGCCGAGTGATGGCCATTTGGATGCTGTCGATGACGACTCGCCCACCGTACAGTGGGCTGTTGGCGACTTGAAGAAGACGTACTGAGAGCGCTGCATCGGTAGCAACCAGTTCAGCTATCTCCTGAGCTGTTGAATCATCCTGTTCAACCGCATCACGCACCCGCAGTGCAACCTCAGGAAGGGTGGGGAGTACAACACTATTATCTTGAATGGCGGCTTGTAATTGGGTTAAAAAATCTTCATCAGTGATCATTTTTATGGGCTTTCTAGTATGAAAGAGTTTATGTGGTTTAGTTTAGTATCTAATCAGTCGCTCGGTGTAGAAACTTTGTTTTAATCAGGGGTGAAAGCGTACGGGAGTTCCCTAAAATCCAGTTTTTCACCTGTCGCTTTTTTGAGATAAATATCATCGGCTTCAACGCAGGGGATCTGCACCATGACTAAGGCATCATAGCCGCCTTCAGATGTAGGTTGAGCATCGACGACTATGCCGGCTGATTTGCCGTGCTCTGCACTTTGAGAGAATAGTGCATCTCCTGCACGGGGGGGATGATCACCGCTGATATGTGCCAGATACATGCGGCGTTTGAGTGTTCTACGGTGTTGGGTGCGTGCCACAATCTCCTGGCCGCAGTAACAGCCTTTGGTAAAACTGATGGCATCCAGCAGCTGCATGTTGACCATCTGGGGTATGAATGCCTCAACGGTAGAGGGATAGATGGTAGGGATGCCTGCACGAATATCCTGTAGTGCCCAAAAGTGGGAGCTGGTAGGTTGAGCCTCTTCTGCCAACGCTCCCCAAATCTTTTTGATAGCAGCTTCGCTGCCAATAATTTCAAAACGTGGCACGCTTCCAGGCAGTTGAATCACTGTTAAATCATCTGCTTGTACCACCTGCTGTGGTGTTGTCGGTATATTGGGTATGAGTTTGCCCAGTTGCTCTGCTGCTTGATCCCCGATAAGACCCATTCGGATCAATGTTTCGCCTGCATCGGTCAGTTTTACCTCTGAACGCAGCACAAACATGGAGAGCCGTTTGAGCACCGCAGGAAGGGTTGTGCTAGGCAGTTGGAAAAATATCTCATCACCACGACAGAAGAACCAGCCGCTCGCTAGCATGTGCCCTTTAGGGTTGCAGTAGGCGCTGAGCTGGCATTTCTCGGGGGTTAGCTCACGAATGTCGCTGGTGAACTGCCCTTGCAGGAAATCCATGCGGTCTCTACCCGTGATACGAATCAGCCCCAGTTGTGATAGATCACAGAGCGCGCTGGCTGATGTTTGTCTGTTCTGTTCAAAGTTGACCCAGCCATCATCCGTCATGGTGGCAGCCTGGGATTCAAGAAATATTTTCCAATTATTGTTCATGATTTTGGCAGGATAGTGAGTAAACCTCTATAATCGCATTAATTTTTTTTAACGCAAAGTAACTAATCCCCAATGCAGGAAAATAATTTTAAACTAGGCAGTTTGGCGTTGTATAAGATTCGTCCTGCCCGTGTTCTCAGTGTCACGGATAAGATTGAGATTGAGCTGGAGGGGGCAAAATTGAAACGTGTACGCCCCAAAGACCTTTCGCTGCTACATCCTGGGCCGCTGGCTGCACTCTCTGAGCTAAAATCTTGTGAGGGCGAGATCACCGAAGCCTGGGAATTATTGGCAGAGAGTGAGACAAATTTGTCAGAGTTATCTGAATTGATCTACGGTGAATATACCCCCATGACGGCATGGACAACCTGGCAGCTGGTAGCGGACGGCCTCTATTTTGAGGGGAAGCCGGACTGCATTCATGCACGCTCAGCAGAACAGGTTGAATTAGACCACAAACAACGACAAGAGAAAGCGGTAGCAGAGCAGGCGTGGTCTGCATTTTTAGCCCGCCTAAACGCCTCTAAAATCATTCCACAAGACCACCATTACCTGCTTGAAGTGGAACGACTTGCCCTTAAGCAGAGTAAAAGCAGCCGCATTTTACAGATACTTGAACGACAGCAAACAGCTGAAAACGCCCACCGTCTGTTAGTTAGCCTGGGTTATTGGCAGCCGACCTTTAACCCCTATCCACAGCGTTTAAATCAACCCCTTACATCCCCTGATATTGCGCTACCGTCATTGCCAGATGATGAGCGGGTTGATCTAACCCATCTTCCCGCCTTCGCTATTGATGATGAAGGTAATCAAGACCCTGATGATGCGATCAGTTTGGACGGTGATCGCATCTGGGTGCATGTTGCGGATGTGGCTGCGTTGGTTGCCCCTGACTCTCCCTTGGATCTGGAAGCTCGTGCTCGTTCGGCCAGTCTCTACCTGCCGGAAACCACGGTGCAGATGTTGCCTTGGACGGTAACGGAACAGCTGGGATTGGGGTTGTCTGAAACCTCACCTGCACTCTCATTTGGCTTTCGGCTGACAGAGGATACCGAACTGACCGATATTCAAGTGACACGCAGTTGGGTGCAGGTCAAGCGTCTCAGTTATGCAGAGGCAGATAGTCAACTGTGTGCAGCCCCCCTTGATCAGCTACAGCGTTTAACACAACGCTATTATGCGCGGCGGCAGGCAGCCGAGGCGCTGCAACTTGATCTGCCTGAAGTGCGTGTGCAGCTGTTAAATGAAGAGGTACAGATAGAACCGCTGGATAGAAAAAAGAGCCGAGAGATGGTAACCAATGCCATGTTAATGGCAGGCGAGGCGGCGGCACGCTTTGCGCAGGAGCGGGAGATCCCTATCCCATTTGCCACTCAAGCAGCCTCGAGTATGACCGCCCCCCCTCACAGTTTGGCGACCATGTATGCCTGTCGTCGATCACTAAAACCCAGCCAAACTGTTTGTACGCCAGGTAGGCATGCGGGTTTGGGTTTGGCGATCTATTGCCGCGCAACCAGTCCACTGCGGCGCTATGCTGATCTGGTTGTGCATCAGCAATTAACGGCACACCTTTCGGGTGGAGAGTTGTTGCCAATAAAGGCCGTGACAGAACGAATGGCAGCGGTTTCTGCGGTGACCGGCAGCGTGCGTAAGGCAGAGCGCTTTTCTAATCTGCATTGGAAGCTGATCTATCTTAAACGCAACCCAAAATGGCGAGGTGAGGGGGTGGTGGTTGAGCTGCAAAATCAGCGGGCTACGATCATCATTCCAGCACTGGCAATGGAGACAAAGCTGCGTCTCTCCAAGCCGCTCGCGTTGGATACTCAGCTTAACTTGGAGCTGAGTGGGGTAGATCTGGCTGATTTAACCGCCAGGTTTCGTATTTTTGAGTAGTACTCTGTGGCAGAATGCGTACCTCATTTATTTAAAGTATATTTATAGTCATCGTTGGAAATAGATTTTCATGCTCAAAAAAGATCAAAGCAAACCCCTTAGCTCTTCAGCCATCCGTGGACCAGAAGCACATTTTAATGCCTATTGTGACGATGAGTGCGAGCGGAGAAGTAATTCAGGCGAAGCTTTTGATGAGGCGCTCTTTGCAGAGGCGGTCAAACTGGCCAAACGAAAATTACAGGTGCGTATGCGAAGGAGTGTGAAGTGATTGTTATTGCTCTTTCTGCTGAGAATGTACTCAAATATGCAAGTCTGGAGCTGTCAGATCTACCAGCAGAGGGGATTATTGCGGTCAGTGGCCAGAATGAATCAGGCAAAAGCTCCATTGGCGAGACCATCTGCTTTGCACTGTTTGGTCGCACCTACTCATTTGGCTCAGAGACACCCGATAAAATTATCTGTTGGGGACAGACACGTTGCACAGTGAATCTTACCTTTGCGGTAGCAGAGGGTGATCAATACCAGATCAATCGTTTTTTGGATAATAATGGGCGGCACAGTGCGCGTTTATGTCGAGCTGATGACCTTGAAAAACCACTTGCATCCGGTGTGCAGGCGGTGGCTGAAGCCATGCTTCAATTATTGGGGTATGACTATGATGAATTTATTGAATCGTTCTATCTGGCTCAGCGTGAGATCACCACGCCACACAGAAACAGCCAAGCGGTAAAAACAATGGCGGGTCTGAGCACATTTGAGGCTGTTATTGCGGATATACAGCGTGAGATTCAAGAGGTGCAAGTGGCAGTTGAAGAGAGTGATACAGAGATCACTACAATTGCAACCAAGCTTGAAGAGCTGGATATTGAAGAGGGACATTTGCAAGCACTTGAGAGCGAGCTCAGCGAGCTGACCCATGAACAAAAAGAGAGTGATCAGCTTATGTTAGCACTGGGTATGGCGGCTACCGCTTATGAAGAGAATATTCCTCGTCTTGAGAGAGCCTACCGTGGCCGTCGCTCCATGCGGATTTTATGCACGCTGCTCACACTGGGGCTGGTGACATCCGGCTATTTTGCCATGCAACCTTATGACCCTGATGGTTACATGTGGGTGCAGTTTTGTGCGCTTTCGGGGCTGATGTTGGTCATCGCTATCGGTGGCTTGTTTATCATGAAAAATCGGATTGAAGGTTTAAGTGATGCCCCTGTTAGTCTGGCAAGAAAATTAATGACGCTACAAATGGGGGGTATTCCCTCGTTAGAGATCCCTTCTCGTGATGTGGCGGAGGATGAAGAGATAGCAGATACCGCGGGTGATTTAGCTTCTGCCCAAACAGAATTTACGGGGGTCTATGCAGCGATAGCAGAATATGCCGCAGAACCGGAGGAGGCGCGTGAGTTGGTCGATAGAGAGCTGTATCAACTGGGTGAACAGAGCCAAATCCGACGCGATAAGATAGAGCGGCTGACAGCCGCGATAAGCCAAGAGCAGGTGCGTGTCATACAGGCTAATGAGCTGGTTCAGTCAAGTAAAGATGAGCAGGAAAAAACCACCGAATATCAACATCAAATTGCGGTAAAACAGCTGGCAGAAGCACTATTAGTCGGAGCGGAAACCACCCTGTCGCAGCGGTTTAATCGTGATCTGCGCGAGCTGGTTGGGCATACATTACCTATGTTCACCAAGGGGCGCTATGAGCACCTCAAGATTGATGAAGAGCTGAATGTACAGGTCTTCTCCAATCAAAAACGTGATTTTACTGCCTTGGATGAGGTCTCTAGCGGTACACAGCGCCAGATTATGTTGGCGGTTAGATTGGCGCTGTCACAAAAACTGATCGACAGTGCCATGACCGGTAGGCAATTTATTTTTCTGGATGAACCTTTCGCCTTCTTTGATGCAGAACGCACCTTGAGTACCTTGGAAGTGCTGCCACAATTGAGCGATGAGATTACCCAAATCTGGCTGATTGCGCAGGATTTTCCTGAAGGCAGTCCGTTAGATAGGCATATCGAATGCTCGCGTGAATATGTAAGCCTGTCGCCCACTGCTGTTATGGCATGAAAAAAAAGAAAAAGAGCGGCGCGGGCTGCACGTTTTGCCGTTTTATGCGAGCCCTTGCCTTTAGTGGGCTAGGTGCAGCTGTTTTTGGGTTGGGTGCTAAATGGCTGGGTGCTGACCAGCAAACAACCATCATCAGTGCCATGATGGGTTCTATTGTATTAGTGAGTTGGGTTAGCCGAAAGCATCGCAAATAGCCCCTAAAACCTCACCAAAGCCTGGAAAAAGGTGTCTGAACCTAGAAAAATCAGTTGAAAAAGGCATTACAGTAACTTCTCAATAACCTGTGGCAGCCACAGCCCGCTGCTTTAAAAGTTCTGATAAATCAGGTATCTGATGTTTTTTCGCATCCAACCTATCCTGTAGATATTGCCAGAA
>JAJRWL010000093.1 GCA_024276875.1 Gammaproteobacteria bacterium
AACAGCTTTTCTTGGTCTGATGACAATACCTGCATCTATGTACCATGCGAGTCACCAGGATGCTGCAACAATGATTGCTTTAGCCGATTACATAAAAAGCATTATTACATTGAGTGTAGATCCAACGCTGCTGAAAGATGTGAGCTTTGTTTATAAGCTGCATATGTTTTTTGGTATGACATTGGTTTTGGTCTTCCCATTTACACGTATGGTGCATGTTTGGAGTGTCCCTTTTAGCTACCTTGGTCGTGCTTACCAAGTGGTTCGTACAAAGGGCGCTGTTTGCCGATAGTCGTGCTGTAGTAACAAAAAAGCCCGCCTTCTGGCGGGCTTTTTTTTCGCCTTGGGTTATTTAAACCGGTTACACTAGCATTCCATCAATACTGCGTTGTTGGCATGCTAGAGTTGGCTAAAGTGGAAGAGTGGAGCGATCATGTTGTGGAATGTATTAATGCATGCATTAATGGGCTGGTTAGGCCCTACATACTTTACCTATACGCCTGAAGGGATAGGCATGGCTATTCTCGTGGTCTGTTTGACACAAGGGGTGGATCAAATAAGGGTTAAAAAGGATAAATACCTTGAGGTTGATAAGTTGCCAGCATCTGAGCGTACAAGTGCGTCTAAAGCGTTGGATGGTGAGATTAAATCTATCTTGATTAAAACCTTTGCCCAGAATGTGCTGTTGTTCACTGCCCTGGTTTTAATCACAGCATATCTTGCGAGAACAAATGGTTAGATAGCTATGGGTAGTGGGTTTTCTTTAAGATGCGTTTACTGGATCTAATTTCTGGTGTGTTGGATGAACTATTTTGAACATGAGTGATCCAGAGAGTGTGGAATATTGTCACAAGTGCTATTGGTTAATTTACAGTGAGACCCCCAGAGTATGAGTTCTGAATCAAAAAGCAGCCTAATGAAGGCTTTGGTTGGTATTGGTATTATCGTCTTATTGTTTGCCTCAGTTTTTTTATTTAAAGCCCCAGCAAAAATAATCTTGCCCGCAGAGTTGCAGGCGGTGCTTTGGCCGGAACCTCGACAGTTGACTGCTTTTGAATTAAGCGGAGTAGATGGAGATGCTTTGGATCTAGCACGGTTGGAAAATAGGTGGACGTTACTATTTTTTGGCTACACTAGCTGCCCAGATGTCTGTCCGATGACACTCTCTGTTATGAAGGCCGTCTATGATAGCCTTGCAGAGAACCCTGAGATTCAAGCAAAGACACAGATTGTTTTTGTCTCTGTTGATCCAGATCGTGATATGCCAGAGCATATTGCTGAGTATGTGGAATACTTTGACAAAAATTTTGCTGGATTTACAGGGTCGATTGAGGCAATTGATGCACTCACTCTTCAGCTGAGTGCAGGTTATATTAAAGGTGAACCAGATGAGCATGGTGCTTACCAAGTTAATCATACGGGCTCCATCTATCTGATTGGGCCAAAGCAGCAGGTTCATGGCGCCTTCTCTCCCCCTCATAAGCCAAAAGTAATCACGGAGCAGTACCTGGATATTTTAAAGCTACGCAACTGATTTTTGCCTGGATAGTTGTTTGATACGAAAGTGATATCGAATTTTTGATACAATCACTTGCTTAATACAGATTCAGGTAAACCTTATGTATCGTGTCGTCGATGTATTCTTTAAATCTCCCTGCCAGCAACTGCTTGCTATCCCTCTTTTGGTGGCTAGTTCCTTGGTATGGGGAGAGGGGAGCCCCTCTGTTGTTGCGGGTGTAGATGAGCCACGAGAGGTGACGGGATTTATCATTGGTGCCATTATATTTAATATTACACTGGTCATTGTATTTCTTGCGCTATTAAGAAAAGAGTGGAACAAAAATAAGGCGGCTTCCAAGCCAGCATTGAAAGATAAGTGTGAGGGCAAGTAGTGAACATCATCCCAATATTGCCTCACCTGCAAGCAGGATTGAATGTTACAACGGTTTGCCTGATTAGCCTTGCTTACTACAATATTCGTCAGGGTAACCGTGTACAGCATAAGAAATTCATGATTGCAGCATTGGTGGTCTCCGTACTGTTTATGGTCTCGTATCTTATCTATCACGGCCAGGTAGGAAATGTTAAATTTGCAGGAGAGGGTGGGGTGCGCCCTATTTACTTCGTTATTTTGGCCTCCCACGTTATTCTTGCTGCTTTGATTGTACCGATGGTCATTGCTTCTGCTTTTCATGCATTACGAGATAGTTTTGAACGTCATAAGCGTATCGCACGTTGGACATTTCCACTCTGGATCTATGTTAGCGTGAGTGGTGTTGTTGTCTACCTTATGGCTTTTCATCTTTACCCAGCACGCGTGGCGCTGACGTAAGATGAGTAACCCAATATAGGTTTGTATCCCTATATCCGATAGTTTGAAAATGATGAGGTGAAAAGAAAATATGTTGCAGATGCTTATGTATACGGTGACAGCGGTTGTGCTTTATGTGCTGTCAGATCGGATATTGGTTGCGCTTGAAAAGCGGCGGGGGAAACCGTTTGCCGCCAGAAGTATCGCCTTTTTTATAATTATAATGGTGCTTTCTCTATCGGTTTTTGAAGGCATACAGTACTTTTTTGCTGACGTGCTGCCCAATGGAGATGGCGCAGTTAACACTGAGCAAGCTGAGCCGATAGGTGGTCCAATGCCAACCGAGCCTGTGCGCTCTTCCGCATTGCCGCCACTTGATGTTGCGGAGTAAATGAAAAAGGCCACGCGTTATTAATGCGTGGCCTTTCTTTTGTAGTACAGAGGTTGCAGTTTTAAGTAGCGGTTTCTTTTTCTGGGCGCATGGCCTTGTAGACCACAACGAGATATATTATACCGCCGGTAATGGCAATAATCCCACCGATGCCCATCAACCCCATAGCGATATATTCGCCCATGCTCTTTAGCCCTTGAGCAGCTCCAGCTGTTTTGCGTTGAACGCCATGCCCTCCAGTATAGGCCATGGCAAGCACCCAGATCATCTGTCCACCGCCATAGATAACAGGTTGTCGTAGCGCCCATTTCCCCATCGGTTTGCGAAAGCCAAGCCGCGGCAGGAGGTAGTAGGTAATGCCCATAAATGCCATGGTAACGCCGATGATTGAGCCGTGATAGTGTGCCGGCACACGTACGTTGCTGCCTGTGATCATGAAACCAATGATGCCGCCAGTACCAAATAGCAGAATTGAGAAGATCAATGCGGAGCGCTCTGCCCGATAGAGGTCAGATGCCTTGTCAGCACTAAAGAGCGAGCTAATAAGAATAAGCCCCAGTGGCAATGCGGCAAGCCCGCCACCGTATTTCATTAGCCAGGTAAAGGTAATGGCATAACCTGGATCTTCTACAGGATAGATGAGGTAGATAACCGGCGCAAATAGAACTGGTATGACACCAATGGTAAAGAGGATAAGAATGATACGGGGATTGGCCTTAATGGCAACACCGGAGACGCTCGCCAGCCATAGCCAGACCACAAACATCAGCTGGGTGTGGGTAAACTGAATGACATGGCCACCCCCCCAAAATAGCAGCTCATAATAGTGCTGCCCCTCAATCTCCGCGGGCATCATGCTGTAAGACCAGCCAATTGACATGATGGCGATCAGTGCGGCAATCAGCGCTGTGTAGAGTCCAAATCGAAGCGCAGCGTTACCATCCATGAATTTGCCTACAGGCTTGGAATGGATTAGGCCGCTAAGTATCTGTAGGGTGAACCCCAGTCCGAAGATGCCGAGAGCTACAAAAAATATCGGGTCTTGTAGCACTGGAACATAGTTGTTCATCAATGGATTGCCAGCCCCGAGAAAAGGTGATGCGGTTATTCCTAGCATCCCGAGTGCCGCTAGAAAGATAGGCGGCCACCCGCAGGAGGGGCAGCTGTTGTTGCTATTCAGGCTCCAAAAAACGCCGGCAAAGGCGAGAAACCAAACCAGCACTGTCATGTCGACATGTACCACGAGGGCGGTCTTAAAAAAGTCCACCCAGGGGATGATATCTTGAATGCCCTGTGTCCGAGAGAGAACAATTAGGATGACAAACAGGCCGCCAATAACCAGTGAGGCAAGGGCGAGAATCAGCCACGCGGTGGTTTGTTTGCGGATTGTGCGATCCGCAGAGATGTCGAGGGAGAAGTGTTGAGTCATTTAGTTAAAAATAAATCCATTTTTCTGCTGGCTAAAGTCGATAAATAGCAGTTGAGCGGGCGCTAAGTTTACGGAGTAATTATTACTGTAGGTAAACCCCTCTGTTTGAGCATCATCATTCATGCGCACGGTAAATTCATGATGGCCTTCGGGCACGGTGACGTTTTCATATACATCGACACCTTGATCTTTAAACGCCCCCGGTGGTGGTGCAACGATGTTGTGGATAAGCTCTCCGTCCATCAACAGCTCGACCTTGATGATGGAGCGTTCACGAGGACAGTCCATGGGTGCGCGCATGTTGGGGGCTAGTGCGGCTAGTTCCTCCGGTGTGCGCTTGTGGCAGGCGCGTACTGGTTCGCCAGCATGACCAAAGGCCAGTGTGATGACTGCCATGCCCTCTTCAAGTTGCCTGACGGTGGGGCCTGAGGAGAATGCAGCAATCAGCGCTATAAAAAGAAATAGATTAACGGCCTGTAAAAGATAACGAACGGCTGGATTATTAGTCATGGCTTACCTCTTGGGCTGCCGCTGTAGAGGGTGTAGCTGTTTTCTCTCCAAGAGAAGCATGGAAGGCAGAGAACTGTTTGTGTAGCTTTTTACCATCAATGTCTGCGCCACCAAGAATTTTGATTCGATCCCTATCCACCCTTGTGCGGAGTGCAGGCTTTCTATCACCTTGTATTCTAAGATCCATCCAGTGGTTACCAAATCGGTAGTAACAATCGCCATGGCGGCAGCCAGAAATAACAACCCCATCAGCGCCATTTTTGAGTGCATATTCAGCAAGTGATGCGGGCATCATGCCTGTGCAAAAGAGGTGCAAGGTGCCGACATTAGGGGCGCTGAAGGCATCAATGTCGTAACCGTGCTTGCAGCCAAAGGTGATGATCTTATTGTCGCCAGTCAATTTCGCCAGCACTTCATCGGTCTGCTGCTTGAATTTATCCAGCGTTAGGCCAGGCATGTCAATGCCGGTTTTCAGGCTTCCCCCGTCAGTTATTTTACGGAATGGGGTGGATGACGGGCATGAGCCGGTGCAGATGCCGCAGGCAGCGCATAGCTCAGCATGTATGATAACTTCACTTTCCCATTTTGCACCGTCGGTGCGGGGTTGCAGGCTGATGGCATCGAAGGGACAATCGGTTACACATTGACCGCAGCCGTTACAGTGTTCTAAATCAACAACTGCTGGGATGCCTTCATTCTTTTTTGGCATCCAGGGCATGAACAGCATAAAGGTCGTAATACCAGTGACCAGCAGCCAAACCTCGCCAGGAGACCAGTATTGTAAAAGCGGGAAAATATTAAGATAAAACCAATCCAGTTGAAGTTCAGTGGGTATCTTTGATAGGTTGACAGGGGCATGACTAAGAGCCGGTGAATAGATAGAGAGGACTGTCAAAGCGATAAAGCAACCAATGGCTAGCCCTTTTGGGGCACTGACTTCAACGTGAGTCAGGCGCTTGACATGAAACCAGAGCATGAAGATTAAAATCATGGGCTGCCCAAGTAGATGCAAGAAGGCCAGCAGTGTAGAGAAACGGTCACTCAGGTTTCCTGGTAGAAAGTTACGTGCCATTGAGTCAGAAAAGATGGGCAAAACATCGAGTAGATGAGATGCGCCCATTGCAACGTATAGCGCCAATTCATCCCATACCATCCAGTAACCGGTGATACCAAGGAGTGCAACCATCCAGAGTGTGGGGATGCCGGTAAACCAGGAGTACCAGCGAGTGCCGCGATAGCGATCTTGTGAGAATTCTCTGAAAACATGCAACATGATGGTCACGATGGCTGCATCAGAAGCATATCGATGCAGGCTGCGCATTAGGCTGCCAATCCCGAGCACATGCCCATGAACAATCGCTTCAAGTGAGGCGTGAGCATTATCAACGGTGGTATGGAAGAAAATATAGAGATAGAGACCAGAAACCAGTGCTATCCAAAAGAAAAAGAAGGTGAGTGGCCCAAGGTGGTAGAGCGGATTCCAAGCTTCACCAAAAGATGCATTAAACCACTCTTCCAGATAGAGGTAGCCGCGTTTGATGGGGTTAGTGCTTGATTTCAATGGTGTGATCCTCGCGGTATGGGTTTAAACGGTGGGCAAATAGACACCTGAATAATGTTGACTAATTTTGTCAGGATTAGTGGCAGCCATATTACCATTTGCTGATGGATTCGTCATTTATTTTCATTGCCTGAAGAATGCCGTTTGGGAGTCAGCTTGGAGAGGTAGTGAAATCATATGATTATCGTGTGGTACGCTTCCATCCACGTACGATAAATACAATGCCTGAAGCGATTATAGAGAAGCCGATCAGAATTCCAATAAACAGAGAGTAGTCGAAATTATAGGTATCCCGAACAGGGTCATAGGTGGTGCAAAAGAGTTTTACTCGATTCACCATGTTGCTGAGTAATGTTTTTACAGACGAAGGTTGTCCAAATACCAGTTCCTTTAGAGGTTCGATGAGGAGTGGTATATCAAATACCTCCCCATAAACCTGTCGGTAAATGATGCCATCGGCATCCACTATGGTGGATTGCACAAGGTGATCAAATCCACGTATTGATGGAAAATAGAGGAATCCCAGCTCTTTGATAAGCAGATCCCGGGTAGCCTGATCTGTGCTGAGTAGCTTCCAACCATCACCATTGACATCATGCTGACGGCCGAAATAGCGCATTGTACTCGGTGTGTCATTTGCCACGTCAAAGCCAATCAGGGCAACATTAAAGGTTTGGTCGCCTAAGGCTTCCTTGGCTTTTTCAACAACCTTGGCCAGATTGCGCGTGGTCATGGGGCAGGTATGAAAGCAGCTGGTGTAAACCAAGCTAATGATCAATGGCTTACCTCGTAGCTCCTGCATGAACAGTACATCGCCGGTGCTGGTCATAAATCGGTGATTGCTCAGTTTGTTGCCAATAGCCTGCTGGCTGGTTTTTAGTGCTTTTTTATAATCAAATCTGGGGGCGTTTAAGTTAGTTGTGCTGGGCGAGGGGGTAATTGCAGGTAGTTGCGCATGTGCAGAGGAAAAAAGAGTTAGGGCAATGAAAAGTGCGCTGATGATAAGTTTGATTGATGGCATGATTGCATGGGGGTTCAGGTTTAATCGAGTAAGCTGACATCCAGCACGGCACATATGAGTAAAAGTCCTAGCTGAACGAGTGAGGCAAAGAAGCTTATCATCGCCATTTTACGTGATGTGTCATTTACTAGTTGGATATTGCGATAGATGAAATAGCCGCCGCCTGTTATAGCACCAAAAAGGTAGATCCAGCTTAGCCCAAAGAAGAAGGGCAATATGGATACGCTGACCAGAACTAGTGTGTTGAACAGCACAGCTTTAGCCGCAGTTTTATCACCAACCACAACAGGAAGCATCGGTACGCCAGCGGCAGCATAATCGTCGTGTTGGGCGATAGCTAGGCTCCAAAAATGTGAGGGTGTCCAAAGAAAAAGGACAACGGCGAGCAGTGTTGGGATGGGCCCGATGCTACTAGGGTCAACAACAGCCGCTCCAGCCAATACAGCAAAGCTTCCGGATGCTCCACCGATAACGATGTTGAGCCATGTCCGGCGCTTGAGTAAGACGGTATATACAATGGCGTAAAAGAAAGCACCAAGAAAGATGAATAAGGCGGCCATGCCGTTTAGCGCCAAACCTGCACCCGCTACGCCAGCGAGTACTAGGCCAGAGATTAGAAATAACCAAAGGCGGTTATGTTGGAAATCCCCGTTGATGAATGGACGCCCTTGCGTCCGTTTCATTTTAATGTCGAGGTCAATTTCGTAGTATTGATTGAATGCGCCTGCACCGCCAGCAGCAATAAGTACAGTTAGTGCAAGAATTACTACCTCCCAGCCCGCCACAGGCTGGCCTGGGGTGATGGCCATCGCAACAACGGCGGTAACGGACATAATAATGCCGATACGTAATTTAAATAGATTGATAAGTTGCTTGACCATGTGGAATTTAAAATGCTGCCATTTAATCAGAATAGGTGTGCTACTTTTGTGCAGAGCAGGTAATTATACCGCCTTACCTGAAACTGCGCTAAAAAATTTGAAAAAAACGGGGCGAATCCAGATTGGATTCGCCCCGCTTTACAGCGGTCGCTTAAGAGAGACCCCAAACTTCAGACAGGTACTTCCAGTTAATGAAGTAGTAAATCACGAAGCTTACCAGCAAGACCATAGCCAGGATAAAGGTTCCTGGAGCCTCAAAGCCGGCTTCACCGTGATTTGCCTCTACGGCTTCAGCTGGAGCCATAGGCAAGCGTTCAGGTTTCTCATTGGTGTAGGCTGAATCAGCCATTGGAACACCAAAGCTCTGCAACAGGCCTGCTTCTTTCTGTAGCTTCTCACCGAATACCAGCGAGCCAACGGTGATGACGCAGAACATAGCGCCGCCAATAACACCGATGACACCACCAATACCAGCGATACCCATTAACAGGTAGGCAGTAGCTGGATATTCGAAGCCCAGCGGGTTGCCTGCAAATCCCATGTCCCAGTGACGACGTGCAACACCTAGGGTGCCAGCAGCCATATGGAAAACAGCAACCAGTGACATGCCCAGACCAAAGATGTAAGGCTGCAGTTTAGCGGCCTGTGGGAAGATCATCTTGCGACGGAACAGTACTGGAATCAGCAGGTAGGTCAGTCCCATCCAGGCTATCGTAGTACCAATTACCACTGTAGCGTGGAAGTGTCCTGGTACATAGATGGTGTTGTGGATGATGATGCTGATTTGCTCAGTACCCATGACGACACCAGAGATACCACCCAGGAAGCCGAAGCCTACCAGAGATATCCACATGCTGGAGACGACGGGGTTGTCCCAAGGTGCCTTACGCAACCATTCGAAAGCGCCGTTGGTCAGCCCTTTTTTGCGTTGAGCGACTTCGACAGCACCAGGAACGGTCAGACCGTGGATCATGGAAGCCAATACGGCCAGATACATGGCGTATGAGGTGTTGAATACCTTCCATTCGGAGCTGATGCCTGGATCTGTCATCAGGTGATGAGCAGAAGCCAACTGCAAGAAGAAGATGTAGAGCAGGTATGCAGCTCGACTGACCTTCTCTGACATTGGGCGAGCGCCAAAAATAACACCAGCGATCAGATACCAAACAGCTACGTGAGCAGCCACGTTGATCTGCTGAGAAGAGTGACCCAGTGCCCACCAGATGACCCGGTACATGGCTGGATCGATGTGGCTGATGTAGCCAATAGACCAGAGGTATGTTGGGATCAGGATCTCTGCACCAGAAGCGATGGTGAAGATGGCGATGATGCAGGCCACTGTGGCACCAAAGGTGACCAGTGGTACAGAGCCTTCATAGGTTTTCTCGTTCTTGGCGACAACCAAGGTGCCCAGGTAGACAAAGCAACCGATCAGCGCGCCAACAGCGAATATAACCAGACCCAGGTAGAAACTGGGTTCTGCACGCATAGGTACGTATGAGGTCATCATTACGCTGGATTTGCCGCCGAAGATTGCGGCCAATGTCATAACGGCACCGATGATCATCATTACGAAGCCAGCCCATGCCCAGCGCGGTGTTGCCAGTCTGCTGCGCAGCAAGGTAGAGCCTGCAAAGTAGAGGATGGCCATCTCGAAGAAAATCATCCAGAAGATCAGCGCACAGACACCATGAGCGGTCAATACCATATAGAAGGTATCAGCCGGTAGTAAGTGAACGGCCGGCCAGCGGGTAAGAACAACCAGCAGCGCGAGGATGCCGGCAATCAGCAGACATACAACACCTGCGACGGCGTTAGCCTTCATCAGGTTTTCTGCTTCTTTGTGGAAAAATAGTCCTGTATCAGGACATTGTCTAAATTGTGCCATTGTTAATTACTCCTTCACCCAGATCTTGCCCAGCATGGTGTGGTGCATGATGCCGCAATATTCGTTGCAGACAATCGTGTACTCACCCGCTTTATTGGGAGTTATGTTTAGGACAAATTCATATCCTGGGACGACCTGTAGATTGATATTAACAGGCTGTAGTGAAAAGCCGTGATTCCAATCAATGGAGGTCAGGTGAAGGCGATAGGTTACGTCCTTCTTAAGCTCCAACATGGGATACCACTGCCAAAGACGCGCCATCAGGTAGACATCGCCGCCATCAGGTGGTGCAACTACGGGGATTTTCATGGCCCCTACTTCGCGTACCTTATACTTCTCGATCATTTCGTTAACTTTTGCTTGGTATTTGACCGGTGTGACCCGATAACCCTCGTTGGAAATGTTCTGATCACCGTACATGTGCCAGAAAGGCATCATGAAAAACATAATCAGACACCAAACCAGCGCGATGGCAATCCAGACGAGCTCTTGGCGGCCTACCGGCACGGCCCACCAGTTCTTCTGGGCTGGAGGCATAAATGAAGTCATGCGTTACTCCCCTCTTATTTAAATGAATTCTGTAACTAAGCTGTGCTTGCTTAGTATGGCGCGATAGGAATCGTAGCGACTTCCATAACTCCCCACAGTGTATAAAATACTGTAGGCATTGCTACGCCAATAAAAAGTAGCAAAAATGGATTGTCGATGATTTGTTGCCATGGGGAGATGTTTTCATCTTCCTGCTCATCGGGCTTGTTTTCTTCAGCCATTGGCTGTCTCCTTATATGTTGTTACGAAATGGTGTTGTAAACCGGCAATTAATTTTCGCTGTTTATCCGTACGTTATCCTAAATGTTTTAGAGTGACAGCACGTTTAGATCCTAAATCTTTCCAGCACTACTGGTTTCAGCCTGGTTTAAAGCCTGAAATCAGAGGAAAATACTCTTATCTCCCGTTTATTTAGCCACTTATTAATGTGTGGCGGGAGAGGATTATATTCCTGTAAGTGACTGAAAAGCCCCTAAAAACCAAAGGGGAATTATTACCACAGCGACCCATTCTTAGGTTCCCAAGCATTAGATCATCGGTCGTAGCGTTTGCTTTTGATCTGTGTCAATTTGTCGCAGATTTTAACCTGCTTTTTATCATGGTTGCTGGTTTGTTGTGTTTGCTAGTGAGGATCAATTTGGTAATATCGACGGTCTTTGTTGTTTAAGAACCCAGTTGTAGGGGCAGAGTTGAATCTATGAAATCTACCATGAGCCAGCGACCTATTGCGATATGGTTGTTTGTCTGTTGTCTCGCAATTTTTGCTATGGTTTTGCTAGGTGGGGTTACACGGCTGACAGGGTCTGGGCTTTCGATGGTGAAATGGGAGCCCATCACCGGGCTTCTTCCGCCTATGAATGAGGTTGAGTGGGATGCGCTTTTTCAGCTTTATCAACACTCCCCAGAATACAAGAAGATAAACTCCCATTTCAATTTAGAGGAATTTAAGTCGATTTTCTGGTTTGAGTATTCACATCGCATTCTGGGTCGACTTATTGGGATACTCTTTCTTTTTCCTATGCTATTTTTTATTGCGACACGCCGCGTTAGTCGTGCGCTGACACCTAAGTTGGTTATGATGTTTGTATTAGGGGGGCTGCAAGGATTGCTGGGGTGGTACATGGTCAAAAGCGGCTTGGTTAGCAATCCGCATGTGAGCCAATATCGCTTAACGGCTCATTTTGGACTGGCAGTGTTGGTTTATGGCTATATCTTTTGGGTTGCTTTAGGACTCTTTTTTAAAACGGAATCATCATTTTCCTATAGTGACGTGAGGCGGATGCTGAGGGCTTCTCGTATTATTGCGGGGCTGGTTTTTATCACGTTATTATCAGGTGGTTTTGTTGCAGGGTTAAAAGCGGGCTTTGCGTATAATACCTTTCCGCTGATGAATGGTCAGATTATACCGGATGGTATTTTTCGACTGGTTCCTTTTTGGGCGAATTTTTTTGAGAATATTGCTACAGTGCAATTCGATCATCGAGTGTTAGCAACACTACTGTTTTTTATAATCCCAATATTTTGGTGGCGCTCTAAACGGTTTGAATTAACCCCAAGGCTGCGTTTAGGAATGCATCTTTTGTTGGGTGCTCTTTTGCTTCAAGTGACATTAGGCATTTCGACCTTGTTGCTCCATGTGCCTATTTCTTTAGCCTCTGCCCATCAAGGTGGCGCGCTTTTGCTATTTACAGCATCACTTTTTGTCTTGCAGCAGCTAACTGCCTCCAAGGCGTAATGAATTATTCTAGAGGTTTAATAATGGTTCAACTATTACGAGTAACACGGATTTATATGGTAGCTTTGCTGCTTATCCCCAGTATTGGATTTACTGCTCCAGTGGATGGAGAGATTCAAATTATTAAAGGGGATGCTAAGGTTATTGATGGTAAAACACTGGAGATTAATGGTCGGCGGATTATCATGCAGGAGATGGATGCCCCTGATCTGGATCAGATCTGCTTTACCAAAAAGAAATATTTTAAATTTCGTTGTGGTGTGGTTGCAGTAGATAAGCTGGCAAAGTTAATTGCGCATAATCCATTGACTTGTGAGGGTAACAAAGCCAATGATAAAGGGGTTTTATTAGCAACGTGCTGGGTTGGTGAGCCGCCTCAACGGATTGATATTGGTGAGCAAGCTGTATTGAGTGGTTGGGCCGTATATGATCCAGCGCAAAGCAAGAGATACAAGCGTGTGCAGGCTGTTGCACGCCAGTTGAGGCAGGGTTTGTGGCGTGCAAAATTTGTGATGCCCTGGGAGTGGCGCAGCGGCAATCATGAGCCGCCCAAAGAGAATGTTCCGCATAATCAGTAATTCAGATGGGGCAGTTGAAGTTGTTCTTGAGTAGGCTTCAACTGCCTTAAATCTATGAATGAGAAAGAGCTGATTTTTAATCAGGCTAATGTGTTGCCTTATTATTAGCGGCTGATATGTTGCTAATGATGCCCCGCAACTGTTGGCGGATACGGCTCTGGTAAGCCTCAAATTTTTCTTTATTTAATTGGTTAAAGGGTAGCACTTTCCCACCAAATTATTTTGCAAAGTTGTCGGCATCAGTGTGGATGCTAAATGTGGCTAAGGTTGGCCCCATTGCGCCAAATTGATTGCTATCTATCACAAGAAAGGCCTCTTTTATATTGATCCAGTTGTTGTTATAACTGCCCCACTTGCGCCGTCCAAAATCTTGTACAAATGCCTGTTTAATCTTTGTCTTGTAGTTTTGATCGTAGAGGGTTGAGATTAACCCCTTTGTATCACAAAAAAAGTGTTGTTCATCATTCTTAAAAATAATCTGCCCTTTTGGCCCAGGGTGATCCAGCAGTATCATGCCATCCAGCATGCAGACTTCATCTCGTGTTAGATCTGTGGGTGTGCTTAAGGTATTTGAATCGCCGTTTTCACTGCAGCCGCTGGAGAGTGTAAGCACCGCTAACAAGGTTGAGATAATCGTAAGGTATTGTTTGCCCATCTTTTGGTACCGTTCTATTTTTCTAAAGTGCGAATGCGCCATCCTGCAATGACTGTCGGGATGATTGTCCAGGCTGTGATGGCGGCAATAAGTGCGGGTGTTGGGGGTATTTGTCCCGCCAATCCAAGTTGTCGAATCATCGCCTCATCCATCATAAGGTCAATGGATAGAAGGCGATAGAGTGCAGTAGGATTGAGGTAAAAGAGCAGGTTAACCAGATCCATTGGCACATTGCCTTCAGTGGATACGAGTATGCCGATAACGCCAAGATCAAATAAGACAACAAAGAGTAGCCATATGCCAATGGCGATGGCGATAAGTTTGCCGCGATTCAAAATTAAAACAGAGAATAGAATAGAGATGGAGATAAAGATAGCGCCAAGCCAAATGGATGTGATGAGCAGCTGTGTCCATGCCAGTAAGGTGTGTCCGCTATAAATAGAGATGGCGGCTGGGGCGGTTAATCCAACAATTAAGGTAGTGCTGAGTACCATAAATAGACCAAGCCATTTACCGTAGAGTAAAAGAGTGGTATCGAAGGGGTAGCTTCTTAGTAGATCTAGCGTGCCCCTTTCATGCTCACCGGCTATTCCATCATAACTGAGTAGCAGCCCTAGCAGAGGAACAAGATAGATGACTAGGTTGATCAGGCTGAAGAGGGTGCTCTGCTCTTGGCCAATGCCGACAGCGCCGGTAAATCCAAAACCAACAAAGGTGATAAGCAGTGAGAAAATGGCAAAAGCTAGGCCAACAGCAATGATCCAGCCATTGCGTAGATGATCGATAAACTCTTTGCGTGCAATTGAAAATAAGATGGTAAACGTAGACATTAGAGTATATTTATTAAGTAATTTTTAGGCCACTATTTAACTGCAGAAAGAGTTGCTCTAGCCCTGGATCATTAACAATGAGTTTAGTGATTAGTTCATTAGTAGAGAGTAGGGCGAGTAACAATGCTTGCTTATTGTCGGGTTGGCAAGTGAGCACAAATGCTTTGCTCTGTTCAACATATATTTTTTCTGCGTTGTGCTGTTTAAGTATTTGGTCTAACCTCTTTTGGCTGAAATGGATGCCTTTCTGAAATTTGATAATACTGGGTAGCTTGGCTGAGTTAATCAGTTTGTCGATAGAACCATGGGCGCTAATGGCGCCATTTTTAAGCAGCGCCAGTGCGTCTGCTCTTGATTCAATTTCGGCAAGTAGATGACTGGACATTAAAATAGCGACGCCTTCTGTTTTGAGGCGGTTGAGTATTTGGTAAAATTCATGAATGCCAGAGGGATCCAGTCCGTTTGTGGGTTCATCAAGCAATAGTAATTTCGGATTTCCAAGCAGTGCTTGGGCAAGTCCTAGGCGCTGTTTCATTCCTTTCGAATAGGTTTTTACACGTTGCTTTTTCGCGTGCTCCAGACTCACGATGTTAAATATTTCATCGATTCTGGATGGCGCACCCTGCTTGAGTGAAGAGAAGTAGCGTAGCGTCTCTTGGCCGGTTAAATTTGGATAGAAAACGGTGGTCTCTGGCAGGTAGCCAAAGAGGGCTTTTTGATCGATTGTTCGCGTTGATTTTGTTGTTTGGCCATTGATTAGAATTTTGCCTTCATCAAGGGAAAGCAGGCCAAGGATGAGCTTCATCAATGTTGTTTTGCCCTGGCCATTGTTACCCACCAGCGCCACCAATTCCCCCGGTGCAATACTAAGGGTGATGGATTTTAAGACCTCTTTGCCAGGGAAGCTTTTGCTGACTTCGGAGAGGGATAGGATTGGCGGTGACATTTACAGGCACGCCTTTTCTGGAAAGGCAATTTGGTTGGGTGTTGCTATTGTTGGTTGCATGGCGGGTTTTTTATCAATAACGCTGGCCGATCGTAGTACGGGGAAGCGGGATTCAAGGGCTTGTAAAAGTTGAATAACGGGGCTTAATGCAAGGAGTCTCATTTTTGGATGGCGATGCATTAGGCCATCTATTCTATTTGAGGCGTAGTATATCCTGTCGCCTACGCCATCGCTATCGTAGTCCCAGCCGAGATAGTCACTCCAATAGTTACCCTGCTGCTCGTTGTTCCAATAGATTGAGTAACGCCAGGAAAAAAGCACCTGCACGGTATTTGATATAAAATTATTACCAATGACTTTGGTATTTTCAGCACCTGCCATTACGGCCACTCCAATGGTGTTATTTTCAACCCAGTTGTTGGTTATCTCATTAAAATCAGAGTCGTTAATAAATATCCCTTTATTGTTTCCATAGGCAACATTGCCATTGATCTTGGAGTCATAAATGGCGCGCAGCAGCATGCCATGATCTCGATTATTGATCATGGCGTTGTTATTAATAACAAGGCGTTTTGAGAACATCATCGCCTGCCCAACGGTAGAGTTGCAGGTGATGTTGCCGGTCACGGTATTGTTATCGTTGTACATGTAGTGGATGCCAAAACGGACATTATCCATGATGTTGTCTTCGATGGATGATGTGCCTGTGTTTGAGAGGTAGATGCCATCGCGAACACCGAATACCCGATTGCCCTTAATGAGCCCCTTTTGGATATTCCAGATGTGAATGCCGTTGCCGCGATCAGAGATAAGCTTTTTCTGATAACCTGTGATGCTGTTGTTTATTACAGTCGGGTTATGGCTGCCGTTAATCCAGATGCCAAAGGCGCATTGGCGAAGTTTGTTATCTTCTATTTTTATATTGACGGCCTTTTTGGTGACATAGATGCAGGCATCGGAATCCTCTATCACATCGCCACTATGGCGAACCTCTAATCCTAAAATGTGGACATTTGAACCGGTTATACTGATAACAGTGCCTTTCCCCGAGCCATCAATGATGGACTGTTGATTTGGGCTGCCTATTAGGGAGAGCGCTTTATTAAGGGTGATGTTTTCTTGGAAGATGCCCGGTGCTAAATGGATGCTATCGCCACTATTGGCTGCCTTTATGGCGCTGCTAATAGTAGGGGATTCTCTGCTGGGGACGCGAAAATCAGTGGCAGTAGCCAGTTTGGGGAGAGCGGTTATTGCAACAAATAATATTAAACATAAAGTCATGCTGATTAGCCCGTTTTGATTGGGGCTGGTCAGCGTCGCTCTATGGTATTTTGAGGTTAGATGATGGGGGAAGGACAGGGTTATCAATGAGTACCTTTCCCGCAACTGCCCTGAGATATTGTTGAGCATGTTGATCGTTTTTGAATTGTTTTTAGATCAGTCTCACCTATTCTCTCCAGCTTGCCTTTTTTTAAGTAGACAAGAGGAGGGCAGATCTTGTCGTCATGATAAGCCTGCTCGCACTCAAAACAGGAGTAGCACTCATACCGGTTGATCTCGCCTTTGCGATTAATAGCCATGGAGTCACAGTTGACCTCGCAGACATTGCACTTGTCGCAGAAATCGTAACGCTTGATCCGATCGATCTGGAAGAAGCTGGCAAGAGAGAACAGCGCACCCAGCGGGCAGAGGTAACGGCAGAAAAATCGATAGATAAAGATGCCAATGCCAAAAATGGCAAACCAGTAGAGGGTAAGATACCACTCGCGTGAGAAAATGCCCACTAACCAGGTTGTCTTGAAAGGTTCTATCTCGGTTAGTCGTTCTGCCATCTCAATAGAGAACAGCGAGATGCCAATCAAAGCAAAGAAGATGACATAGCGTAATTTTCGCAGTAGATCATGCACCTTGGGTGGAAAGTTATAGTTGTACTTTTTGGGTAGTATGCTCCGCGACAGGCGGTGGGTAAGTTCATGCATTGCGCCGTATTGGCAGATCCAACCACAAAACCAACCGCGTCCAAACCAAATGAGGCTTATAGCAATAGCGCACCAAAACACAAACTGGATGGGATCAGAGAGATAGAGATCCAGCTGGAACCCATCCTCAAAGGTGTGCAGCAGTGGATAGATATGCGTCATAGACGGTGGTGATTTCAGTATGAATCCAATGATGACAACAGAGAGTATCAAAATGGTAATGTGTACGGCATCCAGGCGCTTAGCTGAACTTCTGATGAGATCTCGCCGGACAAATAGAAAGAATGTAACAACCAAAAAGAGGGTTAATAGCATTACCTGCCCAAGCTTCATCTTCCACATCTTTTCAACGAGTGTGGGTCCCCTCTCTTTTTTAATGATGGTGAGGTCAAAGTACTTTTCAGGGAGCTGATAGTCAGCACTGTAGGTTTTAAAAACCTTTGCGGTAGCTGTTTCACCGGTTAGGTGGCTGGCGATAAAGTAAAACTGCCAAGCATTAGATGAATCAAAGTCCTCTTCCCTTAGGAAAAAGAGACCACTCTCTTTAAAATCGGGTGCCCCTTCTGCTTTGATGCCGTAAAGATGCTCGTAACTGAGATCACGAAAAACATATTTGTTGAAGCCCTGTTGAAAATAGAAGCGTTCAAATATGCCGCCGCGGACAAAGCCTGATCCTTTGTAGCTATCTTTACCGTTGGATACGACAATAAATACCTTGCCATTCTTTCCCGCGTTCTCTTTTGCCCAGTTGTAGTTGGACTCTCCTAGCATGTTTATACCAACAACAGGTTGCGTTACATCAGCAAAATAGATGTCAACCCAAGCCTCATCTTTATTTGCAGTTGGGACAAGATCGGCCGTGGGGATAAAGAGGTGTCCGATGCTGCCTTCAGCAACCAGTTCACCCCAAGTCTTTGGCTGGTAGTTGGCGTGCCAGGTGACAATGCGGGTGTCATCTGCGGCAAGAATGCCCAGTGCTTGTGCCACCATTCGGCTGGAGGTGATTAATGTTTGATCCATGACTTGAGCGGTTACGGTGGCCCCAGTAATCATATCGATAGGGATGTTTCCACCCACCTTAGATGCTTCGCTGTGCTGCGATCCCCCTTTAGTTTGGTCTGCACCTTGGCTGAGCATTCCGCCAGATGTGATCTCAAATTTATCGGCAATATGTTTGCCGATGTACTGCCCCATAAATACTTCAAGTACCGTTTCAGGAATGCCAACTAAAAGTATAGGTTCGCTGTGGTGGACAATTTCAGCGCTTAGGATAAAGCCTTTTGGATCAATGGCGATCAGCGTCACCATCGGTTTGCCAGAATAAGCGGGAATATCGACCAAGTCTGTTGAAAGGAAGATATAGGTAAAGACCTTGCCCCCCTTTAGCGCCTCAATGACGGGCAGGGAGATGGTCTTTGATTGCTGAAATATGTCTGCAGTAGGTAGTAGATGGCTGCATTTGTAGGCTTCGCAGAAGGGTTTCCCCTCTTTTAATATCAGCCCATTAGTGGCATCGCTTATGGGGCTAAACAGCAGTAAAATAGGCAGTAGAGATAGGAGGTTTCGTTGTTTAAAAGGCGAGCTGAAAATATCTAAATTTAGTGCGGCGCACAGGAGTGCAAATAGCTTAGAAAGTGTATTTTTTGGCATATCGGTGAAAATCTGTCTCAAATAGCCTGGTAAACCAATAAGAATTGAATTGAATTGTATGTATATTTTATTATGGGTCTTTAGCTATATACCGCAAAGAGAGTAAGGAGCTAAGTTTCAAATTAACCAGGCAGAATAGTAAGGGAGTCTGACCTTTATTTCTACCCACCTATTTTAGCATATACTGATATTCTAATGCAATTACGCCCCTTCTTCGTGGGAAGAAGGGGCGTAATTTGATGTGGCTAGATTGCTTTAAGAGACAATCATTCTACCGCGCATCTCAAGATGTAGGGCATGACAAAACCAAGGGCAGTAGTACCAGAACACGCCTTTCTTGTCAGCCTTAAAGGTGACTGATGCAGTTTCCTGAGGTGAAACGCCAAAGTTGATGTCGTGCTGGGTCAAGCAGAAGCCGTGGGAGAGATCCTCTACGCCATCCATGTTGGTTAATACAACAGTGACGGTATTGCCCAGTGGCACGTTGAACTTGGGGAGGGAGAATGCAGGAGCAATGCCCACCATAAAGACATAGGTGTGGTTGCCGTCGTGGATGACATTGGCGGCTGCTTCCAGCGTAACGCCGTGCTTTTTAGCCAGTGAACGCTCAAATTCAAATCGTCTGTCGTCCCGTGTCCATACCTTCTTTGGGCGGATCAGATCGCGTGTGACAATCAGTGCGTCATGTGGCTCTGGATGACATGCGGCCTCATGCACCATCTCCATCTTTTTGCCGGAGATGTTGAATAGCTGATCATTTTCAGGGCGGAAGGGGCCAACGGGGATAAAGCGATCCTTGGAGAATTTGCACAGTGCAA
>JAJRWL010000094.1 GCA_024276875.1 Gammaproteobacteria bacterium
CAACGCCTACCGATCCGGTTGCGGGTGCTGATGGTGTGCTTTATCTGTACCCGACGGATGGGACGCATGACAAACCGTTTGATTTATCAGAGAGGTATGATCTTTATTGGCAAGTGATACCTGATCCTTTTCCAGGATATGACAATAATTTAAATTATGGTCCGTTCAATAGTGGGGTTGATGTTGCTTATACCCGTCCAGCAGCCTATACCGATGCGACTGGCACAACCTTTTTCTATGTTGGCAAAGATGACAATCTATATGCTGTTAATGCAGATGGATCGGCTCATCAACAGCTGACCACAGTGGGCGCTATCTATAGCATTGCTATCTCGCCTGATGGCCGTTATCTTGCCTACACCGGTGTTGATGTTGCAGATAACAATATTCATGTGCTTGATTTAGTGACAGAGGTGGTGACGGATTATCCCGTTTTACCACCGAACTACCAGGGCAGTGGCTCAAATGTTTTAAATACAATTTTATTCCCTGATGCGCTGGCTTTTGATTATACGGGTAAGCAGATTGTCTTCGATGCGTTGAACTGCATCTCTAGCCCTGATAGCTTGTGCCAGAATGGTGATGGCTATCAATACTGGTCGATTGGCATATTGAATCTTACGGATGATTCGTTATTCTTCCCTTTCCCTAGCCAGAATCCCAATATTGATCTGGGTTATCCCTCTTTTGCATCCAACAATAACTTTGTCATTGTGATGGATAAGATTGATTTAAGCGGCTATCTAACGAATAGCACAATTATCTCCCGAGTGGTAACGGTAAATCTAGAGACTCAGATGGTCACAGAGATTGCCAACCCGAATATGACGGCAAATACTTGGAATGCCTGGGGTGCTCCAAGCTTTTTTGGTGATGATAATTACATTACGCTACAGCGGTTAAAACAGGATGTTAGTGGCACAACCTACCGAGTACCTGTTGATTCAAATTGGGCAGCAAACGGTGCGTTAGAAAGCTTGAATAGCTACGATGCTGCGATGCCTTTAATGCATCGTGTGGGTGTGCGCCAACTAACGGCAACACTGCAACTTAGCAAAAATAGCTTGCTATTTGGTGAACACAACATTGATTCGACAAGTGAACAGATCATTACGCTAACTAATACGGGTAATCGAGATATTGCCATCTTAGAAATTAACCTGGCTAATGCAGCATTTAGCCATGATGGTGTTAATGGTCGCCTTCCGCAGGGGCAGGAGATGACTGTCCGAGTGCAATTTAAACCAACGGCAGTAGGTTCATATAATGATGCCTTAATCATAAAGAGCGATGCAGATACACCAGAGCTAAATGTGCCGTTATCAGGCCAGGCTGCTCTAATAGACACCGATGGTGATGGCCTGCCGGATGTTTGGGAAAAAGCCAATGGATTAGATCCACTGAAGAGCAGTGATGCAACTGTAGATATAGACAGTGATGGCCTGAGTAATCTGCAAGAGTATCATTCCGGTACAAACCCTAGAGTGGATGATACAGATAGAGATGGCATGCCAGATGGTTTTGAAATTAATGAAGGTTTTAATCCATTGGATAATAGTGACTGCCCCAGCTGGTACTGTGGCGGTGGAAGAGGTGGTTGGCGGGCGACCATAAGGGACACGGATGGTGATGGTATTCCTGATCTCTCTGATCCTGATGATGACAATGACGGCATGCCCGATGTCTGGGAAAAAACCAATGGACTGGATTCACTAAAGAGTAGTGATGGTGCTGTAGATATTGACAGTGATGGCTTGAGTAACTTGCAAGAATATCAATTAGGTACAAATCCTAGGTTATATGATACGGATAGGGATGGCATGCCAGATGGCCTTGAGATTAATGAGGGTTTAAATCCACTGGATAGCAGTGATTGCCCTATTTGGTACTGCGGTGGTGGAAGGGGCGGCTGGTGGACGGCAATCAGGCATGGTTAAATTAAGGGCATCTCTATTAATTCATGGCAGGGTATCTCAATCTGTCTCATCCAAAATTAATAGCGGCCTCCTGAAGTTGTTACTATTTGGCATGCCGTTGACATATTGGATACTGTATTCTCTCTTCAAATGAAACCATTGATAAAAACAGAAGGATTGTATCGCTATTACAGCGATTTTTGTGCAGTGCAGAATCTCAGCTTTGAACTCTATCCAGGTGAAGTATTGGGATTATTGGGGCCAAATGGGGCTGGCAAAAGCAGTACCCTGCGGATGATTGCGGGTAACCTTGCCCCCAGCGCAGGCCGTATCTGGCTTGATGGCGTGGATCTGCAATCCAATCCTATAGCGGCCAAGATGGCGTTGGGCTATCTGCCAGAGAACCCACCGCTCTATCCTGAGCTGACGGTGGATGAGTACCTTTATTATTGCGCCCGGCTGCATGCTGTCGCCCGTAATCAACTTGCAGCAGCGGTATCAGATGCCAAGATTCATTGTGGACTGGATGACGTGGGGCAGCGCCTTATTGGCAATCTGTCTAAGGGTTATCAGCAACGGGTGGGTATTGCGCAGGCCATTGTGCATAACCCTAAAGTCGTGATCCTGGATGAGCCAACCGTTGGATTAGATCCTATCCAGATCCGCGAGATTCGCAACCTGATCTGTGATCTGGGCAGTGAGCGAGGGGTGATTCTTTCAACCCACATCCTGCCAGAGGTACAGGCTATCTGTAGTCGTGTCTTGATACTGCATCGGGGTGAACTGGCCTATGCCAGCAGCCTAATGCATGATGATAACCCGATGAGTGGACGCTTTCTTATTCGACTGGCGCAACCGCCCGCATTGGATGCCATCAATGCGCTTCCGGAAATGGGTCATGTGGATCAATTAGCGCAGGGGTACTATCGTTTGCGCCTGGCAGAAGGGGTGGAGTGCAGCGCCAATAAACTCATTGAGCGGCTTGTGCAGGCAGATTGGGGATTGGAGGAGTTTGTACCAGAACAGCTGGGATTGGAGCAGATATTTATCCGCATTACCACAGGGGAGCAAAACAGGTCATGATGCTGACTATCGCGGGACGTGAATTGCGCAGCCTGTTTTTCTCCCCATTAGCGTGGAGCCTGCTGGCGGTAATGCAGTTTATTCTTGCTTGGTTGTTTCTGGTGCAAATGGAGAGCTTTGCCCGTATTCAACCGCGTCTTGCAGGATTGGATGATGCGCCAGGGCTGACAGATTTGATTATTGTGCCACTGTTTGGAAATGTGGCTATTATTAGCCTGTTACTGATCCCGCTGCTCTCTATGCGCCTTATTAGTGAAGAGCTGCGCAGTGGTACTTTTAGTCTGTTGTTGTCTGCGCCTGTCTCTGCCGTTCAAATCATAGTGGGAAAATACCTTGGGCTGTTGGGCATGCTCAGCGTTATCCTGTTAATGAGTACAGTGATGGCAAGTTCACTGCTTGCAGGCGGTGAGCTTGATTTAGGTCGATTGGCTGCGGGGGTGCTGGGGCTTGGTTTAGTGCTTGCCGTATCAGCTGCTATTGGGCTGTATATATCAACACTATCTGATCAACCCGCTGTGGCGGCAGTCGGCAGTTATGGTCTGTTCCTGTTTCTTTGGCTGATTAACCTGGCAGCAGGAGCAGAGGGCAAAGGCAGTCTACTGTTTGCCTGGATTGCAATGCCGACCCATTTTGATCGCTTACTAAGTGGCTTGGTGCGTAGCAGTGACCTGATCTATTTTATACTCTGTATTGGCCTCTGTCTGATCTTTGCGGTACGCAGAGTCGATTTATTACGCACGCGGCCGTAACAGATGCAGAGAGTAGCAAAATATTTAGAGGGCTTAATTTTTCATCTTCTGCTGATCATTGCAGCAGGACTGATGGCTTGGCTCAGTATTCATTACGATATGCAATGGGACTGGAGTGCAGGGGGGCGTAATACACTCTCAGAAACAAGTCAGCAGCTGCTCGAGCGGCTTGATGCGCCGCTTCGAATAACCAGTTTTGCGCCAGAGAATCCGCTACTGCGACAAGGCATCAGTGAAATTATTCAGCGTTATCAGCGCTACAAACCCGATATTGAATTGGTTTTTATTAACCCAGAGCAGCACCCAGAGCAGGTGCGTGAACTGGGCATTACATTGTCAGGCGAACTGCTATTGGAATATGAAGGGCACAGTGAAACGCTAAGACAGATTAATGAACAGGCACTGAGCAATGTTATACAGCGATTGGTGCAACAAAAAACGCATTGGATTGTGCCAATAATGGGGCATGGTGAACGTAATTTGTCTGGTGCTGCTAATTTTGATTTAGGTGATTTTGGGAAAGAGCTAAAGAACAAAGGGTTTCAAATTCAATCACTGGATATTGTTACAGCTTCTAATATTCCAGGTAACACGAGCCTGTTGGTGATTGCATCCCCCCGAGTAAACTATCTTCCCAGTGAGGTTGTGCAGATGGCGGATTTTATTGCACAGGGTGGCAATCTCTTATGGTTGGTTGAGCCAGGTGGGTTGCATGGGTTAGAACCGCTGGCAGAAACATTGGGCATTCGCTTTTTGCCAGGAACCATAGTGGATGCCAATGCGAGCCGTATGAATATTCAAGATCCAGCGGTAGCCTTGGTGACAAAATACCCGCAACATCTAGCTACCCAAGGATTTAAATTAGTGACGGTTTATCCACATGCCGCAGCCATGAATGTAAATAATACGCAATGGGAAGCAACGCCTTTATTGACTACCTTGCCACAGAGCTGGAATGAAACGGGGTCAATAAAAGGTGAAGTCAGTCGTGATCAAGCGTTGGGTGAACAGGCAGGGCCACTTCATATTGGCGTTGCACTGGTGCGTGATAGGGTAGATAAAACCACTGTTCGCCAGCAGCGTATTCTGGTTATTGGTGATGGTGATTTTCTATCCAATGCTTATTTGGGTAATGGCGGTAATCTTAACCTGGGGTTAAACTTAATACGCTGGTTAAGTAGTGAAGAGCAGTTGCTTAATATACCTGCCAAGGTTGCCCCAGATCTAACACTTAATCTTTCTCGTGCTGCAACCTTAATTATTGGCTTTGGTTTTTTAGTTGTCGCGCCATTCGGCTTAATGGCTGCGGGCGTTATTATTTGGTGGCGCAGACGACGAAGGTAATGAGAGGATGAAGCGCAATATAAAGATAAATCTCAGCCTGTTTCTGTTGGTTTTATTGTTGGCAGCAATGGCCTATTTTGAACCAGGCACGAGTCAGCGGAGTGAAAAAATAACACTGACACATCTTGTGCCCAGGGATATTAATTATATTCGTATTCGTGATAACCATGGCCGAGATTTGATTATGGAAAAACAGCAGGGTCATTGGCAGATGACTAATCCCTATAAAAAACCAGCAAATGAACAACGTATTCAGCAGCTACTGGATATAACAACAACCCGAAGTTTTAGCCAATTTAAAGTACCTAAAACGCGTTTGGCAGAGTTTGGTCTTGCCCCGCCCTCCATTTATCTACAGTTAAATAATTTAATGTTGGAGATTGGCGGTAATGAATCGATACAGTTCAGACGTTATGTGCGTATTGGTGATCAGTTGCATTTAATCAATAACGGTTATCACCACCACTTAATGGCACAAGCGGATGACTTTATTAGTAAAACTAAAACGCCCTAATGCCTGAGTTGCCAGAAGTTGAAACCACACGTTGTGGTATTGAACCCCACCTGTTAGGCGTAACTATCCAAGGCATTATCATTCGCCAGCCACGTCTGCGCTGGCCTATACCTCAATGCTTAAAAAAATGTTTAGCTGGGCAGCAGGTATTAGCGGTTGAGCGTCGGGCAAAATATCTTTTTCTGCGTCTAACCCAGGGCACGCTTATTATTCATCTTGGCATGTCGGGTAGTTTGCGTGTTTTACCTGCAAGGTCTCAGCCTGGAAAACATGATCATGTTGATCTTATTTTTGGCAAGCAATGTCTGCGCCTGCATGATCCGCGCCGATTTGGTGCGTTGCTTTGGACAACAGCAGATCCAAACAGGCATGCATTGATTCAACATCTTGGGTTTGAACCGTTGAGTGATCAATTCAATGGCCACTATTTATATCATCTTTCACGTAATAGAAAGGTCGCGGTAAAAAAGCTTATTATGGATGGCAAAGTGGTTGTTGGGGTGGGAAATATCTATGCCAGTGAATCGCTGTTTAGGGCGGGCATTCATCCCACTCGCCAAAGTGGCCGTATCGCACTAACGCGTTATATCCGCCTTGCAGATGAGATTAAACAGGTGTTACAGGAGGCGATTATCCAAGGTGGAACAACGCTAAAGGATTTTCAACATGTAGACGGAAGTGCAGGCTACTTTGTTCAAAAACTTCAGGTTTATGGGCGTGAAAATGCACCTTGTTTAAATTGTGGGCAGCCTATTATGAGACGAATGATAAATCAGCGTTCTAGTTTTTATTGTCCCAATTGTCAGCATTAATTGCTATTTACTACTGTTTTGCAATGAGGGGAAAAATTCTGAAAAAGCACAAATCTGAGATAAATTTATCAATTTCAGCGTAAAAATAGATGTTTTTTAGATAAATCATGGAAAAATATATATTTTTAACTACGCTAGTAATAAAAGTCCTTGTGTTTTCAGTGGGTTTAATCTTCTTCTTAAAGAAGAATATTTAGGAAAAAGCGCAGCAGAATAATTAATTGGGATGAAGTCGGGTGACAAACCAATCAAAAATTGTAACTAGGCGACGATTTCCTCGTATTGATGTAAGCGTGCCAGTGGCGGTTAAGGCTAAGTGTGGTTTAACCTTTGATGCAGTGACAAAAAATATATCTCAAATAGGACTGTTATTTATTACAGGCCAAAAAACATTCGAACAATTGGCATTAAATCAACGATCATCCGAAAAAAACCAGGCTGCTGAAGTAGATATTAAAATTACACTGCCTATGGAAAGTGGTGTTTCTATTGAGCTGTTTACACATTGTCGAGTATTTCAACTTAGGC
>JAJRWL010000095.1 GCA_024276875.1 Gammaproteobacteria bacterium
AAATGCCTAAGGTCTACGATGCGCTGACAATTGACGAGGTCGGCCTGACCTTGGAAGTACAGCAGCAGCTAGGCGACGGTGTGGCTAGGGCTAGTGCCATGGGATCTACCGATGGCCTGAAGCGTGGTCTTGCGGTTGGCAACACAGGCGCACCTATCCAAGTCCCCGTAGGCCAGGGTACCTTGGGACGCATCATGGACGTATTGGGTGAGCCAATTGATGATGCAGGCTCTGTAGAGACCGACAAATATATGCCTATCCATCGTGCAGCTCCTAAGTTTGATGAGCAGTCGAGTTCGTTGGAAGTGCTTGAGACCGGCATCAAGGTTATCGACCTGATCATGCCGATTCAGAAGGGTGGTAAGGTTGGCTTGTTCGGTGGTGCGGGTGTGGGCAAAACCGTTACCCTGATGGAGCTTATCCGTAACATCGCGGTTGAACACTCTGGCTTTTCCGTATTCGCAGGTGTGGGTGAGCGTACTCGTGAAGGTAACGATTTCTACCACGAAATGGCTGAAGGCAACGTGTTGGATAAGGTATCACTGGTCTATGGCCAGATGAATGAGCCTCCAGGCAACAGGCTCCGCGTAGCGTTGACTGGCCTGACCATGGCAGAGAACTTCCGTGACGAAGGGCGTGACGTGCTGTTGTTTGTTGACAACATCTATCGTTACACCCTGGCGGGAACCGAGGTGTCCGCACTGCTGGGTCGCATGCCTTCAGCTGTGGGCTATCAGCCTACCCTGGCTGAAGAGATGGGCGCACTGCAAGAGCGTATTACCTCTACCAAGACCGGCTCAATCACCTCATTCCAGGCTGTATATGTGCCTGCGGATGATTTGACCGATCCCTCTCCTGCAACCACATTTGCACATCTGGATGCGACCCTGGTGTTGTCTCGCCAGATCGCAGAGCTGGGCATCTACCCAGCTGTGGATCCGCTGGATTCTACCAGCCGAATCCTCGATCCAAACATTGTGGGTGCAGATCACTATGATATTGCTCGTGGTGTTCAGGGTATTTTGCAACGTTATAAAGAGCTGAAGGACATTATTGCTATTCTTGGTATGGATGAGTTGTCTGATGAAGATAAGCTTTCTGTAACCCGTGCCCGTAAGATTCAGCGTTTTCTATCCCAGCCTTTCTTCGTGGCTGAGGTATTTACCGGCGCACCGGGTAAATACGTCTCACTGAAAGATACACTGGCCGGTTTTAAAGCCATTCTTGCAGGTGAGTACGACCACCTGCCAGAGCAGGCCTTCTACATGGTTGGTGGAATCGACGAAGCCGCAGCAAAGGTAGAGAAGTAAGCAGCGCTTCCCGCTCTGGAGATATTTAGATGGCAATGACAATACATGTAGACATTGTGAGTGCAGAGGGAGCAATCCACTCTGGATTGGCAGAGATGGTCTATGCACCTGGCGCAATGGGCGAACTCGGTATTGCGCCGCGTCATACGCCGCTTGTAACCCAGCTTAAGCCGGGTGAAGTGCGAGTAGATGAAGGTAATGGTAAAGAGATGCAGCACTTCTTTGTCTCAGGAGGCATTCTTGAGATTCAGCCGCATGTAATTACTATTCTTGCCGATACTGCTATCCGCGCAAATGACCTGGATGAAGCCGCAGCACTTGAAGCTAAACGCCGTGCAGAGGATGCCCTCGCAGGTCAACAGGCTGATTTTGAGCATGCTAAAGCCCAAGCTGAATTGGCAGAAGCGGCAGCGCAGCTGAGAGCCATTGAAGGATTGCGTAAAAAATAATATCAGTTGGCTTTAGTAGTAGAGAATAGAAAACGGCTCTTTATTAGAGCCGTTTTTTTATGCCTTCAATAATTCAGGTATAATCAAGCTTCATATTAATAACGACACGAAAATAAAATGAAACTTGGGGTTGTAATCCTTGCTGCTGGAAAGGGAACGCGTATGCGTTCTTCACGCCCAAAGGTTCTGCATAAGCTTGCTAATCGTCCATTGCTTCGGCATGTGGTTAATACATCCAATAAGCTTGACCCGGCACAGACTATTGTTGTTTATGGGCATGGTGGGGAAGCTGTCCTACAGGATTTCTCTTTAGATAAAGAGATTACCTGGGTAGAGCAGGTTCAGCAATTGGGCACGGGGCATGCTGTGAACCAAGCGGCTTCCAGTCTTGCAGATGTTGATCGTGTTTTGGTTCTATACGGTGATGTACCGCTTATTCAAGTTTCAACACTCTCTTCGCTTATTCAAGCTGCATCGGAGAGTGATCTAGCACTGCTTACCGTTAATCTAGAAAATCCCACGGGTTATGGGCGCATTGTGCGTAATGCACAAGGCGTGGTGCAGCGTATTGTTGAGCAGAAAGATGCAATACCGGAAGAGCTAAAAATCACAGAGATTAACACAGGTTTTCTGGTTGCAGATAAAAAAAGGCTGATAGATTGGCTGTCGCGTGTTGATAATAATAATGTTCAGAATGAGTATTATCTGACAGATATTGTCGAGCTTGCGGTTGCGGATGGCGTGGATGTAAAGGTTGCGCAGCCGGATGATCCAACTGAAGTGATGGGTGTGAATGACCGCACTCAATTAGCTTTTCTGGAGCGACACTATCAATGGCAGCAAGCTGAATTATTGATGCAGCAAGGTGTTGCATTGTTAGACCCTTCACGGTTTGACCTTCGGGGAGAATTAATTGTGGGTCAGGATGTTCAGATTGATATTAATGTAATTATAGAGGGACGAGTAGAGCTTGGAGATGGTGTCAGTATTGGTGCTAATACCGTTATTCGCAATTGTATGATTGCAGAGGGCGTTCAAATCCTTGAAAACTGTGTTCTTGAGGATGCTGTCGTTGGGGCTGAAAGTATTGTTGGGCCATTTGCACGTATTCGGCCTGGCACGAAGCTAGCAGGTAAAAATAAGGTGGGTAATTTTGTTGAGATTAAAAAATCAGATATTGGTGAGGGCAGTAAGATTAATCACCTAAGCTATATTGGTGATTCGCTTGTTGGAAAGAATGTAAATATTGGTGCAGGTACTATTACGTGTAATTATGATGGAGCTAATAAGTTCCAAACAATTATTGGTGATAATGCCTTTATTGGTTCTGATTCGCAGCTTGTTGCTCCTGTTAGAATTGGTGAGGGTGCAACCATTGGTGCAGGCTCCACAATTACAACAGATACACCTGCAGAAATGCTTACACTCAGTCGTAGCAAACAATTCAATGTAAAGAGCTGGAAGCGGCCGGTAAAAAAAACTAAAACCTAGAGGCAAGATCATTATGTGCGGAATTGTTGGCGCCATTGTGCGGGAAGATGTTACACCTATTTTATTAGAAGGCTTAAAACGCCTTGAGTACCGAGGATACGATTCTGCGGGCGTTGTGATTAGGGCAGCAGATGGGCGGTTGCAACGTGTCCGTTCAGTAGGAAAGGTTGCAGCCTTAAAAGAGTTGCTGGATAAAAGCACAGTTAAAGGTGATCTTGGCATTGCACATACGCGATGGGCAACGCATGGTATGCCTGCTGAACGGAATGCTCATCCTCATATGAGTGGTGAGCAGGTTGCTATTGTACATAATGGCATCATTGAAAATCATAGTGAGTTGCGTAAACAGCTTGAGTCTCAGGGTTATACCTTTACATCAGAAACAGATACAGAGGTCATTGCGCATCTGTTGGCCAGCTTAATGGAAAGCAATCAGGATCTGATTCAGGTTGTACGAAAGGCCATTACCCAACTGATTGGAGCCTATGCATTGGCTGTAGCGAACCCTGAGGATTCAGAACGACTTGTTGTTGCTCGTGCAGGCAGTCCATTGGTTATTGGTGTTTCAGAAGATGGTAATTATATTGCCTCAGATGTGTTTGCCCTATTACCTGTTACACAGCGTTTTATCTTTCTTGAAGAGGGTGATATTGCAGAAGTACGGCGTGATGGCGTGACTATTTTTGATAGCGAGGGCAATGTGGTAGAGCGACCCATTCAAAAATCCCATCTTGCGGCATCAACGGCTGATAAAGGCCCCTATCCTCACTATATGCTCAAAGAGATTTATGAGCAGCCTGCTGTGATAGCAGAGACCCTTGAGGGGCGTATTCATAAAGGGCGGTTGCTAGAAGAGAGCTTTGGTCATGAAGCCAAACTGTTGCTGGATAAAACAGAAGCCGTACATATTATTGCCTGTGGCACAAGTTACCATGCAGGGTTGGTTGCAAAATATTGGTTAGAAGAGATTGGCTTACAGTGCTCTGTAGAGGTAGCAAGTGAGTATCGCTATCGCCAGGTTGTCGTGCCAACAAATACACTATTTCTTACCATCTCTCAGTCTGGTGAGACGGCAGATACCTTAGCGGCACTTCGTGGCGCAAAAGATGCCGGCTATTTAGGCAGTCTCTGCATTTGCAATGTCCCTGAAAGCTCACTGGTGCGAGAGTCTGATGTTGCACTCATGACGCGTGCTGGGCCAGAGATTGGCGTGGCCTCCACAAAGGCATTTACAACGCAATTGGTCGCTTTTCGACTGCTCACAATTGCATTTGCACGCCGCCAAGGGATGTCTGAGGTGCGAGAAAAAGAGCTGGTTAATGAACTGCATGCGCTGCCTCGTCAGGTTGAGGTGGTGCTCGAGTTGTCAGATGCCATTCGTAAAATGGCCAATGGTTTTGCAAAAAAAGAGAATGCCCTTTTTTTGGGGCGTGGTACCTTTTATCCCATTGCGCTTGAAGGTGCTTTAAAACTGAAAGAGATCTCTTATATTCATGCAGAAGCCTACCCAGCTGGGGAATTAAAGCATGGCCCATTGGCATTGGTGGATGCTGATATGCCTGTGGTGTGTGCTTTACCTGATGATCCATTATTAGAAAAAGTACTCTCTAATTTGCAAGAGGTGCGAGCGCGTGGCGGTGAACTGTTTTTATTTAGTGATCGAACCGTCAGTATAGATTTGGATCATTATCAAAATTTAACGCTTGATGATATATGCCCAAGTACAGCACCTATTGTCTATAGCATCCCTTTGCAGCTCCTTTCATATCATGTAGCGGTATTAAAAGGTACCGATGTTGATCAGCCGCGTAATTTGGCAAAATCGGTGACCGTTGAGTAGCGTTTTTAATATCAGAACACCTTTATTTGCTATCTCGTTGCTTTAATCTCTTTATGTATAGCAGCAAGGTTTCGTACCCAGATATCTTTTTGGTTAAGTTGGACTGAAAGCTTTGATCGGGCAGCAATAGCCATTGCTCGGTTAGGATAGACACCATAGAGCAAAGGATACCAGGGGTGACTATTACGAGAGGTTTTGAAATAAGCAGCCTCTCCTGTTAGCTCGTGTTGTTTAATATAGTCAAAAAGCCCCGCCCTATCTTTTAATCCAATGATTTGGAGCGTATAGGCTGTTGGTTTTTGTGACAGGAGCCAGGTTTCTTGTTTTAGCGTGGGTTGAACTATTTTGGATTTGGCTACGGTTTTTGCTTTAATGGGTAAGCGTTCTGAAATATCTGGGATTAATTCATTGGCAGATATGGGTTCTCTGATGGCAGGGGGTGTAATTGATTTTTCTGTTGCAGAAGGTTTTGGAGGTTCAGAAACCTTTGCTAACGGAATATCAGCTTGATCATTCTCTAGTGCAGATACCTCATGTATTGATATTTTAGACTGAGTTTTTGGTTCATTAGTTGAAGTTGTTATAACGGCCTTTTTTTCAGGTGTTTCTAAGATGTGTTCAAGGATCTCAGCTGGGGGAATACTTGCTGTTTCAGCGGCTGTTTTTTTAGCAGGTGATGTTAGACCAACCTCAGAGGCATCTTCAGCAACAGGGTTCTCCGTATAAAAATCATGAGATGGGGTGCTGTCAAAAAGTCTATTGATATCATCTTGAAATAGTAAGAGTGCCAAAATGATTGAAGTAAGCCCCACACTACCGATTATTAGTGTTATGGGTAAACCTGTAAATATGGGGTTTTTGCGCTGTTTCTGTGTCGTGGTTTTGTGATGAACCGGTTGTTTTGCTAATAGGCATTCAATTCGCCCAGGCAGTCCCCTGCTGGCATGCGCAATTCTTTCAATTTGATCAGTCGTTAATAGAGAGGTTTTGCCTGTACCCCAAGTGATCAATATCTGTGTTATATAGGCTGTGGTTTGTTCAGGGCTTAATGGGGGTATATTCAGTGTCTGAATAATTGGGGTATGAAGGGTGTGGTTGCCTTCTGTCTTTAGGAGATTATCTATTGCAGGTGTGGCAAATAAAATAATATGTAGCAGATGACTATGCTCTGGGGTTGATGATGATTGTAGCTTTAGTAGTTCAGCAACCGTGTCTATTGGGAGTAGATGTGCATCATCAATAGCAATAATGGGAAGAGTGCCATTATGCTGTAATGATTCAAAGTGGATCAAAAGTGCCTGTTCGATCGGATCATCTTGTTCATTAAGATGAAAATATTGGGCAAGCTGACTATAGAGCTGATCTGGATGCATCATAGGGTTTGCGTTGATGCGACAGCATAGCCAGTGTTGAGGTGATTGTGATTGAAGCTGTGAAAGAAGTGTTGTTTTGCCTGACCCTTCTTGGCCTTTTATTAATGGAATCAGTTGGGTGTTTTCAACGAGATGATTTATGAGATGAAGGCATTGCGTTAGTTCAGGGTAGATAAAAAATGGAGGTTGATTAATTTGCACTGTACTATCAGTGGCATCTGCTGGCGCATCCCCAGAGGCGGGGGCTTTATCAGTTTGCGTTTCCATATTCATTTAATGTAGCGGTTAGATCATCATGCTTAAAATTATCAGTAACCAGGGATTTTCCAATCCCTTGAAGTAGTATAAGACGAAGATTCCCATCCAGTACTTTTTTGTCTACCGACATCAGCTCTTTGAAACGCGCAGGGTTCAATTGTGCAGGTGGTTCTGTTGGCAAACCAGCATGTTCAATCAAGGCTATGATACGTTTTTTTTCACCCTTGGTTAACCATCCTGCTTTTTGAGAGAGCGATGCCGCCATACAAATGCCTGCTCCAACCCCTTCACCATGAAGCCACTCGCCATATCCCATGCCGGTTTCAATGGCATGCCCAAAGGTATGACCAAGGTTGAGTAGGGCGCGCTGCCCCGTTTCAAGTTCATCAGCAGCCACTATCTGTGCCTTGTTTTGACATGAACATTGTATGGCATAAGAGAGGGCAGAAATGTCTCTGTTTAGAAGGTTATCTAGATTTTGTTCCAGCCAAATAAAAAACGCAGCATCTGTAATAAGGCCATATTTTATGACCTCTGATAGTCCCGCTACCAGTTGGCGATCATCCAGTGTATTAAGGGTATTGGTGTCGGCAATGACGCAACGTGGCTGGTAGAAAGCGCCAATCATGTTTTTGCCTAGGGCATGGTTTAACCCCGTTTTGCCGCCAACAGAGGAGTCAACCTGAGCCAATAAAGTGGTTGGAACCTGAATGAAATGAACACCACGCTGGTAAGCAGCGGCGGCAAATCCCGCCATATCTCCAATAACACCGCCACCCAGGGCGAGGATAGTACATCGTCTATCAAAATGTTTATTTAATAGGGCATCAAATATGTGGTTCCAGATTGCTAAAGTTTTAAATTTCTCTCCATCTGGAAGGATGATGGATGCCGTTTGAAAGCCATTAAGTGCTGTGAGAACTTGCTCAAGGTAGAGTGGGGCAACGGTCTCATTGCTGACGACCATAACCTGCTGGCCAGGGATGTGGCGTTGGTATAATTCAGCTTGTCCTAAAAGATCTGTGCCGATGTAGATAGGGTAACTTCTATCGCCAAGGTCAACATGTAAGGTTTGAGTGGTGGTAGATTCCACGAATGCTCCATACCGGTAATTGGATAGAGGTCTATTATCCTAGAAAGTACTGTTTGGTGCTATTAGTAGTGGCGGTTGCTTTTATATGAAGATGTTCAGAGCGGCTTATGTTTCAGACACCAGTTGATAAATTTCCTTTGTTACAGAAGCCGCATTACGTTTTTCAGTTGATACCACATGATCGGCAACTTGGCGATAGAGGGGATCACGCTGCTCCATTAGCTCCTGCAATTTGGCTAAAGGGTTTTCAGTTTGTAGCAGGGGACGCGAGCGGTCTTTTTGGGTTCTGGCATATTGCTGATCTGGAGAGCAATATAGGTAGATGACCAGTCCGCGTGCGGTGAGATGTTGACGATTGGTTGCCGCTAATACGGCACCACCACCCGTGGATAAAATCAACCCTTTTAGCTGGGTTAGTTCATCTAGGATGGCTGTTTCTCGTTTTCTAAAACCGGTTTCACCCTCAAATTCAAAGATGGTGGGGATATCGACCCCCGTGCGTTTCTGGATTTCTAGATCGCTATCCTTAAAATCGAGGCCGATCTTGATTGCGAGTTGCTTCCCGATAGTGCTTTTGCCAACCCCCATAGGGCCAACAAGAAAGATGTTTTCAGTACGTTGCATGTAGACTTTGTTTCAATATCCAATTCAAGAGTATGTTGTAAATGTTGCTACTATTTTAAAGCCAAGATTAATTTAGGTCTATTAGCGAACACTCAGAGTGTCTTTCAGTATTTTTGGTGTTACGAAGATGAGCAGCTCTTTATTATTATCCTTTTCAGAGCGTTGCTTAAACATAAATCCAACATAAGGCAGGTCACCGAAGAATGGGACACGCTCAATATTTTCAGTTTTGGTGCGCTCGAACACCCCGCCAAGCACAATCGTTTCCCAGTTATCTACCAGCACTGAGGTTTCGACAGAGCGCCTATCAATGGGGGGTACACCTCGGCGAGCGTTTGTCCAATCTGGATTATCTTTATTGATTATGATGTCCATAATAACACGGTCATCGGGTGTGATATGGGGTGTTACCTCTAATTTTAATAGTGCTTCTTTAAAGGCAACGGTTGTTGCGCCACTGGAAGATGCGACTTCATAAGGAATCTCTAGACCCTGTTTAATAACGGCTTTATTTTGATCGGAAGTGATTATGCGTGGGCTGGAGATGATTTCGCCCTTGCCTTCCAGCTGCATGGCGTTGAGTTCGAGACGTAGCAGGTGTGATGCAACTTTTGCAATAACAAGGTTAATTGCGCCGCCACGGCCAGGGGAAAGTGTCTTTGCTAAGTTAACCAAGAGGGCATCATTGCCAGAGCCTGCAGGTTGTTCAACAAAAGTTGGGGCAAAGGCTGGGTTGTATGCAAGATCACCATCTAAGCCACCAGCAATAATGGAGTTTGTATTTTGATTTGGAACCAGTTTATCTGAATAATAACCACCACCTAATTTCACGCCAATATCCTTGGCAAAATCATCATTGGCAATGACGACGCGTGATTCAATAAGCACCTGCCGGATGGGTATGTCTAGCAGCTCGACAAGGTTACGAACCTCTTCCAGTTTTATAGCGGTATCTTGTACTAGTAGAGTATTAGTGCGTTCATCTGTTGTTACGCTGCCTCGTTCAGAGAGCAGTCTGTTCTCTGCGCTCTTAAGCAGAGTAGCCAGATCGGCCGCTTTGGCATAGTTGATTTGTATGAATTCTGCATGTAGTGGCGCTAGCTCTTCAATTTGGCGCTCTGATTCAAGTATGAGTTTTTCACGGGCAGCAATCTCTTCTGTGGGTGCAACAAGTATGACCTTGTCTGTACGCCGCATGGAAAGACCTTTGGTTTTTAGGATGATATCTAGGGCTTGATCCCAGGGGACATTCTTAAGCCGCAGGGTGATACGCCCCTGCACGGTGTCACTAGTCACCATATTTAGGCCGGTAAAATCAGCCAGTAGTTGTAGAACAGAGCGTACTTCAATATCTTGAAAATTGAGGGATAGCCGATCGCCAGTAAAGATTTGTTTATTTCGTTTTGACTTCTCTTTTTGTGCCTTGGTTAGGGGGCGAATTTCTATGGTATAGAATCGGTTAGTTTGATACGCCAAGTGTTCATAGTCACCGGTGGGAAATATCTCTATTTTGGCATTGCCATTAGATGGGGATGCCTCAACGGTTTGCACTGGCGTTGCAAAATCAGTGACATCATATTTCCGTGTTAGTCGCTGAGGTAGTGTTGTATCAAGAAAATTAACAATAATATGACCGCCCTCTTCACGTAGATCCACTAGTGTGCTTGGGTCTGAAAGGGTAATCATTACCCGCCCTTCTCCTGCATTGCCTCGACGAAAGTCGATCGTCTCAATGGTTCGTACTTCAGGGTTGCCGCTGATAGAGGAGGGTGCTGCCTTTTTGAGTGGGTTTGTTTGTAGGGTGCTTAATTGGCTGGTATTGGCGTTTCCACCTTCAATGGTGATGATGGCTTGATTTCCTTTCAAGCTGATATTGTGTGGAACAGAAGTAACTAAGTTAATAATGATGCGTGTGCGTGAACCTGCTTCAATTGCAGTAATGCTTCTGGCCATGCCAACGCTAATTGAGTGGGTCTTTTTTTCTAAGCCGTTCTTGATGCCAGAAAAATCCAGGGCAATACGCGCGGGATTATCGGTGGTAAAGCTCGTTGGTTGCGTCAGCGGCCCTGATGCGGTAAGAATAATTTGAACACGGTTGCCGGGCAGGCTGGTTGATTTGATGTCCTGCAATACCACATTAGTTGCAGCATAAGTGGATGAAAATCCTGTAATTATTAGGATTAGCAATAGTGTTTGGATCAGCACTGCAGTGTGGTGGTAAGTGGCTGCCCAACGATTTGCCTGATGCTGTGACCCTGATTTTACCGGCTTGCTATTCATCTTTATTTCCTCTGCTTTATTCATCATCGCTCAATGACAGTGAGGCTGGTCGTTCTATATAGCCTGATAGCCCGTCGGGTACGATCTCTATAAGTTCAATTCGGTCTTCTAAAATTTGGGTAATGCGTCCATGGTTTTGACCCATATAATTATTTGGCTGGATACGATAGATGGTGCCCTCTTGTGAACGAACCAGTCCCCAGCTCTCTTCATTTCGTTCTAAGGTTCCTACCATGCGGAGTGAGTCTAGTGGAAAATCTTCAAGCTCTTCTTTGCGGCGTAGTGTGTCAGGGCGAATGCCATTATCGCTAAGCTCCTGTTCCACTTCAGGTTCTTCTCCAACAGAGAAGGTAAAAGGGTTGCGTTTATCTGAAGCAGTGTAGAGAAAGGTCTCTATGGGCTTGATCTCTGGAAGTGGTGTAATACGACCTGCTTTGCGGGATTTTACCTCATTGATGAAATTGTGGAGATCATCCATTTGATCATTTTCACAGGCGGTCAGTAGCAGGCAGCTGATAATAGCGGTAGCACCTTTCAATAGAAGGGGGGCGATATTATATTTCACTACTTATCTCCCTCTTCAAGATAGCGATAGGTTTTTGCTGTTGCCTCTAAAATCAACTTTGTTCCCCCCGTCTGCTTGCGAGAGCCTCTTTGTTTTGTGTTTGTGGTGGGTTGAATTTTTACATCATGAATGGTGACAATGCGGGGCAATGCAGCTAGCCCACTAATAAATTCTCCAAATTCATGAAACCCACCATGAACCTTGAGTTTTATGGGTAGCTCGGCATAGAACTCTTTGGGGATTTCTCCGGTGGGTTGGAAGAGTTCAAATTCTAGTCCAGCAGCTAGACCCGTTTGAGAGACATCAACCAGTAGCTCGGCAACCTCTGTTTTATTGGGCAGTTGGCGTAGCATGGCTCCAAATGATTGCCTCATCTCTTCTAATTGTTGTTTATATTTATCTAAGCTAACGGCTTTGGCTTGTTTTTGCTCAAAATCTTTCCGTAGGGTGATCTCTTCCTTTTCTGTGCGCTCAAGCTGTAAAAGCTGATCTTTAGTGTCAACGTAGTAGAAGGCGACAGATAGCAGTGTGCAGATAAGCAGTATGAGTATAATTTTGACGGGCCAAGGCCAAATGCCGACATTACCGAAATCTAGTTCATTGAGTTCATCAAGGTTCACGGGTTGCTTCCCTCGGAAGGATTTGCTTGCTGAGCACTCAGACGAAAGCTGTTAAGGCCGATACCTGTTTTGTCTTTTGTTTCAATAACTAATAGGCGTGCGTTGCCGAGCCATTCTGATGCCTCAATGTTGCGCATATAAGCGGATACTCGGGCATTGGATTGAGCGCGGCCATCGATTCGGATCAGTTTTCCACTCTGTTCAACCTTTGTCAGTAATGCACCTTCAGGGACGGTTTTTACCAGTTCATCAAAAAGATGGACAACACCAGGCCGGCTGCTTTGTAGCTCTTGGATGACTTCCATGCGTGCCAGTAGTTTTGATTTGGTTGACTCTAGATTTTTAATCTCTTTAATTTTGCTCTCTACAGCGGCAATCTCTTTTTTTATAAAATTATTTCTATTATTTTGATGTGTGATCATGCCGGCAATATGCATATGACCAACGAATAATAGTAGTGCGGTGATAACCACCATGCCGCCGACGGCAACGCCAAATTCACGTTGACGCTGTTTACGAAGGGTTTCACGCCAGGGCAGTAAGTTAATTCGTGCCATCTTAGTCGAAGCTCCTTAATGCCAGGCCGCATGCAATCATCATAGAGGGGGCATCGTTACTTAGACTCTGGGGCTTTACGCGTGATGAGACTGACATGTTGGCAAAGGGGTTCGCAATAATAGCTGGGGTTCCTAGTTTCTCTTCAATCAACTCGTCAACGCTGGGGATAGATGAGCAGCCGCCCGCCATGACAATATGATCCACGCTGTTATAAGGGCTGGAAGAGAAGAAGAATTGCAGCGAGCGGCTCACTTGCTGAACCATCGCTTCACGAAATGGGTCTAGCACCTCAGGAATGTAGTTGTCAGGTAGGCCGCCTTGGCGTTTAGCCATGCCTGCTTCTTCGTAAGAGAGGCCATAGCGGCGTTGGATCTCTTCAGTTAATTGACGGCCACCGAAATTTTGCTCTCGAGTGTAGATGATTTTGTTATTATGCAGCACATTCATGGTAGTGGTTGCTGCGCCAACATCGGCAACGGCTATGGTCTGATTTTCACCATGATCAGGGAGTTGCTCTATAATCTGGGTAAAGGCGTTCTCCATGGCATAGGCTTCGACATCAATCACCTCAGCAATGAGGCCAGCAATCTCAATAGCAGCGACTCGGTCATCTACATTCTCACTACGTGAGGCGGCCAGTAATACATCCATCATTTCAGGGTTTTTTTCAGATGTACCCAATACCTCAAAATCCATATTCACCTCTTCCAGTGAATAGGGGATATATTGGTCAGCTTCAAGTTGGATTTGGGCTTCCATCTCTTGATCAGATAGGGAGGCGGGCATGGTGATGATTTTGGTGATGACAGCAGAGCCAGAAACAGCGACAGCGATATGTTTGGCGCGCGAGCCAGAGCGTTTTACTACATTTCTTATGGACTCTCCAACAGCATTAACATCGGCGATATTTTTTTCGACAACGGCATTAGCTGGCAGTGGCTCAACAGCGTAGCTTTCTACTCTGTATTGAGTGCCGCCACGTCCTATAGAGGATGTTTTACTAAACTCTAATAGCTTGATTGCCGTTGAGCTAATATCAAGCCCAATGATGGCGGGTTTTTTGCGTTGAAAAAAAGAGAGCATGCGGTACTTATTCTCGCTGTATTAACATGACCTTAATGGGGATGTTAAAGATTTTGCTTTAACTTGGTTGCTTAACTATATAGCAGTAAATAAAAAACATGTGAAGTATTTTTTTTATTCATAGCAAAAAATAGGCGGTGATTTTTTGCTATCATAAGTCATCTTTACCCTTATATTCTGGGGTCTTCCATTTGAAAAAACTGTGACAAGGTGCATGAAGCGGCTCATTAGATTAATCAAAATTGGGACGATATTTGCGTGTTTTAGTTTTATCGCAGGTGTCCTTACATTGGCTGCGGCCTATTTTTATATTAAACCGGGGTTGCCCTCGGTTGAAAGTCTGCGGGATGTCCATCTGCAGGTGCCATTAAGGATCTTTAGTCGGGATCGTCGGTTGATTGCTGAATTTGGCGAGAAGCGCCGTGTTCCTCTCTCTTATGGTGAAATCCCTGATCAAATGGTTATGGCTTTTCTGGCAGCTGAAGATGATCGTTTCTTTCAGCACCCAGGGGTCGATTATAAAGGTATTTTGCGGGCGGTGCTTAAATTAGTGCAAAGTGGTCATCGCCGACAGGGTGGCAGTACGATCACAATGCAGGTGGCAAGAAATTTCTTTCTTACGCCAGAGAGAACCTACATACGTAAATTTAGGGAGATTTTCCTTGCGTTACGTATTGAAGCTGAGTTGGAAAAGCAGGATATCTTTGAGCTCTACCTTAACAAAATTTATTTGGGACACCGTGCCTACGGTGTAGGTGCAGCAGCTCGGGTCTATTATGGCAAGCGGATAGATGAACTCTCTTTATCCGAGATTGCCACGATTGCCGGCCTACCTAAGGCTCCATCCAGCAATAATCCCCTGACTAACCCAAAGAGGGCGATTGAACGGCGTAATTATGTACTCAGGCGTATGCAAAAATTGGGGTTTATCAAGCCAAATGAATACAATTTAGCAGTCAACACACCCGCAACAGCCTCATTACATACCCCTGAACCGGAGATTGAAGCGCCCTATTTTGCAGAGATGGTGCGTGCTGATTTGGTCCAGCGTTTTGGGAAAGATGCTTATACTCAGGGATATCAAGTTTATACCACGTTGGATAGTCGACTACAGAAGGCGGCCAATGATGCTGTGCGCAGGGCATTGATAGCCTATGACCGGCGGCATGGGTTTCGTGGCGTAGAGCAGAATTTTGATTTGGTTGAAGCGCCTACTGAGCAACAGTGGGATGGATTTTTAAGTGATCAGAAAGTCGTTGGTGGATTGCGGCCTGGCTTGGTTACACAGGTATTTGAGCGCTCAGTAACCGTTTATTTAGGTGCAGGCAGGTCTGTTGATATTGAATGGGGCGGCTTAAAGTGGGCCAGGGCTTATGTCAATAAAAATCGGCGCGGATCTGCACTTAAGGTGGCGGGAGAGACCCTAGTAGTAGGCGATCTCATTCGTGTTCAAAACCTGAGTGGGGAAGGGGAGTCTCACTGGCAGTTGGCGCAGATCCCTGCTGTAGAGGGGGCCTTGGTTTCAGTTGATCCAAACAATGGTGCATTACTTGCTGTGGTGGGTGGGTTTGATTTTTATAATAGTAAATTTAATCGAGTGACTCAGGCCAAGCGCCAGCCGGGGTCGGGTTTTAAGGCGGTGATCTATTCTGCGGCACTGGATGAAGGTTATACGGCTGCCAGCCTGATCAATGATGCGCCAGTGGTATTTGATGACCCTAGTCTGGAAAGCGCCTGGCGACCTGAAAACTACAGCGGTAAATTTTTTGGCCCCACCCGTTTACGCTTTGCACTGACCAAATCCCGCAATCTAGTCTCTATCCGCCTGCTGCGTGCTATTGGTGTCGATCGGGCATTGGAGCAGGCTGAAAAATTTGGCTTTGACCCCAGTGATCTGCCACATAATCTTTCATTGGCACTGGGAAGTGGTGTCGTGACACCGTTACAAATGGCAATGGGTTACTCCGTGCTGGCGAATGGTGGATACCAAGTGAAGTCTAATTTTATTGAGCATATTGAGGATGGACAGCGCAAGGTTGTCTACCAGGCTAGCCCTCTTCGGGTGTGTGATGATTGTATGCTTGGGCGAAAAGAGGGATTGGCTACGGAAGAGCTTGCGGGACCGCTTCAGCAGGTTGCCCCTCGAGTGATTAGCCCAGGGAATCACTATCTGATGAACTCCATGATGCAGGATGTGATTAAGCGAGGCACAGGCAGAAAGGCGCGGGTGTTGGGGCGGAATGATTTGGCAGGAAAAACAGGCACGACAAATGACCAGCGTGATGCTTGGTTTAATGGCTTCCATCCAGATCTGGTGGCCATTGTCTGGGTAGGGTTTGATTCATCCAAACCCCTGGGCAGAGGCGAGGTGGGTGGTCGCGCTGCGCTGCCCGCCTGGATTGATTTTATGAAGGTTGCATTGAAAGATGTTCCAGAGCATCCGCTACAGATGCCGCCTGGCATGGTGACCGTGCGGATTGATCCCCATACAGGCCAGCGTGCAAGTGTGGATCAGCAGGATGCAATATTTGAGGTGTTCCGTGCTGAAAATGCCCCCAAGGAGTCACCTCTCCCTGCAGGAAATGCAGGAGATGGGTCGGAGCCAACGGCTTTTGATACGCCGGAAGAGATCTTTTAGCGCGTGCCCCACAATAGAAGCAATAATAACCAGCGCCAACGCATGGCCTATGAAGCAGCCTGCATCCTGGCGGATGGCGCATGCCAAAATATCCGCATTGCTCGTCGGAAAGCAGCGGAAAAACTAGGTATTACAAGTCAGTTTGAGCTGCCAACAGAGGCAGAGATTGAGCAGGCGCTAAAATTACAGCAATCACTCTTCCAGCATAAGCAGCAGTTAGTTGAATTGAATAGCCTGCGTCAGCAAGCTATCGCCGCAATGAAAACCTTTGCACGGTTTAATCCCCGTTTGGTTGGGTCGGTGCTTGCGGGGACAGCTGAGGCGGGTAATAAAATAGAGTTGCACCTATTTGCAGAGACAGCGGAGGAGGTGATTTTATTTTTATTGGATCAGCAGATCCCCTGGGATGATAAAGAGAAAAGCGTCTATTACAAAGGCAATCTGAAACAGATTTACCCCGTGTGTAGTTTTCGGGCGGGAGAGGCAGAGATAGAGCTTATACTCTTTCCCGTTGAGGCTTTGCGCCAACGACCGCTAGGGCCACTGGGTGACAGGCCCCTGCAACGAGCCTCTTTAAGCCAGTTGCAGGAGCTAATGGCAAAGGGTTAGGCTCTTTTGCTGACAGGCAGATATTCTCGCTCAGTAGCACCAAGATAAAGTTGGCGAGGGCGTGCAATGCGGTGATCGGGGTCACCAATCATCTCTGTCCAGTGGGCGACCCAACCGGATGTTCGGGCAATGGCAAACATCACAGTAAACATATTCATGGGTATGCCCAGCGCTCGATAGATAATGCCTGAGTAGAAATCAACATTAGGATAGAGCTTGTGTGAGATGAAATAGTCATCTTTTAGGGCGATCTCTTCCAGCTTCATGGCCAATTCAAACAGCGGGCTATTGGTTGTATCGGCCATCTCTTCTAACACCTCATAACAGACCTTGCGGATAATGGTGGCTCGAGGGTCATGATTTTTATAGACCCGATGACCAAATCCCATCAGCCGGAAGGGGTCATTTTTATCCTTGGCCTTGGCGACATATTTGTCAACATTGGAGACATCGCCAATCTCATCGAGCATATTGAGCACGGCCTCATTTGCGCCACCATGCGCAGGTCCCCACAGTGAAGCAATCCCTGCTGAGATGCAGGCGAATGGATTGGCTCCAGAGCTGCCCGCAATACGTACAGTTGAAGTGCTGGCATTTTGTTCATGGTCGGCATGCAAGATAAATAATTTATCCAATGCCTTTGCTGCAACAGGGTTGACCTCAAACTCTTCGCAGGGTGTAGCAAACATCATGCGCATAAAATTGGAGGTATAGTCCAAACTGTTTTGTGGGTAGATAAAAGGCTCGCCTTTGTGCCTTTTGTAACTACAGGCAGCAATGGTGGGTATTTTTGCAATCAGTCGGTGGGCGGATATCTCACGGTGACGGGCATCATGAATGTCGAGTGAATCATGGTAAAAGGCAGAGAGGGAGCCGACGACACCCACCATGGTTGCCATGGGGTGGGCATCATAGCGAAAGCCTCGGTAAAACATCTGCAGAGATTCATGGATCATGGTGTGATGACCAATGATGTACTCGAAATTTGTAAGCTCTTCTGCGGAGGGCAGTTCACCGTAAAGCAGTAGATAGGATACTTCCAGAAAGCTGCTGTGCTCCGCCAGTTGCTCAATGGGATACCCACGGTAGCGGAGGATGCCCTTTTCACCATCAATATAGGTGATGGCACTGCGGCAACTGGCGGTTGCCATAAAGCCAGGGTCAAATGTAAACATGCCTGTTTTTTTATAGACAGAGGTTACATCAAATGTTTTTGGCCCTGTGCTGCCCTCCAGCACGGGAAGCTCCAGTGATGTGCCGTCAGAATTGATGGTAAGAGTGACGTGTTCTTTTTCCATATCGTTATTCCTCAAATCGATATCAATAAATTGCAACGGATCCATTCCGGCAGTTTGGCTTTTATATTAGTTAAGATTAGCATTATGGCGACAGGTTTTTTGATTACTTAATGATGTGCGTTGGAATTATTGATGCGCAATAAAAAAGCGCCCCACTAGGAGGCGCTTTTTTATAAAGCATAATGTCTCTGAATTAGGATCAGCGAGCATACCGCTTGCGGAACTTGTCTACGCGACCGGCGGTATCCATCATTTTCTGTTTGCCGGTATAGAAAGGGTGGCAAGCTGAGCAGACTTCGATGTGCAGATCCTTACCCAGTGTGGAAGAGGTGGTGAACTCATTGCCACAGCTACAGTTCACTTTAATCTCATTGTATTCAGGGTGGATATCCGCTTTCATGTTGGCCTCAAAAATTATTCACTCTCCCCCACTGTTGCGGGGAAAACGGCGCATATTAGGCTAATATTGCCCTCTGTGCAAGCAAAGAGTGAATGCCCCTAAATATCTTTAGCTTTGTCAGCTTTTTTTTACACGATTTCCAGTGGCTGGGTTCTAATCCATCTTCCCTCCCTGTTATGTATAACCTTTTGTTTTTGCAATGATTGCTTGCCGGGTTATTGGTGCAATATGCTGTGTTATTGCACCCTACGACATCAAATAAACTGACTGTAATCGGCAAACTAGAGATAAATTCACACACAAACTGTCAGGATTTCTTACACTTTGCCATGCCTAGCTAATTGAAAAATATGTAAATAAAAAAATGGAATACTATTTGCTGCATTATTGGGTAGTAAAGGATGCGTGAGTAGAGGTGGCGTAGTGGGAGACGTGCCAGAGTGTAATCAGTAAAGCAAAAGAGAGGCAACAATGAACAAGAAGTGTTTAGGAATCGTATGCAGCAGTCTGTTGATGCTGGGTCTGGCAAGCACGGCTCAAGCGACCCTGTTTGATCGTGGCAACGGTATGATCTATGACAGTGATCAGGATCTGACCTGGTTGCAGGATGCCAACTATGCAGAGACTTCCGGTTATGCGGCCACTAATGCAGAGAATAATGGCAGTCTTGTTTATTACAATATCTTTACCGACGGTCGTATGGGCTGGAATGCAGCTCTAACTTGGGTCTCAGGCCTGACGGTTGAAGGCTATACTAACTGGCGTTTGCCGACCATTACAGACAGTGGCACTGCGGGCTGTAACTGGGGATATAGGGACCCGACTGTGGCTATAACATTGATACCAGCGGTTTAGAGTTGGGCTACATGTGGCATGACATCCTCGGCAATACGCCCTATTACGATAGCAGCGGCAATGGCTCTCAAGCAGGCTGGGGTCTCAGCAGCACTGGGGCAGACGGTGTTGGTTTTCTGAATCTACATTCCTACGGTTATTGGTCGGATACGGAATATATGCTTGTTGACGCGTGGGGCTTCGGTACCGATGTCGGCGTTCAGAAACACTACAATAAGAGCGT
>JAJRWL010000096.1 GCA_024276875.1 Gammaproteobacteria bacterium
AAAGGGCGGTGTCCTAGGCCTCTAGACGATGGGGACGTTTTGGTGGAGCCAGGCGGGATCGAACCGCCGACCTCTACACTGCCAGTGTAGCGCTCTCCCAGCTGAGCTATGGCCCCGTAAAACGAAGCGCGAATATTAGGGCAAGGGAGGTTGTTTGTCTACCCCTGTTTTACCCTTTTTCGCTTTAGCTCTTCTGTTCGATCTTGGCCCAGCTGTCCCGTAAACCAACGGTGCGATTATAAACTAATTTACCTTCAGATAAACCCCCCACATCCAAACAAAAATATCCCTCGCGCTCAAATTGAAATTGGTCGCCAGGTGTGGCTTCTGCCAAGTTGGATTCTATATAACAGTGGGTCAGTGTGTGCAGTGAGTCAGGGTTTAGATAGGCTGTAAATTCCTTGTTTTCTTTAGTGGCATCTGGGGTTGGGTGAGTGAATAGCCGGTCATAGAGGCGTATCTCAGCGGGCAAGGCATGCTGGGCAGATACCCAGTGAATAACCCCTTTAACTTTACGCCCCTCAGGGTTAGCGCCTAAGGTTTCAGGGTCATAGCTACAGCGTAGCTCTATAATGTCCCCCTGTTCATTCTTGATGACTTCATTGCATCGTATGACGTAGGCGTTGCGTAATCGCACTTCGCCACCGGCAACCAAGCGTTTAAACTTGCGAGATGCCTCTTCACGAAAGTCGTTTGTATCAATGTATATCTCTCGCGATAGCGGGATTTTACGTAATCCTCTGCTTTCATCTTTTGGGTGGTTGGCGGCATCCAACAGCTCCACTTTATCTTCGGGGTAGTTTTCAATGATGACTTTTAGTGGGTGTAAAACGGCCATGCGTCGCATGGCGTTTTTGTCCAGGTCTTCTCTGACGCAGCTTTCTAGTAGTGCCATCTCTACGGTGTTATCTGCTTTGGTGATGCCAATGCGCTTACAAAATGTTTGGAGTGCAGCGGGGGTATAGCCTCGTCTACGCAGGCCAGCAAGGGTAGGTAGACGGGGATCATCCCAGCCATGTACATGCCCTTCTTCTACTAGTTGTGCCAGTTTCCGTTTGCTTGTAACGGTGTACTGTAGTGAAAGCCGTGAAAACTCAATTTGCTGGGGATGGTGCGTCGTCTCCAATGTATCTAGAAACCAGTCATACAGTGGGCGGTGATCTTCAAACTCCAGCGTACAGAGAGAGTGGGTAATCCCTTCAATGGCATCGGATAGGCAGTGGGTAAAGTCATACATCGGATAGATGCACCACTCTTCGCCTGTTTGGTGATGTACCACTCCGTGGCGAATGCGGTAGATGGCAGAGTCGCGCAGATTCATATTGGGGGAGGCCATGTCAATCTTGGTGCGCAGTACTTTAGATCCATCTGGAAATTTGCCTGCCCGCATCTGTTCAAATAGCTCAAGGTTCTCTTTTACCGAGCGATCGCGATGGGGGCTGGCCTTGCCTGGCTCTGTTAGCGTGCCTCTATACTCTCGAATCTCTTCAGCTGATAGGTCGCAAACATAGGCCTTGCCTTTTTTTATGAGTGCTACTGCGTAATCATGCAGCTGTTGAAAGTAATCGGATGAAAAATAGAGTCGATCTTCCCAATCAAATCCAAGCCATTGCACATCTTTTTTAATGGCGGTGACGTATTCAATGTTCTCTTTATAGGGGTTTGTATCATCAAAACGCAGGTTGCATAGCCCTTTGTAGTCTTGAGCAATCCCAAAATTGAGGCATATGGATTTAGCATGACCTATATGCAGGTAGCCATTAGGCTCTGGAGGAAAGCGGGTATGCACTCTGCCTTCATGCGTATTTAAAGCTAAATCAGCATCAATAATGCTACGAATGAAATTTGAAGGGGCTGGCTTTTCACTGTTACTCATGGTGCAAGGGGTTTCCTTTTGGCGATTAAAATGACTATTTTTATGAAAAAGTAGGGGGTGGGTTATGCTTGTTCGCGCAACCGGATGAACTCAAGTGCTTTGTCGATGCGTCTTAAACATGCTTCACGTCCAACCAGGTAAAGGGTTACATCAATGCCTGGTGAGGCAGCACGACCAACAACTGCCACGCGAAGAGGCTGCGCTACCTTGCCCATCTTAATCTCAAGCGCTTCGCTGACATCAATTACGGTTTGATGCAGTGTCTCTGGTCTCCAATCATCCAATGATTCCAACGCTTCACGCATTTTTTCCAGCCCTTTGCGGGCAACGGGTCTTAAGTTCTTCTTTGCTGCTTGCCCATCAAATTGATCAAAATCTTTGTAGAAGAAAGCGCTGATCTCTGCCATCTCCACTAGTGTTTTTGCGCGCTCCTGTTGGGCTTCAGTGACCTCTACCAAATTGGGGCCATTGATAGGGTCGATACCCAGTTTACCGATATGTGGGCTAAGTAAGTGTGCGATGCGCAGTGGGCTGTCGGTTTTAATATAGTGTTGATTGAGCCACATCAATTTTTCAGTATTAAAGGCCGAGGCGGCTTTATTAACATCACCAATATCAAACAGATTAACCATTTCATCCAATGAGAAGATCTCCTGATTGCCTGATGACCAGCCCAAACGTACCAAATAATTTAGCAGTGCTTCAGGTAAAAAACCTTCATCTCGGTACTGCATGACACTGACGGCACCATGGCGTTTTGACAGGCGTGCGCCATCGTCACCTAAGATCATGGGGACGTGCCCATATCGTGGTGGCTCATGCCCCAGTGCGCGCAGAATATTGATTTGCCGAGGTGTGTTGTTGAGATGGTCATCACCTCGGATAACATGGGTGATCTTCATATCCAGATCATCTACCACGACGGTTAGATTGTAGGTTGGCGAGCCATCCGTACGGCGGATAATCAGATCATCCAGCTCTTCATTATTGAACAGCACCTTGCCTCGCACCATGTCATCGACGACGACTGCACCATGATCTGGGTTGCGAAAACGAATGACATGAGGTTCATCTGGTGAGACCTTTTTATTGCGACAATGACCATCATAACGGGGTTTATCCTTGCGCTTCATGGCCTCTTCACGGAGCGTATCTGTGCGCTCTTTTGTGCAATTACAGCGATAGGCTAAGCCATCATCCATTAGTTTTTGAATGACATTATTGTAGTGGTCGAAACGCTCTGTTTGATAGAAGGGACCTTCATCATATTCCAGCCCCAACCATGTCATTCCTTCTAAAATTGCATTCACAGACTCAGTAGTGGAACGCTCTAGGTCAGTATCTTCAATGCGTAACACAAAGGTACCGCCATGTCGGCGAGCATAGAGCCAGGAAAATAGTGCCGTGCGGGCGCCACCAACATGAAGATAACCGGTTGGACTAGGGGCAAAACGGGTGCGTACAGTCATAATTCTCAATTCATAGGAGTCAATAATGTGAGGCTATTCTATCAGTGTTCAGTAGATTGTCGTAGAGTCCTAATTCTGGTAAATTACAGCGCCGTTTTGGCCTTTTCCTTTCGCAGTAGAATTTAATGACAAAATACATATTTGTTACTGGTGGTGTGGTTTCCTCTTTAGGCAAAGGCATTGCCTCAGCATCTTTGGCTGCGTTGCTTGAAGCACGCGGTTTAAAAGTCACTATGATCAAGCTGGATCCCTATATTAATGTGGATCCAGGCACCATGAGTCCCTTTCAACATGGTGAGGTCTTTGTCACCGAAGATGGCGCTGAGACGGATCTTGATCTTGGTCACTATGAGCGTTTTGTACGCACGACAATGGGTCGTAATAACAATTTCACCACAGGTCAGATCTACGACAGTGTCATCCGCAAAGAGCGTCGGGGTGACTATCTGGGTGCTACGGTGCAGGTTATTCCCCATATCACGAACCAGATTCGTGACAGCATCGTCTTGGGTGCGGGTGATGCCGATATTGCCCTGGTTGAGATTGGCGGTACGGTGGGTGATATTGAATCCCTGCCATTTTTGGAAGCCATTCGCCAAATGTGTGTGGAAGTAGGGCACAGCAATGTCCTGTTTATGCATTTGACCCTTGTGCCCTATATTGCCACAGCAGGTGAGATTAAAACCAAACCGACGCAGCACTCGGTGAAAGAGTTGCGCTCGATTGGCATTCAGCCTGATATTCTGCTGGCGCGCTCAGAGCGTCCTCTGCCAGATGGTGAGCGGCGTAAGATTGCGCTGTTTACCAATGTGCAGGAAGAGGCGGTCATCTCCTGCGCTGATTCCGACAACATCTACCGCATTCCTGCGCTGTTGCATGCACAAAATCTGGATGAGATTGTGGTGCGCCATCTTGGGCTTGGTGTGCCGCCTGCGGATCTTTCTGAGTGGGATAAAGTTGTTGAGGGGCTGGAAAATACCGACAGAGAAGTGAAGGTAGCCATGGTTGGTAAATATATGCACCTGACCGAGGCTTACA
>JAJRWL010000097.1 GCA_024276875.1 Gammaproteobacteria bacterium
AGCTATGGAGAAGTTTAAGACCAATATCAGAGGAAACAACCAAATTGGCCCACCAATACCTGTATAGCTCATCACGGATTTAATTTGGTGGATTTATACTGAATTTGGCATTCCAGTAGGGTTAACTAATTTTTCTAGGTTTATCAAGCAATACTGGGATGGTTACACTGAAACAGGTGCGGGGTCATTAAATCTTAAGGTGGCAGATAGCAGCAGCTCCTTGCGTTCTACACTTGGTATTCGTTCTTCCTTCCCACTGGAAATAGAATCAGAGACACCCAACACGCTGGAGTTGAGAGCCGGTTGGTCACACGAGTTTGAGAGCGAAGGTAGCCGAGTTGCACGGCTAGCGGGTGATATGAATAATAGCCGCTTTGTTATTAACAGTAGAGCACTGCCAAGAGACAGTGCCGTATTGGGCGTGAGTCTGATATTAACGCCAAAGGATAATATTACACTGCTTACAGAGATTAATGGCGAGTTTAATCGTGAGCAGTATGATGTCAGTGTCGTAGTAGGGCTTCGCTATGAATGGTAGCTTTTATTGCTCTTTGGTGGGCATCAATTTTACCTGGTTATCTATATAGTGAGGCCAAAGCTCGCCAGTTAAGATCTTTTGCAGGTCATTTCCAATCACCGCTTTTTTCCAACCATTAAGTAGCTCTAAATCTGGGGTGCCAATAATGAGTTGTTCCAACTCTTTTCGGGTTGCCAGTGCTTGAGGGCTGAGTTGTTGTTTTTTAGCCAATAGGCGGACGGTGCAGGTTAGAATATCAACCATCGCATCTTGCTCGGTTGTGAGGCGTGTCCGTTGGTTATTCTCTGTTGGCCATTGATCAGAGGGGAGTGTGCAGCTGTCATTAATGAGTTTTAATAGGGTGTCACCGTGCCGTTCTATGGCGTGTTTTTCCAACCCTCGGGTGCGTGAAAGCGCTATTTTATCTTTTGGTTTGCGGCGTGCTAATTCCAATAGCACGTCATCTTTAAGTATCCAGCCTTTGGGCTTGTTGCGTTCAATGGCAACAAGCTCTCGCCAGCGGGCAAGGGATTGCAGTATTGCTAGTTGCACCCCTTTTAGGTGTTGGCGGCCACGGATGCGTTGCCACTGTTGCTGCGGGTTAATCTGATAAGTGGCTGCTGTTGTCAGGGTTTTGAAATCATCTGCTAGCCAGTGGGTGCGCCCCAGGTGCTCTAACTCGGTTTTTAGTTTGAGATAGATTTTCCCGAGATAGATAACGTCATCCAATGCATAGCGATGTTGCTCTTTGGCAAGTGGGCGCAGGCTCCAGTCGGTGCGGGAGTGGCTTTTGTCCAAGCTGACGTTCAGTAGTTTTTGTACCAGAGGGGCGTAGCCTATTTGATCGCCATATCCCGTCAGCATGGCGGCAAGCTGGGTATCAAATAGTGGCGTGGGTAGGGTATCCCACAGTTGATGGAAGATCTCTAAATCTTGTCGACCGGCATGGAATACTTTGGTGATACTTGGGTCTGTTAAAAGCGGCATTAAAGCTGAAAAATCATCTATTTTTAGCGGATCAACGCAGGCAGCAATATGATCATTGGCGATCTGTAGTAGACAAAACCTTGGATAGTAGGTTTTTTCCCGTAGGAACTCGGTATCGAGGGCGAGCCACTCGCTATCGGCCAGTTGATTGCATAAATCGTGCAGTTGATCTGCGGTGTCGACGAAGCGTTCTTGCATGAGGTGTCTCTTGCTCTTTGAGTGTTTTGACTCTGCTGTCATGGCGAGGTTGTCATGTGAAAGGTATGATGCCTATAGAAAAGGTAACTGTGAAGTGGGTAACGTATTGTGACGGTATTATTTAACTATTTCTTCGAACTTTGCCTGCTGCGGGCAAAACCACAGGATCTTCCTGCTTCTGGGGCATTGCTGGGGTTGCTTCTTGCCGCTAATATTTTGGTGGGGGTGCTGGCTTTTGGTGGTCTTTATGGCAGTGTGGTGCGTGCGTTTATGGCCGGTGTGGTGGAGAATCTGTTTTTCCTGACAACGCTGGGGTCGTTGCTCTACTTCAAAGGGCTGTTGCCACGATTTAACCAGGCGGCAACGGCGCTGCTTGGGAGTAGTACGCTGCTGGCAGTGATACTGATACCGCTCTATTCAATGAGTGCCACTGGGGGCGATCACACAGCAATGACAGCTGTGGCGGATCTGGGGGCCTTGGCTCTGCTTATCTGGTCGCTATTGATTATGGGGCATGTTATTCGTCACACAATAGAGATCCCTTTTGGGCGTGGCGTTATGTTTGCGGTGGTCTATTTTCTGTTGTCCAGTCTATTTGTAGGGAGCTTGTTTCCATCCACATGAAAATTCATATCCTCGGTATCTGTGGTACTTTCATGGGTGGGATTGCCCTATTGGCCAGGGCATTAGGCCATGAGGTCAGTGGTTCTGATGCCAATGTCTACCCACCCATGAGTACACAACTTAAGGCCGCAGGCATTCATCTTTCAGAAGGTTATAACCCTGCACACCTAAATCCTGCTCCCGATTGCGTGGTGGTGGGTAATGCCGTATCGCGAGGCAATCCAGCGGTAGAGTATATGTTGGATGCTGGGCTATCTTATGCATCGGGGCCGCAGTGGCTGGCAGAGCATGTGTTGCAGGATCGTTGGGTGCTGGCTGTGGCAGGCACGCATGGCAAGACATCCACGGCCAGTCTATTGGCCTGGATGCTGGAAGATGCGGGGTTGAATCCTGGTTTTTTGATTGGGGGTGTGCCGCTTAATTTTGGTCTCTCAGCACGCCTGGGAGGTGATCCTTTTTTCGTGGTTGAGGCTGATGAGTACGATACGGCATTTTTTGATAAACGCTCCAAGTTTGTTCACTACCGCCCTAGAACGCTGATACTTAATAATCTGGAGTTTGATCATGCCGACATCTTTGATGATCTGAAAATGATCCAGCGCCAGTTTCATCATCTGATTCGCACCGTGCCAGGCTCAGGTCTGATTATTACACCGGAAGATGATCAGGCACTGCATGAAGTGCTGGAGATGGGGTGCTGGACAAAGATCGAGCAGTTTAGTCCTGATGAAAAATCAGATTGGTATCCTGCGCACTCCAATCCGGATGGCAGCCGCTTTGACGTGATCTGTCATGGCAAAAAAGCGGGCAGCGTGGCGTGGCAGCTGAGTGGTCGGCATAATATTGCCAATGCATTGGCGGCACTGGCAGCGGCAAGACATGTGGGAGTGACACCTGCGATGGCTACTGAAAGTCTCAGCTCTTTTCAAAATGTACGCCGCCGAATGGAGCTACGGGGTGATGTGAATGGTGTCAAGGTTTATGATGATTTTGCCCATCACCCAACAGCCATTGAAACCACGCTGGCAGGTCTGCGAGCACGCGTGGGTGATGAGCGAATTATTGCCGTGCTTGAGTTGCGTTCCAATACCATGCGCATGGGGGTGCATGCTGACCAGCTGGCCGCCTCTCTGTGGGCGGCAGATTGCGTGATAGTCTATAACCCCCCTGAGCTGGAGATGAATGCAGAACGGGTATTTTTGGCATTGGGCGAGCGCCTTCAGTTGCATGCCTCTGTTGCTGATATTGTGGCGGCTATTGGGGCAGAGGCACGCCAGAAAGATCATGTACTGGTGATGAGCAATGGCGGCTTTGAAAATATCCATCAACGTCTGCTGGATACCCTGGCCTCATCGAGCATTGTGGTGGGCTGAATGACAGATTATGGCAAACCCATCACCTTAGCCATAACCGGCGCATCGGGCAGTGCCTATGGATTGCGATTGCTGCAATCATTGTTGGATGCTAAACGGCGTGTTTATCTGCTGTTATCTCGGCCGGGGCAGCTGGTCATTAAAATGGAAACGGGGCTTGATCTGCCCAACACGCCAACCGATATTCAGATCTTTTTTACCGAGTATTTTCAGGCTGAAGATCGCCAGCTTCAGGTCTTTGGGAGGGAGCAGTGGACAGCGCCTGTCGCCAGTGGCTCTAATCCTCCGCAAGCGATGGTGGTTTGCCCCTGCACTACATCGACCCTCTCATCAATTGCCTGTGGTGCCAGCAACAACCTGCTGGAAAGAGCCGCAGATGTGATGCTGAAAGAGCAGCGTAAATTAATATTGGTGGTGCGAGAGACCCCGCTCTCTGCCATCCATTTAGAGAACATGCTTAAACTGGCGCGTCTCGGTGTGGTAATCATGCCGGCTTGCCCAGGGTTTTATAATCAACCACAAACCATAGATGAGGTGGTGGATTTTATGGTGGCACGGGTGTTGGATCAACTGGGTGTTGAGCACAAGCTGGCACTGCGTTGGGGTGAGGATTAATCGGCCACGCTGGTGCTACTCTTCTGCCAAAAGGAGATAGGGTTTGATGGTCTTGTGCCGTAGGTTGGTGACATCATTGCGCAGTGTATCCATTGGTTTCTCAAAGTTAGGGAGTGTCTTTGCATAGTGCAAAAGAGCCAGAGCCTGTGTGGATTTCTGCTGTGTGACATTGCCTAGCCAGAGCGGTTTATTGCTGGGTGCCAGTATTGTATGGGTCGCCCATAACCTGAGCACCAGCCGCTTCTTTTCAGAGATAGGTTTGATTAAGCTCAGTGATTCATGATGACTATCATGCACCTGTGGAAAGAGAGGGAGCGCACTCAGGGGGAGTGAGGGTGAGAGCAGTTTTAAAAGATCATCCCAGCTTAAATCTGCTGTAGATTGCCAGCCTTTCTCTATGAGTTTTTGCTTAACTCCTTCCAAGGTTCCCGCATATTGCAGATAGAGCGGGTGATTGTTTTTGCCTCTCATATCATGTCGAAAAGCCGCTTGCTTTTGCCACCCCTTGTTCCACCATTCTGCGGCGCTGAGCGTGTGTGTTTTGTGTGTGGGCGTATAAAATTCCATGTCTGCATCATGGTTGTTCCAGGTTTGCATTCCGACGGCTAATATCAATAGTGCAGTAGAGTAGGATGCCAGGCGCTTCCAATGTGGCATTGTTACGGTGTGTCGATGATAAGCAATCCCAAGCACGGTTATCCAGGTCAGTCCAAGGCTTAGGCTGGCAATGACATCAGAGAACCAATGAACGCCCAGGTAGAGCCGAGATAGCGCCACTAATAGGGTTAATAGTGCAGCCAGACTATAAGCTAACCAGCGATATGTGGGTGTTATGGCGCGGGTAATTATTATAGAGAGGAAACCAAAAATAACCGCAGCTCGGAGTGTGTGGCTGCTTGGGAAACCGTAAGGGCTGAGTCCACTGATGCCAATATCTGGACGGGGGAGCTGGATGCTGTATTTCAGGATGAGTGAAGCCAGAAAGCCAAAACCAACAGCCGCCAGCCAATAACCAATGGTATGCCACTGCCGCTGCCATATCAGAAAGATGAGTATGCCCAATGCTAAGACTGCGACAACGGGGGCATCAGCCAGCCGAGTGAGGTGGGTCATTAACTGGTCAGCCCAAGGTGTACGCAGGCTTTGCATGCCTTGGA
>JAJRWL010000098.1 GCA_024276875.1 Gammaproteobacteria bacterium
GGCCCGCCGATGGTATGCAGATCGGCATAGGTGAGCACTCGGCGGCCATTGTTGCGCAGGCCAACGCCGGGATCATCAAGATTGGTGCGTGGCATATCCACGCGCATGTCCACACTGGGGCCATATTCGGTAGTGGCATGGCGCGCATGCACCTCGGCTGTACGCATGCCACTGGGCATATTATGACTGCGCCGTTTCATGCCCTTCATTGCGGCCATACCATCGCCCTGTGCCATCTTCCCCATCATGTCGGCCATGCTTAACCATTGAACCTGATCCGGTTTCGGCACCGGCGCCGTGAGGCCGGCTCGGGTAGCCAGGGTGCCACGCGCATAACCGGTACGATCCATAGATTGGGCAAAGATGGTGTAGGCCTCATCCTGCGGTGTCACCAGCACGTCGTATGTTTCACCCGGTCCACAGCGGAACTCATCCACCGTCACCGGCTCGACATCCTGGCCGTCCACATGCACCACGGTCATCTTCAGGCCTGGGATACGGACATCAAAATAGCTCTGGGTACCGGCGCTGATAAAGCGCAGCCGTACCCGCTCACCGGGACGCAATAGCCCGGTCCAGTTACCCGCCGGTGTCACACCGTTCATGAGATAGGTGTAACCATAAGCGGAGATGTCTGACAGGTCAGTCGGACTCATGCGCATCCGGTTCCACATGTGCCGTTTACTAAGCGCTGAGCCAAGGCCGTTTTCAGCAACATCACGAAAGAAGTCAACTGCGGTCGGCTCATTGAAATTGTAGTAATCGCTCTTTTTTCTCAGCTTGGCGAAGATATCCATCGGATCTTTGTCAGTCCAGTCGGACAGCAGCACCACATAGTCACGATCGGCACGAATAGCGTTGTCCACTGCCGGCTCAACGACGATCGCACCGTACAGGCCAGTCTGTTCCTGGAACCCTGAATGAGAGTGATACCAGTAGGTGCCCGACTGATCGATCTTGAAGCGATAGACAAATGTCTCACCCGGGGCAATGCCAGTAAAACTGACACCGGGCACGCCATCCATCTGATAGGGCAGGATGATCCCGTGCCAGTGGATGGAGGTTGAAACATTCATGCGGTTGGTGACCCGGATGGTCACAGTATCACCCTCCCGCCAACGCAGTGTCGGTGCTGGGATGGAGCCGTTGACCGTGGTGGCCATCACTGGAGTACCGGTAAAATTGACCACCGTTTCTGCAATAACGAGATCGAACTCCCTGCCGGTGAGTACGGGAGCCAAGCCGGTAGCGGTTTCAGAGGGCGGCATTGCCCAAGCCGATTTAAGCCACGATGCCGAACCAAGCAATAGCCCACCCGCAGCCAGACCCTGAACAAACCGGCGGCGCGGCACATTGGGAGATGTCTGGGAATTTGGGGCAATATACTTCATCTGCTTCATCCTCTAATCAAAAACAGGGGTTGGATCGGGAATAAGCCACTACCTACAGCGTCATCCCCGATCCATGCTCACCTACTTTATGTGCCTGAATAATAGACCCCACCCTTGTGTTTCTTACCATCAGCGGTCTTGAACAGGATCATCATCTGGTGTCGGCCTTGGTGACCCAGGTCATAACCAGCCATTTGCCAGTCACCCATCTTCATGGTCTTTTTGGTCTCTGATTTCCCTGAGGGGTGCTTGACCTTGGTGTTCATGGTGATGTTGCTGAGTGCCTTGCCATCCTTCTCCACCTTGACCATAAAGTTATGGCTGCCGCCCATCTCCTTACCCGGCTGCGCCTTCATGATATGGAAACTAACGGTGTAGCCATTAATCTGTTTTTTCTTCAGAAACATGTTGCTCGTCCCTGCATCATGATTTTTATGTGCCATGCCCTTGGCATGGATCTGATGATCTGATCCCTTGCTCATCTGATCCATGCTGCTGGATTGCATCTTATGCTCACCCGTATGGCCATCATGCCCATGGTCTCCAGAAGCAAAGGCAAAAGAGCTTGCTGCAAGCATTCCGCTAAAAGCCAGCGTCAATAGGGGGTGTTTACTCTGTTTCATCATCTTTTCCTCTTGGTTATGTAATAAAGGGTTATTCCGTACACATTCCCACGCCGGAGCATGGAAACGAGGTCGTTACTCTGTAGGTTTGTGGAATCGCTCTTGTACCTGCAGCACCATGCCGTAAATAACAGGCAGTACCAGCAGACTCAGCACGGTGACCGTGACCATGCCGCCAACCATCGGGGCGGCAATACGCTGCATCACCTCGGAGCCAGTTCCCGAACTCCACATGATCGGCAACAGGCCAGCGGTGATGGCGGTTGCCGTCATGGCAATGGGTCGCACTCGCTCTGAGGTGCCCGTGTGTACGGCATCCATAATCTCACTGGCTGCTAATCGCCCCCCTTTATCTCGGCGGCGGCGTGCTATCTCCTGATCGATAAAGGTCAGTACCAACACGCCAATCTCTGCCGCCACCCCAGCCAGGGCAATAAAGCCCACGGCAACCGCTACGGACATATTGAAACCCAGGTAGTGGATCAGCCAGAAGCCACCGATCAATCCAAAGGGGATAGAGAGCATCACCACCAAAGGTTCGGTGATATTTTTGAAGTTGAAATAGAGCAGCAGGAAAATCACCAGCAGAGTAGCTGGAACCACAATGCGCAACCGCTCTTCAGCGCGCTCCATATACTCAAACTGCCCCGACCACACCAAGGTGTATCCGGCCGGTATATCGACCTGACTCTCAACTATCTTCTTTGCCTCAGCTACATAGCCACCGATGTCAGAGGTCTTAATATCAACATAGATCCAGGCATTGGGACGTGAATTCTCACTCTTAATACTGGGTGGACCCCGTCGCAGTTGCAGGTCGGCCACCAATGAGAGCGGGATCTGTGCGCCGGTGGGGGTCGGTATCAACACCCGTTTCAGGTTATCGATGTTGTCACGTAGATCCCTTGGGTAGCGCAGGTTGACAGGGTAACGCTCCAACCCTTCGACAGTATGGGTGATGTTCATGCCACCGATGGCAGTCTGAATCACATCCTGCACATCACCGGTGGTGAGTCCGTAGCGTGCCGCCTCTTCTCGGTTGATATCGAAATCGAGGTAATAGCCCCCCGCCGCTTTATCCGCAAAGGCAGAGAGGGTATCTGGCAGTTGGGTCAGGGTCTGTTCGATATCACCTGCCACCTTCTCCAGTACGTTTAAATCCGGCCCGCTGACTTTGATCCCGATGGGGGTTTTGACGCCGGCAGAGAGCATGTCAATACGCGTCTTGATTGGCATCGTCCCGGCATTGGCCAGCCCTGGGAACTTGATTGCCGCATCCATCTCATCCATCAATGCCTTGGTGGTTTTAGTGGGATCTGGCCACTCGGAGCGGTCTTTTAATCGGACAGTGGTCTCCAGCATCGCCAGTGGTGCGGGATCAGTTGCCGTGTTGGCACGCCCTACCTTGCCGAAGACATGATGCACCTCAGGGAAGCTCATCAGAATCTTATCGGTCTGCTGCATCAACTCCTTGGCTTTGGTGATGGAGATACCAGGATAGGTGGTCGGCATGTAGAGGATATCGCCCTCATCCAGCGGCGGCATAAACTCACTGCCAAGCCGTTCCAGTGGGTAGCTGGTGGCTGCCAGCAGAGCCATGGCAAAGGCCAGGGTGATCCAGCGAAAGCGAATTGCCTGCTTCAATACCGGTGCATGCATCCAGTGCAGGATGCGGTTTACCGGATTTTTGGCTTCCGGCATGATCTTGCCACGAATGAAGAAACCCATCAGCACCGGCACTAGCGTCACAGCCAGCAGCGCTGAGGCCGCCATGGCGTAGGTCTTGGTGAAAGCTAATGGTGCAAACAGCCGCCCCTCCTGTGCCTGTAATGTAAAGACCGGCAGGAAAGAGACGGTGATAATCAGCAGCGAGAAGAAGAGTGCTGGCCCCACTTCACGTGAGGCATCAGCAATCGCCTCCCATCGTTCTGGTGTTGTCAGTTCACCTCCTTTGTGATCGGCGGCATGTTCCAGATGTTTGTGGGCATTCTCAATCATGACGATGGCACCATCCACCATCGCACCAATGGCAATGGCAATGCCGCCCAGCGACATGATGTTGGCATTGATGCCCTGTGATTTCATGATGATAAAGGCGATCAGGATGCCAATCGGCAGGGTTAAAATCGCCACCAGTGCCGAGCGGGCATGCAGTAGAAAGAGGATGCAGATGATGCTGACCACAATGGACTCTTCGACCAGTTTCTCTACCAGATTGTCGACTGCGCGTTCGATCAGATCACCGCGGTCGTAGACCGGTACGATCTCCACCCCTGCGGGCAACCCTTTTTGCAGTTCGGCCAGTTTTTCCCGCACCCGCTCAATGGTGGCCATGGCATTTTCACCGTAGCGCATAATGACGACACCGCCAGCCACTTCACCTTCACCATTCAGCTCAGCCGCCCCTCGGCGCAGATCTGGGCCAAGATGGATGTTGGCAATATCTTTCAGGCGAATCGGCGTGCCATTCTCATCAACTCCGACCGGAATCACCTCCAGGTCACGGATGGATTGAATGTAGCCCAGCCCTCGCACCATATATTCGGTCTCAGCCATCTCAATCAGCTTGCCCCCGACATCATTGTTGGAGCGTTGGATCGCCCGCTTTACTTTCGATAGCGGGATGTTGTAGGCGAGCAGTATGTTGGGATCAACCTCCACCTGATACTGCTTGACATGGCCGCCGATGGAGGCCACTTCTGAGATCCCCTCGACTGTTTGCAATGGATAGCGCAGATACCAATCCTGTATTGAACGCAGTTGTGCCAGATCATGTTTGCCCGTTTTATCCACCAGCGCATACTCGTAGACCCAGCCCACACCGGTAGCATCCGGCCCCAGTGAGGGCGATAATCCGCTAGGTAGACGGGAGCTGACATAATTCAAATACTCCAGCACCCGTGCCCGCGCCCAATACATGTCGGTGCCATCTTCAAAGATGATGTAGACGAAGCTATAGCCAAAGAAGCTGTAACCGCGCACCACCTTGCTTTTAGGTACTGCCAGCATGGCCGTGGTCAGCGGATAGGTGACTTGATCTTCCACCACCTGGGGGGACTGACCAGGGTATTCGGTGAAGACAATCACCTGTACATCCGAGAGGTCAGGAATGGCATCCAATGGGGTGTTTTTTACCGCCCACAGACCCGCTGCCAAGATGATAAAGGTGGCAATGAGAACCTGAAACTTCTCTCGCAGAGAGGCATTTATGATAGCTTGAATCATGGGTTACCCCCTGATTCATCTCCTATATCCATATCATCCATGTTCATATCAGGCATATCATCATCCATCGACATATCATCCATTTCCATATCAGCCGCCCCTTCAGAAGAAGCGTCTGCCGCCATGGCCGCCATCATCTTGGCCGTGGCCTCACGCAGCTTGGACTCAGAGTCAATCAGGAACTGGCTGGAGGTAACAACCTCTTCACCTGCTTCTACGCCATCTAAAATCTGGGTAAAACCACCCGCACTGACCCCAAGCGTTACCTGGCGTGGCTCAAACTTACCTGGTTCACGCACAACAAAGATCTGCTCATGTGTGCCAGATCGGATAATCGCTTCGGAAGGAACCACCACGGCATTAGGCTGCTCATCAGCATGCAGCACTACATTAGCAAACATACCAGGCTTCAGCACCAAATCGGGATTATCAAACTCCAATCGCACCCGCACGGTACGGCTCTTCTTTTGCATGGTGGGGTGGATGAATGTGACCTTGCCGGTAAAGGTGCGTCCGGGTGCGGCACGCACTGTCATCTCCGCCTGATCACCTATCTTCATCCAGGGGAGATCATCCTCATAGATATCGACATTGACCCAGATGCGGCTCAGGTCAGCAATCAGGTAAAGTTCATTTTTAGCGGTAATATATTGCCCCTTACGCCCCCCAATATGCATAATGCGACCGGCAAAAGGTGAGTGGATATGCAGTTGTTTCTTGATCTTGCGGCTCTTCTCCAGCTCCTTGATTTGATGGACTGGCACATCAAACAGCTCCAGCCGTTCCCGAGAGCTGCGCAGCAGGCTCTTTGCTGATTTTTTCATCCGTCCCGCCGTGCTATTACGCACCGATTCCCAGTTATCCAGCGCAACCAAGTACTCGCGCTGGGCAGCGACCAGGTCAGGCGAATAGAGTGCCAATAGAATAGTGCCCTTGCTGACCCGCACACCTGTTTCATCCACCATCAACCGTTCAATCCAGCCCGATGTCTTAGGATGCAGGCGAGCCAATCGCTCCTCATTAAAATCCACTCGCCCCAGCGCATTTAGCTGACGAGCCAGGCTACGCCGTTGCGCCTTGGCGGTGCGTACACCGATATTTTGCACGGTGACCGGATCAATCTTTACCGTGCCTGCTGGTTCATCGCCACCACCGCCATCATCTGCATAGACAGGAAGGTAATCCATACCCATGTTGTCCTTAGTAGGAACAGGAGAGGTAACCGCTGGGTTCATTGGGTTGCGCCAGAACAGCACCTTACGTTCACCCGCCGCTGATGGCTTTTCGCCGCCATCAACGCCTGCCCCACGCCCTGCAACTGTGGCAACAACATCACCTGACTGCTGTGAGGCATACCAATAACCACTGCCACCACCGACAGCCAGCATGATTACTGCAATAAAAAACTTACTCATGAATATTCTCCTCACCTACAGCAGCAACCAATTTAGCCAACGCTTGGTTGGCTACACTTAACGCCTTCCAATAGGAAGATTCATAGTTATAGAGTTTTGTCTGGCTACGTACCAGATTAAGAAAATCCACCTTATTCACTTGATAACCTGCCAACATAGCATCCACTGTCTGACGGGCCTGGGGCAGTATTTGAGTTTTAAAAAGCGTGGCCTGCTGAGTGCTATTTTGAAAATCGGTAACCGCTTGGTTGACTTGCAATGCAACCGTATTTTGCCGGTCACCCAGATTATATTTCTGCCGCATCCACTCAGCATTACGTTGATCTACTGCGCGTTTCTGTTTGGTTTCGGTAAAAATAGGCAGGTTCATGCTGAACTGGATGGAGGCAAAGTCACTGCGGCGGCTGCCATCTGGGTTGTTACCCTCACGCAGGCCATAAACAGCCCCCAGCTTAAAGTCAGGGTAATAATCTTTTTTGGCCAGATCGATACGGGTGCGGGCTGCTTTTATACGGAAGGTTTGCGCCTCCAGATAGGGTCTGGTTGCTTGAGCACGCTGATGCAGTTCATCCAAAGTAGCCAATGCAGACAACTGTTCATCCACTTTGGCAGGCAGCTCAACAAGCTGCTGTGCGGGATAATCCAACAGGGTATTTAAACGGGCAGCCTCACTCTCCCGCAACCGCTGTAGCTGTATCAAACTGTTCTCTAATTGAGAGAGTTCAAGCTCCGCCAGCAAGACATCCTGCTGTAACCCCTGGCCCACTTCGTAACGGGTCTCAGCCAGGGTAACAAACTGCTGTAACAACGTCTGGTTGCGCGCATTGATCTCTATGGCACGATCCAGATAGAAGACATTCCACCAAACCGTTTTCACATCACGTTGCAGTTGCAGGCGCAGCTCGCCCACCTCTGAACCTGCAGCCTGCGCCTCATGCAGGGCTGCTTTGCCTCGCAATGCCAGTTTTCCGGGGTAAGGCAGCATTTGCGATAGCCCCATCTGCAGCTGGGTCATCCCTTCCTGATTAAAGGAGGGATTATCCAGTGGGATATTCACTAGATTCACCATCAAGCGAGGGTCTGGCAGCGTCTCTAGTTGTGACGGAATCGCGGCCAATGCATCAGCTCTTGCTTGGATGGCAGCTAACCCAGGGTTCTCTTTCACAACAATAGATGTTGCTTTTTTTAGCGTCAGTGCCTCTGCTAAAACAACAGAGGAGGCAAGCAGCAAGGCGCTACCAAACAGTAGCGGTGCTACTGTCTTTTGCAATATTAAACGCATAAATATTACCTTTAAAAATTAAGTATTTTTGAAAATGGAATATCGAGGGGAGCGCAAAATAGACAGGCAAAAGCCCCGATATGATTAACTGCAAAACATGCAAAAAATGATGCTCACAGAAAAACGGCGCAACTAGCCGCTTAGGAGAGGATGTTTCGAGGGGGTCTTATTTCAGTGGGCAGAGAGATACCAGCCCAGGATATTTGATATGCAGGAATAACCAAAGAGGTTGTAATAGTTGCTACAGAGAGGGCATCTTGAAGCAATGCGACACTGCAAGCCATCATTGGGCAGGTTGCACTTGAGGCACAGCAGTCTCCCATTGAAGCTGGAGAGGCATTTTCACCCATGGTCTGCCGCATCATGCCATGATCCATTTTATGATCGAGCATGGCTTGAGTAGTGACGCTACTTGAAGCATGACCCATTGTCGCCATCGCATAAGCACTTACCACTGGCTGGAACACCATAACGGCGACCAACAACATCTTCAGCAAGGTGAGGTTCTTTCTGCTCATAAAACGAATATAGATCTGATTAAGTAGTTTTGCAAGCACCCTTAAAAATAAACATCTGCTAGATATATAGAGCACACTCCCTCATTGATCTACTCGCCCCCTCATTCTTTATAATAAGTAGAGATATTATTCCATAAGCTTTTAGCCTCATCACTCTTGCATCACATGTTTACCTATTTAGGAAATGCTCAGATTTAGGTGCTCATAGCGAGGGAAAGGCATTTTCCACAGTAGATTCACCCTAAACCCGACAGACCCCTAGCAACAGAATCCAGAAACTACGCTTGCAGCGTGGGGGCGATAGCTATCAGCCCTAATTTCCTTGATTAGCACAATGTCTTAATTATGCTAAAACTAACCTAGTTTCTACTTTAGGGTTGAGATGAGCACGATCCCCCCCTCCTTGGCTGGTAGCGAGCAAGCATTCTGTTGCGAAATTACAACAGGATCACAATTTGTGGTTTTTTTGTAAAAAATTATTGTTGATCCTGTTTTTTTGGTATAAACTTTGTTTGTTCGAATGTATATCTGACAATTGTTTACACCCGATTTGTAAATAAAAATGTTAGCTAGAACCCAAGATTAATACTGAGGAGAAAACCATAATGTTACCAAAACACTCTAAAGGGCTGCTGAGCCTTTCAATTGCTGCCGCGCTTTCCCTGTCAGGGCTTGCCGTTACAACTACAACAGCACAGGCAGATGCCTTTACCGACGCTCTCACCGGTGGCAAAGCCAAAATGGATGTCCGTCTTCGCTATGAAGATGTACAAGATGACGGCATGGCTAAAGATGCAGATCTCCTTACCGTTCGCACCCGCCTGGGCTACCAGACTGGCAGCTTCATGGATTTTGATGCCTACGTAGAAATGGAAAACACCACTGCTCTTGGTGATGACAATGATGCAAACACCGGCAATATAGCTAATGGCAACGCCAACGCTACCTACTCAGTGATCGCTGATCCAGAGGGTACAGAGCTGAACCGCTATTGGTTGGGTTACAATGGCCTAGCTGATACCGTCGTTCGAGTCGGTCGCCAGCGCATCAAGTATGACAATGATCGCTTTATCGGTAACGTCGGCTGGCGTCAGAATGAGCAAACCTATGACTCATTGACCGTCGTCAACAAATCACTCCAGGACACCACGATCTCTTACGCTTATCTCACCGAGGTCAACGGGATTTTTGGACAGAATGCCGATATGGATTCACACCTGATCAACGTGGGTTACAATGGTCTTGGCTTCGGTAAACTTACCGGCTACGGCTATTTCCTTGAGTATGATGAGGCAAACAAAAACAACGTAAACACCCACCGGACACTGGGACTGCGCTTCAATGGTGGCACCGAGGTTGGCAGCGGAGTTAAACTACTCTATACCGCCGAGTACGCCCAGCAGGATGATCGTAAAGATAACCCAAGCAATATCGACCTTGACTATAAGCTAGCCAAACTTGGCGTTAATGTTGCTGGCTTCACCATCATGGCTGGTTATGAAGCCCTGGAAGGAGATGGAACCACAGGATTCTCTACTCCTCTGGCTACCCTGCATGGTCAAAACGGTTGGGCTGATATGTTTCTTGCCACACCAGCTAACGGCCTTGAAGACCGCTCTCTTGCTATTAGCACCAAGGTTGCCGGCATTAAGCTGAAGGCCGTCTATCATGATTATGAAGCTGAAGATAGCAACATGAACTACGGTGACGAGTTAAATCTTGTAGCAGTGAAGAAATTCGGCAAAAACTACACCGTACTGGTCAAATACGCATCCTTCGACGTAGACAGCGACTGGAAAACAGCCGCCAGGGATGACAAAGATAAGCTTTGGCTCCAGGCCGGCTTTAAGTTCTAAGCAATTGCTTGAAACTTGAGTTATAAACGGGATCTTCGGATCCCGTTTTTTATGTGCTTCGCATGGAGATGAGATACCCCCTCAAAGCAGAGTAGCTGGTGCATAGTAAATATAGCCAGAAAAGGCGGCCCTACTGTATAATGCGTCCACAGAAAATATCCCCATAACCAGATGGAAGAAAACCTAGCTTTCCTTCCACCTCGTTAGCCGAACAAAACTGAGGAGATCAACAGTGATTTCACCGAAACAACCCAAAGGGCTATTAAGCCTCTCAATTGCTGCCGCACTTTCCCTCTCTGGATTTGCGTTTTCCACCACACCTGCGAATGCAGATGCATTTACTGATGCCCTCACTGGCGGCAAAGCCAAGATGGACGTGCGCCTGCGTTACGAAGATGTGCAAGACGATACTGCGGGCAAAAAGGACGCAGATCTTCTCACCATTCGCACCCGCCTGGGCTATCAAACCGGCAGCTTCAGTAATTTTAACGCCTATGTTGAAATGGAAAACACCACCGCCCTGGGCGATGATAACGATGCCAACACGGGGGGCATCGGCCGGGGTAATCGCAACGCTACTTACGCCACAATAGCCGATCCCGAGGGAACCGAGGTGAATCGCTACTGGCTGGGTTACAATGGTTTCGCTAACACCGTTGCCAGGATTGGCCTACAACGCATCAAGCTTGATAATGACCGTTTTATCGGTAACGTCGGCTGGCGTCAGAATGAGCAGACCTATGACTCCTTCACCCTGACCAACAATTCTCTCAAATGTACCACTTTTTTCTATAGCTATATCTCGGAGGTTCACGGGATTTTTGGGCAGAATGTTGAGATGGATTCACACCTAGTCAATGTCAGCTACAGTGGTTTGGGGTTTGGCAAAATCACAGGATATGGTTACTTCCTTGATTTTGATAAGTCCAGTGGCAGAGAAGCACAATCCCAGCGGACATTAGGGCTACGTTTTAAAGGAGCCTATGATGTGAGCGACAAAGCTGAGTTACTTTTCATGGCCGAGTATGCTCGACAAGATGACTACAAAAACGGCGCAGACGGTTCAGCCTCTTTTGCTCATGTAATGGACGGTACCAGTTCCGATATTGATTATGATTACGCGCTGCTAAAACTTGGCGTTAAAACGGGTGGAACCCGAGCCGTGATCAGTTATGAACAGCTGGAAGGTGACGGTAATGGTGCATTTCAAACCCCTCTAGCCACACTGCACGGGCAAAACGGCTGGGCTGACATGTTTCTTACCACACCAGACTATGGCCTTGAAGACCGCTCCTTTAGCCTCAGCCACAAATATACCAATGTACTGGTAAAGGCAACTTACCACGACTATGAAGCCGAAAGTGGCGGTCGCAGCACAGGCGGCAACTATGGTAATGAGTGGAACTTTGTAGTGAAGACAAAGCTGGGTAAACACTACACCGTCCTGGCCAAGTACGCGAGCTATAGTGCCGATGACTATAAAGCAGATATGGATAAATTCTGGCTCCAGGTTGGACTTAAATTCTAGCAACAGCTCAAAGCTTAAATTATAAAACGGGGCCATCATGCCCCGTTTTATCTATGCGCCCTTCAAGCAATAAATTCGCAAACAACTTGGCCAAACGACTAATACCCACTCACCCCAATCTCTTACTGCTCATTTTTTTTCTACTGACTGCCTGCGCCAGACCCGCATTACAGCCTGATAATATAGTATTTGGTGAAAATGAGTTGCCAAAAAACTGGTCGCTCAAAGGTCGCATCAGTGTGCAATTGCCAAATCACTCTTGGCAGGCAGCAATCCACTGGAATCAGCAGGGGGAAGATTTTAAACTCAGTCTGCATAATCCATTTGGCCAGGTATTGGGGCAGATAGAAAAACAAGGCCAAGATGTGGTGCTTGCTGATGGAGACGGGCACAACCATCACCATAGTGCCAGCGAGCTGAATCACTTAATCAGTCAACAGATTGGCATACCTGTACCCGTTGATAGTTTGCGCTACTGGATACTGGGTGAGCCACAGCCTGGTCAACCCTGGCAGCCACTAGATGCTTCTCAAGCGAACACACAGGGGTTTTCACAGGCGAATTGGAATATCCACCTCAACCGTTGGTCCTTATTCGACGGACGGATGCTGCCATCACGGCTGATGCTGCAACGTGACAAGATCAAATTGAAATTTGCGCTCCATAACTGGGTTGCAACTCCTGCCGAAAAAACAAGGAATAGCACAAAATAAAGCCAAAGATACGGCTATTCTAGAAACCTGTCAGATTTAGGTGATGTAGCAAGGGACAAGCCATTTTGAACCCATTTTTTTGATCATGTGAGGCAAATATTGGGCACATTTAACGAAAATGATCAGAAAGAAAGGCGTGAAATAAATCACGCGCATTCTATTGATATTTTAAAGGAATAATTGGAGCTGGCGATAGGAGTCGAACCTACGACCTGCTGATTACAAATCAGCTGCTCTACCAACTGAGCTACGCCAGCATCACGAGGTGCGTATTCTATGCAATCCTTTACTCGGTTACAACGCTTGAACAGGGGTTAATCTCAATTTTTTCACCTGGGTAGGCATCTTGCAGGGCAAATATGGCCTCCACTGCAACAGGTGGCAGCTTCGTACTATGAAATTGCAGCCAATGTTGATCAACATCAACATATCGAGCCAACATCTCTGTTGTGACTCCTTTTTCGAATGCTCGTTTATGAGCCAGCTCTGCATTAACACGTCGGCTGTATAATCCCAAAGAGATCGCATTTTTATATTTTCCTTTTGGAAATAACCAGAGATCTGAAAGACCTGCCTTTTTCAGCTCTTTTAACTTTTGTTTAGCCTGTGCATATGATTCCAGCGGCGGAAACATAACCCAATACCCTTTGGGCTTTTTGATGCTTTTTTTCTGTATTTCAACATCAAGGCCAAGTTGCTTTAAGTTGCCAGAAAGGGTATCAGCCGAGGCAGCATCAGTTATGGGGCCGAGCCTGTAGCAAGCCGGTGCTGATGCCGCTGTTAACTCAGACGCAATGGGTATCTCTGCCTGCTCTTCTTCAGGTTCAGTAATGTCTGCTTTTGATTCTGTAACGCCAGCGTCTACTATTTTAACCTTGTCTGGCTGGGCATTTTGTTGCACAGTTTGATCTAATTCACCCGTCGCGTGCTGAGTTAATGGGCTATTTTCCTGCGTATCATTTTGGGGCAAAGCGGATTGTTCTGTTTCTGACCGTGCCTGTTCAGTTGCTTTTCTATCTAGATCTGGCTCTGATGCAGCCACTACCATTAAGTCCATTAGCTCTTGCGCTGTTTCTCCCGTCACACCCGCCAATCCTTGCGCCATAGGTTTCTGTATGGAATCTGACTGCAAAGCTGCCGTTCGTTCTGTCAGCAGTCGTAACTCACCCACACCAGCATGTTCACGTGGCCTTTTATGATCTGCCGCCTGCTCACGTTGGTAGCCCCAAATAAAGAGGCCGATATTTATAGCCAAAAACAGTAGAAATAGCGGTTTCATTAACTTTGTGCCACCAACGCTAGGCCACGCATTACAAGCTCAGGGTCTACCTCAACTTTTAGCTTCATAACCGTTTTTAAGCGTAGCGCATCACTCCCTGTCAAAATGATTTTTCGGGGTCGTTTCATCTGTTCAGCCACACGCTCTACTAATGCGGCGGCGGCATGCAGGCCACCGGAGGCAATGGCATCGGCTGTATTGCCCGCAAGCGGCTCGTTGCTTTCAGATATCCCAATACGAGGAATCTGGGTGCTATCCAACATGACTTGCCGCATCATCGCTAAACCTGGAAGAATTAAACCACCCTGATGCCGTCCATCTGCCGTTAACACATCAATGGTAATGGCTGTACCACAATCCACAACACAGACAGGCGAGGTGCTGTTTGTATGTGCGGCAATCAGCGCCAACCAACGATCTACCCCTAGTTGCTCTGGGCAGGCATAGGCATTTGTTACACCTAACTGCTGCGCAGGTACAGTGACCGCTTCTGTTTCAATATTCCATTCACTGGATATCCATTGCTGTAACTCATCTTCCACTTGCTGACCAGCAACATTCGCCAACACTATCTTTTCAGGTTTTTCGGCATGCGACCAACAATGGTATGCCTGCGCTGCGATTCCATCCGCATGATAGTTAACACGTTCAAGCAGTGACATTTCGCCATCTTGCAACCAGACCCATTTTAGGTTTGTGTTGCCTATATCAATCAACAGCATTCGCATGCTTATCTCCTTGATCCAAACGTAAACTTACTTCACCTGCATAATAAGCCTTTATATCACCTGCATGTAACAATAACAGCGCACCATTTTTATCAATGCCTACGTGCTTGCCCACTATGGTTCGTTCACCCATCCGCAAAGCTACTGTTTTATTATGATACAGATCCTGTTGTTGCCACTCTGCCAGCAATGGTGTTAAACCTTCTATTTTAAAACATTCTAACGTATTAATAAGTTGATGGATCAGTTCTGCAGCCAGTTGATTTCTCTCAACGCCTTTGGCACTAGGGATGCTGAACAGGTCAACCCAGGGCTGATCAATGTTGTTAGCCTGCTGCTTTGATAACGCGGTATTAAGCCCGACACCCAATACGACTTGACTGGGGCCTTCACTCTCGCCTGTCACTTCCAGCAATAGTCCAGCAAGCTTTCGCTCTTGCCATAAAATATCATTTGGCCACTTAAGGCCAATTTCTGTCACGCCTAATTGGTTAAGCGCACGTGCAACAGCCAATCCAGCCGCCAAGCTTAAACCGCTCAACTCTATCGGAGCCAGCGGAGAATGCCATAAAATTGAAAGGTAGATATTAGTCCCGTAAGGAGAAACCCACGTTCGCCCTCGGCGACCTCGCCCCTTTGTCTGTCTTTCTGCCAAACAGACATGACCACTGGATCTATCTACAGCTGTCTGTGACATTAAATATTCGTTAGTTGAGACGAGGCTGTCATAAATCTCTATTTTGCCAAGCATTTTTTTTGTTA
>JAJRWL010000099.1 GCA_024276875.1 Gammaproteobacteria bacterium
GAGCGGCCTGGAAAATCTGCGCATCTCTACTGTTTTAGATGGTGATGATGTGACAGAAAAGCAGATATGGGATGCGCTGAGAAAAATGGGGCTAAAGGGGTTTGAGGATCTACCCACCAAGGTACTATCGCAAGGGCAAAAACGACGTGTGGCCTTATCCCGTCTGCTATTAAATGACTCTAAACTATGGATTCTTGATGAGCCTTTTACCGCTCTGGATGTTGCAGCAGTTGATCTACTCCAATCAGTCATCGCTGATCACATCAGCAAGGGCGGAATGGTCGTACTGACGACACACCAAGAGGTGGCATTAACCTCCGGTCAGATACAGCGACTTGAGTTAGGCAAGAAGAAAAATAAAAATGTTTAAGACCTTTCGCTGCATCATAATGCGTGACCTCACCTTGGCCATGCGCCGACGGACAGATGTATTGACCACGCTATTTTTCTTTATCATCGTGGTCAGCCTGTTTCCTTTGGGAGCAGGCACAGAAAAGATGATTTTAATGAAGATCGCCCCAGGTGTTGCCTGGGTTGCCGCCCTACTGGCCTCCATGTTGGCATTGGAGCGACTGTTTGCCAGCGATTTTGCAGACGGCACATTAGAGCAGATGCTGCTCACCCCGCAGCCCATGTTTATTTTGGTGCTGGGTAAAATATTTGCCCACTGGCTATTAACCGGCTTGCCATTGGTATTTATTGCGCCGCTGGTTGGATTACAGTATTACCTACCAGATGAGGCTGTCGGTACAATGATGCTGGCACTCTTAATTGGCACGCCTATTTTAAGCTTAGTTGGTGCCATCGGTGCTGCATTAACACTGGGGCTACGCGGTGGTGGCATACTACTATCACTGTTAATATTGCCGCTCTATATTCCCGTCATGATATACGGCGCAGGCGTAGTCTCTGCCAACGCCACAGGAACAACAGATCTACAAGCCTACTTTTCAATATTGTCAGGTTTTTTAATACTGGCGCTGGTGTTATCACCCATAGCAACGGCCGCTGCATTGCGTATTTCAGTCGAATAAAAACGAGAGAAAAACTTGTGAGCATAAACTGGTTCAAATACTCATCACCCACCACCTTCTACCCACTTGCTGGGAAGATGATCCCCTTCTTTGGTTGGCTAACAGCCCTATTAACCATAGGGGGTCTCTACTGGGGGTTTTTTGAAACCCCTGACACCCTCAGTGATCAAAAAGAGTACTATCGCATCATCTATATCCATGTGGGTGCCGCTTGGATGTCAATGTGGCTCTACATCATGATGGCGACTTGGGCACTGGCCGGACTGGTATTTCAAACCCGCCTCTATTTTATGATAGCAAAGGCTATTGCTCCAACAGGTGCGATCGCTACCTTTCTAGCACTCTGGACCGGCGCATTCTGGGGCAAAACAAGCTGGGGAACCTGGTGGGACTGGGATCCACGCATGACCTCTGAACTGATCCTGTTATTCCTTTATATGGGCTACATGGCACTCCAATCCGCTATCGATGACCCTCGTCGAGCAGATCGCGCCGCCGCACTGCTCGCCCTTGTGGGTTTAGTCTGTGTCCCCATTATCTTTTGGTCTATCAACTGCCCCAACCCCAATGAATGTGCCGCTCTACACCAGTCATCCAAGCCCGGTGGCGGTAATATGGATCCCAATATCCTAATCGCTATGCTAGCAGTCGCACTGGCCTTTTGGATGTACTCCTTCGTCGCTATTCTGATGCGTGTACGCAATATTATTTTAGAACGTGAACGCCATACCACCTGGGTCAACAAGCTACTAGAGAAGAAACAATGAGCACTATTTCTGATTTTTTCCATGCCGGTGGCTACGGATTCTATATCTGGGGTTCATATGGTGCAGCCGCTTTTTTAATGATTGGCGAACTCGTCGCTGTTAAACAACAATATCGAACTATCCTGAAACGCCTGAGTCGAATGGCACGAATGAATGCCGCTGAGGAAGATGAATGAAACCAAGACATAAACGCATTGTATTTGCTGCTATCGCCGTTGTAGCCATTGGTATTGCTGCAAAACTGATCATTGCATCCATAGATAAAGGCTCCTCCTATTTTTATAGCCCAAAGAAAGTGCTAGCAGGTGAAGCCCCTAAAGATCAGGTTTTCCGCATTGGTGGACTCGTCAAGGTTGGCTCTATGCAACGTATTGGCAAGACGCTGACTGTTGAATTCATCATTACAGATAACCAATCAGCTGAAGTAACAACTCACTACACCGGTATACTCCCTGATCTTTTTAAAGAGGGGCAAGGTGTTGTAGCCAAAGGCAGACTCGGTGAGAACGGCATCTTCAATGCTGAAGAGGTTCTGGCCAAACACGATGAAAAATACCTAGCACCCGAAGTAAAAGATGCACTCGAAGAGGCGCACAATGAAGCGATAAAAAACAAGGAGACCGCACAGTGATCCCAGAAATCGGCCATTTTGCCTTGGTTCTAGCCATGTGTCTTGCCATTGCACAGGCAATATTCCCGCTCGCAGGCACGCTAAACAACACCCCATCCTGGACGGGGCTGGCTCGCCCACTGGCCTGGGGGCAGGCATTTTTTCTTACCATCGCCTTTGCTGCGCTCACCTACGCCTTTCAAGTCGATGATTTCTCAGTCAGGTATGTTGCCTCCAACTCAAACACTTTGCTGCCCAGTATCTACAAAATCTCCGCCGTTTGGGGAGCACATGAAGGTTCACTCCTGCTATGGGCATTTTTTCTCGGCCTCTGGAGTGCAGCCATTGCTATTCTCAGTAAAAGCCTGACGCAAGAGGTTGTATCGCGTGTGTTAGCGGTCATGGGCATGATTAATGCGGGCTTCATCTCATTCATGCTGTTTACCTCCAACCCATTTGAGCGTCTATTTCGCATACCGGCTGAAGGACGTGACCTCAACCCACTACTAC
>JAJRWL010000100.1 GCA_024276875.1 Gammaproteobacteria bacterium
AAGAGGCCACACAGGCTATCGACTACCACTCTTTTACCTCACTGATTAACACCCATTTTTCAGCCGAGGAGAAGATCAGCATTGTCGAACATCTATGGCTGGTCGCTTATGCTGATGGCCAGATTAATAAGTATGAAGACCATCTGGTACGCAAGATTGCCGAACTGATCTACGTTCCCCATAGCGCCTTTATCGCCGCCAAACATCGAGCCACCACTAACGCCAGGCTATAACCCATGTTTAATCGTCAGGATATCCTCAAAGCATGTGGCCCCAAGGCTTTCCAGCGCGGGCTTAATTATTGGAAAGCAGACAAGGTTGTAGACCTGGAGTGGCAAAAAACAGGCGAAGGCTCAAAGCTGCTGAGTATTGTTGATGGCAGCGCTAATCATGTCTACACCCAGAACATTACCTTTTTTCAATATGAAAATAAGGATGTCATCATTGATGGTGATTGCAGTTGCCCCGTCGGATATAACTGCAAACATGTCGCTGCTGCACTATTGCAATCACTGAAGCGATCTGAATTAAAAAAAATCCCACCACAAGAGATTACTGACAGCTGGCTGGAAAAACTAAAAGCCACCACAACCCCCATCTCCACACTGGATGATGAACGATACCAACAGTCACCCTACCGGCTGCTTTATCTACTAAAGGCCATTCCTGATGGCCACCAATGCCACAAATTACGGGTTATGCCGGTTAAAGTGCGCTTATTAAAGAAGGGCGGCTACGGAAAACCCAGCTCCTACTCTATGCATAATGCCCGCTATGAGTTCAACGCCAGTGCCTTTATTCTTGAGGCCGACCGAGATATTGCCCGACTACTAACCAGCAGTTCTGATCCTGATTTTATGGGCTTTGGCTATAAAAGAGAGGAGAGCTATCTGTTGGAACGTGATTTTGGCGAGCTGGCACTCAATAAAATGCTGGCCACTGGCCGCTGTCACTGGCTCGATCCAAAAGAGCCGCCTCTCCGACTCAATGATCCAAGAGAGATCCACTTTTCCTGGCAAGCCGTTAAAGAGGGTCGAAAATTAAACTGCCAGCTTACGCCTCCTGCACTCATTATTCAGCTGGAACAGTTATGGTATTTTGATCCAGAGCAACAGCAATGCGGACTGATCACACACCCCGGGCTACTGCCCACACAGGCTACCCTACTGCTGGAGGCTCCCATTATCCCTGAGCCACAACTCGAGCAGATAAGCCGCAAGCTCATTTTAGATTTCCCCGAACAACATCTGCCCACCCCTATTGAAGTCAATATTAAACAGGTCAATATTGACCATGAAAACCCAACCATCCACCTTCACCTTCTCAGTCTAGAGCATGAAGAGGGCAGACGGCAGTTTCACTGTATCCAACTCAGTTTTGAATATGCCAACATCCCACTCAAACAGAGCAACCTCAATAGCACCAGCCAGGTGATTGAAGGTGATACCGTCTATCGAATAACACGCAATACCGCATTAGAACAGGAAGCAGCTGACGTTCTTGCAACAAAGCAGCTGCAACCCATCATCCACCCGCCTGGCAGTGACAACACCATCTGGCTTTGGTCAGCCTCCAGCGCCAGCGATGTCGCCATAAAATGGCATGAGTTCATGGTCAATGAGCTTCCCCAACTACGCGATATAGGCTGGCAAATCACTATTGATGAGAGCTTCCACCTGCGCTTTTTTGAAGCCGGTGAGTGGCAAGCCGAGCTGAAATCCGATAGCACCGATTGGTTTACCCTCTCCCTGGGGATTGAGCTATACGGCAAAAAGATCAACCTGCTGCCACTGCTGATCGACATTCTCTCTCAGGCCGGTGATGCTGATGCCCTGCGTGAGCAGCTCCAAACCCAACCCTACATCATGGCACCCGCCGACACACACCACTGGCTTAAGCTACCCACCGAACGGTTGCTGCCCGTCTTTGACACCCTGATCGAGCTATATGATAAACAGCCACTTAATAAAGAGGGACAACTGGAACTATCACGCCTGCAAAGCATACAGATGGGTGAGCTGTTAAATGATCCAAAGCTCAACTGGCGCGGCGCTGAGGAACTTCAGCAACTGCACCAGCGGCTCTCTGATTTTCAAGGTATTGAGCCGGTTGCCACCCCCAGCGGCTTCAATGCCACACTGCGTAACTACCAGCAGCAAGGGCTGGCCTGGATACAATTTCTACGCGAGTTTGAATTTAATGGCATCCTCGCTGATGACATGGGGTTGGGCAAAACCGTACAAACACTCGCTCACCTACTGGTAGAGAAACAGCAGGGGCGTATGCAGCAACCCTGCCTGATCATCGCCCCCACCAGCCTGATGGGGAACTGGCGACGTGAAACCCATCGGTTTGCCCCCGAACTCAGCGTGCTGGTACTGCACGGCCAAGATCGCCACAGCCATTTCGACAAGATCAAGCAACATGATCTCATCCTCACCACCTATTCTCTGCTGCGCAGAGACAAAAAAAAGCTACTGGCGCAACCCTTCCACACCATCATCTTGGATGAAGCCCAGGCCATCAAGAACCCCAAATCTCAAACGGCACAGGTCGTCTACGCACTGCAAGGTTCACACCGACTCTGCCTAACCGGCACACCCATGGAGAATCATCTGGGTGAACTCTGGTCAATGTTTCATTTTCTAATGCCCGGTTTTCTTGGCAACCTCGAACGCTTCAACCGACTCTTTCGTTACCCCATTGAACGCACCAATGACGATGTACGTCGGGAACAGCTACAGCGCAGGCTCAAACCCTTTCTACTGCGTCGCACCAAGGATGCCGTGGCCACTGAATTGCCTAAAAAGACCGAGATCATCCGCTCAGTCATACTAGAGGCAGGCCAACGTGATCTGTATGAAAGTATACGTCTTGCCATGGACAAAAAGCTGCAAGAGGAGATCAGCAAAAAAGGGTTGGCTCGCAGCCACATCATGATATTGGATGCCCTGCTTAAACTGCGTCAGGTCTGTTGTGACCCACGACTACTCAATCTACCCCAAGCCAAAAAAGTCACCCAAAGTGCCAAACTTGACCTGCTCATGACCATGCTACCGAAGATGGTAGAAGAGGGCCGCCGAGTTCTTATCTTCTCTCAGTTCACCAAGATGCTAGGGTTGATTGAAGCAGAATTAAAAAAGCACCGCATCCACTACGTCAAACTGACAGGGCAAACGCGCAAACGGGATGAAGTCATCAACCAATTTCAGGATGGCAATGTACCCATATTTTTAATTAGCTTAAAAGCCGGAGGCGTTGGCCTTAATCTGACAGCTGCCGACACCGTCATTCACTACGACCCCTGGTGGAACCCGGCTGCTGAAGATCAAGCCACTGATCGAGCACACCGCATCGGACAAGACAAAGCCGTTTTTGTCTACAAACTCATCACCGAAGAGACAGTAGAAGATAAAATACTGGACATGCAAAAAAGTAAAAAGAAGCTTGCTGAATCCATCTACTCAGGAAAAGGCGCTGAAAAAAGCTCAAGCATCACGGCTGAAGAACTAACGACTCTATTAAAACCGCTAGCACAGCCATAAATCAGCATTAAACCCACTGCCACCTGGATACCAAGGAAGGTATCTTTGAAGATGCTGCAATACGCCGTATTAATCCTCAGGCATCTCAAATAACCACCTGACAAAACAAGGCCATTAGTCACACCAAAAGATGCCATTTATTTTCAGTTTCAATTCAGCTCGCCTGCGTAGACTGATAGGTAAGAGCTGATTAAACAATCAACGCTCGATAAATTAAACACTGATGAGGTTGACATGAATATAAGAGCAATTGGCATTACCACACTACTATTAGCAATACCGTTTTGCACTCAAGCAAGTGCCATATCTGAGTTGGAAGCAACGTATCAATCGCAGGGTGCTGGAGCATTTAGTGCCGCAGCAGGTAAGGCACTCTGGACAAAAGAGTTTATCGATACCAAAAGCGGTAAAAAGCGTAGCTGTCCCACTTGCCATACGGCTGATCTAACAAAAGAAGGCCAGCATACCCGTACCGGCAAAGTCATCAAACCCATGGCTCCTTCTGCCAATCAACAACGCCTTACGCAGGTAAAAAAGATCAAGAAATGGTTTGTCCGTAACTGTAAATGGACACTGGGACGTGAATGCACTGCCCAGGAAAAAGGCGATCTGCTTGCCTTTCTTAAAACACTTTAAAGCATCCAATTAATCAACGTGAGGTTCTCCATGAAACGCAAATTACTGACAACATCTCTATTAATACTATCCACAGCCATGCTTGGCATGAGCAGTGTCGCTTTTGCTGATGATGATGACAACGGCAGCATTTTAAATCGCTGGCTTGGCGGAAACAAACCGGGGGTCGCTCCTGTCAATAATCCACAATATCTGGAAGAGTGCGGTGGCTGCCACTTCCCCTACCAACCGGGTCTATTACCCGCCCGCTCTTGGCATAAAATGATGGACAGCCTGGACAATCATTTTGGTGAAAATGCAGAGCTTCCCGCTGAAGATGCCCAGCTCATCAAAGATTATCTACTAAAAAATTCTGCTGATAAATCAGGCTATAAACGCTCAGTTAAGATCATGAAATCACTGCGCTCAGATGATGTTCCACTGCGTATAAGCAATACCCCCTACTTTATAAAGAAACACGATGAGCTCACTACTAATATGGTACTCAATAATCCAAAAGTAGGTTCATTCAGCAACTGCAATGCTTGCCATACTCAAGCTGCCAAAGGCTCTTTCAGTGAGAGAGAGATTCTGATACCCAACTTCGGGGCTTGGGAGGAGGATGACTGAGAGGGCATACAGGTACAAACGCTAAACGGTATAAATCATATAGTTTTGCTACAGGTTTGAGCATGCCAGGGAAGGTGGCTCAACCGCCACAACCGCTGGCACAACGACATCAATATTAGACTATCCTTATTAATGAAAAGATTTTGAATTTTATTCAAAAAACAGACCCTCATGAAAAGTATTAGCCATACTCTCATTTTAGTTTCCATACTCTGCACTGGCAGTGCCTATACTAGTGATCATGAAGAGGCGCGTGCATTGGTTAATTCGGGTGTCATCCTGCCATTGGAGCACATTCTCAACCAGGCAAAAGCGGAGCAGCCTGGACATATTTTAGAAGTATCACTTGAGCATGAAAAAGAGGGGTATGTGTACGAACTTGAACTGGTCGATAAAAAAGGGCGTGTATGGGAACTGGAATATGATGCCATCACAGGCAAGCTCTTAGAAAAAGAACAAGAGGGGAACTAAGCCATGCGCTTATTATTAGTGGAAGATGATTTAGACCTGGCTGAATATCTGATCAAAGATCTCAATAGCCATGGCTTTGCTGTAGATCATGCTGATAACGGGGTAGATGCTGAGTACATGGGCAACCTGGAACCCTACGATACGGTTATTCTCGACCTCGGCTTGCCCCAACGCTCAGGATTAGACGTACTCAAACATTGGCGACAGAAGAAAAATCGCATGCCGGTGATCATCCTAACAGCTCGAGACACCTGGAATGAAAAGGTGGATGGTTTTAAGGCCGGTGCCGATGATTACCTGAGCAAGCCCTTTCATGCCGAAGAGTTAATTGTTCGTATACAAGCACTGATCCGCCGCAGCCATGATATGACCGGAGAGGCGATTGAAACCAGCGGCTTAACGCTGGATGAAGAGCGACAGCAAGTGATGCTGACTGATGGTAAGGCACTGGATCTTACCGGCACCGAATTTCGTCTACTGCGCTGCTTCATGCTCCACTCTGGGAAGATACTCTCCAAAACTCGCCTGACTGAGCACGTCTATGACCAGGATTTTGACCGAGACAGCAATCTTATTGAGGTCTATGTACGCCGCCTACGAGACAAACTGGGGCAGGGCTACATCACCACCAAACGGGGGCAGGGCTACATCTTTACCGATCGAGAAGCATGAATTCACTCCCACAACAATTACGAAGGGGTCTCACACTCAGCTTGATGCTACTGATGGCACTCCTGTGGTGGGCGGGTAGCCTCGCTGTACGAACACTAGGAGAAGACCTCATTGGCTCACGCCTGGAACATGATGCAGAGAGCCTATTAACCGCCATAACATTAAGCAGCAAAAATCAACCAAAAATAAGCTGTAAACATATCAACCCTATCTATAACCGGCCTTTCTCTGGCCACTATTACATTATTCATCTTGACAATGAATCATCCTATAACTCCCGTTCACTATGGGATCAAACACTTGAAGTTCCCCACCTAAAAGCAGGTGAGACAGAGCAATGGCATGCCACGGGCCCATCCGAGCAAAAACTGCTGGTCTGGGCAAAATATTTTGAAAAGCAGAACCACCATTTTACACTGGCCGTAGCAGAAGACCTGACTCCACTGGAGCGTCATCTATCACTCTTTCAGTGGATCTTTGCCGCCCTCTCTGTTGCCGCACTGTTTATTCTACTACTGGTGCAAAAGCAGGTAATTCATAAATCCTTTCAACGGTTGAATGCCGTACAGGCTGACATCCAACATTTAGAGCAAGGAGAGACCGGCAGCCTATCAGAAGATGTGCCAGATGAAGTCCTCCCTTTAGTCAAAGAGTTTAATCGACTGCTGGAGCTGCTGGCACTACGCCTTGAACGATCACGCAACTCACTTGGAAATCTGGCACATGCGCTAAAAGGCCCCCTCAATCTGTTGGTGCAAAGCCTGGATAGCGCGGCATTAGATGATCACCCCGAACTGCGGCAACAGGCACAAGTTCAAACCCAACGCATCCACCAACTCATGGAGAGAGAGCTAAAACGGGCACGCCTAGCCGGCGGCGGTAGTCCTGGTCAACGATTTAATGCACAGCAGGAGCTGCCTGATCTCATAAAAGTGCTAAAACAGGTACATATCAAACACACACTAGACATCGAACTACAGATCGCGACAGAGACCCCCGCCTTTGGAGACCGAGAGGATATGCTGGAGCTTATTGGCAACCTCCTGGATAACGCCTGTAAATGGGCTAAATCCAAGGTGTTATGCCGTATCTCAGGCAATCACAGCATCCACATATCGGTTGATGACGATGGCCCCGGTCGATCTGAAAGCGAATTAGAACAACTAACCCAGCGGGGTATCAAACTAGATGAAACCGTGGAAGGGCATGGACTAGGGCTCTCAATTGCCAAAGATATTGTTAAACTGTACAACGGCAAGATGGAATTCAAACACTCCCCGACACTTTCTGGCCTACATGTTGGGATAATTTTAGAAAATTAATCTATCTTTACCTTATATATCCACAGGATTCCAAGGCTTTTATGGCTCTAACGCTTTCAATCAAGAAAACATGGTTCGGCCTCATTCTTTTGGTGAGCATCCTCCCCATGCTGGTTATGCAGCTATGGGGAAGCTATAAATACTATAATTTACAACTAGAGCATGCACTACAGCGTGAAGAATTTTACCGCGAACTGAGTCTCGATCATATTAACCAGGCTATCATGCGCCTGGTCACCTTGCTGGAAAATAAAGGTGATCCTATCGCTCACAATCTAGCACACAAGCAAAACCAGCAGACACTGGACGAGCTACTTGCAAAAGTAATTGAACGTGAATCCTCTGTGCATGGTTTGCTCATTCTCAACACCGATGGCAGCATCATAACGGGCATAGAAGACCATGACCCTAACTTAGGTCTTTCGCCCACTCGGCCCAGCCTGCTTGCGCATTGGCAGCCCTCTAACAGCACTAATAAATTCATCAAATCATTAAATAATGGGTATCACATCAGCCCGATTGAAATACACCCTGAGGGTATCTTTTTTAGGTTGGCTGTCCCCATTGGATCACCCAAACAACCCCTCGCTATACTCGTCGCATACATCGATGCCAGCAGCCTTTGGGCAGGGCTTAAAGATCATTTAACGGAGTACGGTTTAACGGCATACCTCATCAATCATCAAGGCATCCTACTAAGTAGCGTCTCTGGCAGCCGCTATAAAATAGGTCAATCTTTAGATCACTTATTACCGGTACAAGCCTTTATAGCGGGAAATACGTTACTATCGGAAAAGGCCTACCGTGGCATTATGGGCGAACCTGTATTTGGGTCGATGTCCATCCTTACAGACATGAATGCCAGCATGATTACCGAGGTTGAGCAGCATCATCTAATCTCACCCATCCGTATCACACTCATAAGAATCATACTTGTTGCTATAATCGTCACCCTTTTCCTTGCCTGGTTGGGATTATCACTTACCAATCGTCTTGTAAAACCATTGACAGCGATATCAACTGATTTTAAGCGCGTCGCAAAACAAAACTATACCCCCTGTAGTATCTCCTCTCATTTTATCGAGCTACAATCACTGGTCGATAGCTTTAATGGTATGGTGTCTGAGATTGACAAGTCTCAACGCAAACTTCGCCAAGCTGCAGCTGTTTTTAGTAGCTCACTCGATGGCATCATCATTACCAATGCCACAGGCAAAATTATTGCTATCAATCATGCCTTGACAACCATCACAGGATATAGCGAGCAAGAGGTATTAGGAAGAACCCCTTCAATCTTTAAATCCGACCGACATAATCAAACCTTCTACGATGACATGTGGCAATCAATAAAAGAACTAGGCCAATGGCGTGGGGAGGTATGGCATCAACGGAAAAATGGAGAACGCTTTCCAACTCTGCTAACCATCAAGGCCGTTAACGATGATGGTGATGAAATCAGTCATCATGTAAGCATCATCACAGATATAAGTACGATCAAAGAGACTGAAGAGAAGCTCTCTCAACTCGCCCATCACGACCCACTAACCAAACTGCCCAACCGCCTGCTTCTAAACTCTCGCTTAGAGCATGCCTTACAACATGCTGAACGCAAAAAAACACAAGTAGGCATACTATTTTTAGATCTTGACCGGTTTAAAAACATCAATGATTCTATGGGGCATACACAAGGAGACCATCTTTTAAAATCAGTAGCTTCGCGCTTAGCAAACGCAATGCGCGCAGAAGATACCATTGCCCGTCTTGGTGGAGATGAATTTGTTATATTGGTTGAAGAACTAGAAGATATGCAGGGCATCATTAAAGTTGCAAAAAACACTCTTAGTATCTTTAAAAAACCTTTTCATATTTATAATCAAGATATATTTATTGAGGCCAGCATCGGCATTAGCATCTACCCAAATGATGGTAAAAATACAGATATATTGCTAAGAAATGCCGATACCGCAATGTACCAAGCCAAAGAAAAAGGACGTAATAATTATCAATTTTATACAAAATCACTTACTGACAAAGCACGTGAGCGGTTAACAATAGAAACCAACTTACGCCGCGCATTAGAACGGAATGAATTTGAGCTCTATTACCAGCCACAATTTTCACTTAAAGACAGTGCCATCATTGGTGTTGAAGCACTCATCCGCTGGAACCACCCAGAACAGGGGCTGGTTTCACCTGTATCGTTTATCCCAGTAGCCGAAGAGACGGGGCTTATCGTCCCCATTGGAAAATGGGTAATGCGCACAGCCTGTATGCAACACCAGGCATGGCTTAAAGAGGGACACCCTCCTATAAAAATAGCGGTCAATCTATCAGCCCGCCAATTTCATGAGTCAGGAATAACCAGCATGATCAGTGACATACTGGAAGAGACAACCATGGATTCAACATGCCTGGAACTTGAACTCACTGAAAGCATCGTCATGAATGATGTTGAATCAACCATAAAGATACTCAATGAGCTGCATTGGATGGGACTTGAAATATCTATCGATGATTTTGGTACCGGCTACTCATCACTCAGCTATTTAAAACGCTTTCCAATCGACCGATTAAAAATAGATCAATCATTTATACGTGACATTTCAACAAGCATTAGTGATGCAGAGTTAGTTACGGCCATTATCACACTGGCGCGCAGCATGAAATTAAAAGTAATTGCAGAAGGCGTAGAAACAAAAGAACAGTTACACTACTTGAAAAAACAGGAGTGCGATGAAGTACAAGGATATTACTATAGTAAACCACTGCCCGCAAAAGAGTTAATACAGTTTTTGCATAAAAACAAAATAAGCATCTCTTAGCATATAGGTATTAATTTTATTGGCGCAACTGCCAACACTTACTATGACTCACAATACTTTCAATATATTGCGACAAATTATTATAATTGGCCTCACTTAAAGCCACATACTCCAATCAAACATAATAACAATCACTTGAAACACGCCTAAGTTGAAATACTCGACAATGTGTAAACAGCTCAATAGAAACACCACTTTCCATAGGCAGTGTAATTTTAATATCTACTTCAGCAGCCTGGTTTTTTTCAGATGATCGTTGATTTAATGCCAATTGTTCAAATGTTTTTTGGCCTGTAATAAATAACAGTCCTATTTGAGATATATTTTTTGTCACTGCATCAAATGTTAAACCACACTTAGCCTTAACCGCCACTGGCACGCTTACATCAATACGAGGAAATCGTCGCCTAGTTACAATTTTTGATTGGTTTGTCACCCGACTTCATCCCAATTAA
>JAJRWL010000101.1 GCA_024276875.1 Gammaproteobacteria bacterium
AAACAGCCGCCGCCAACAGTGCCGCCAGCATACCAAACACCAGTATCTCTGGTGTATTGCTGATGGAGCTGTGGTCAATAATCCCTTTGCGGATGGTTTTGGTGACGTGTCCTCCCGCCAGAAAAGCCCCTGCAAACTCAAATATGGCGGCAATAATAATGGCCTGTTTAACCGTGATCGCCCCTGATCCCACCGAGGTTCCCATGGCATTTGCCACATCATTGGCACCAATGCCCCAGGTCATGTAGAGCCCAAAAATAACGGCTAATATGGTTAAAATTGTCCCGTGTTCAGCTAGGATTTCCACTGTTTATTCCTCAATAAAATTAGCGCGCAATAAGCAGGCGCAGGCGATTGCCCACCTTTTCAGCATAATCAGCCAGATCACCTGTCCACTCGATCAGGCGATACCACATCATCACCGAGACGGGATTGATCTCATCTTCATGCTGAAACAGTATTCGGGTTAGCTGTAGCTCTAACTCATCGGCTTCATCTTCCATTCGCCCCAGCTCATCCACCATCGCTTCAACCTGCTCGGCTTCACGCCCTCTAAACCCCATTTCCAGCAGCTCATCCAGCTCTTCAATTACCTTGGCTGACTGCTCACATACGTCAATACAACGCGCAGTTAATAGCATCAAAGGCTTTTTCATCGGTTCCGGCACCTCCATTGGGCGCTCCACCAATAAGCCAGCAATATCCTGCGCCGTATCTGCAATGGAGTCCTGCACCTGCAAGACCTCCAACAGGTCACGGCGATCCACGGGCATAAAAAGACTGCGGGGCAGATTAGCTCGCAGCCTGTTTTTAATCTGGTCTGCTTGGTCTTCAATCTCAAAGATCTTCTCTTTAATCACTTCAACTTTATCTTGCTCCCCTGCAATCACCGCTGCAAAAAGAGGATCTACCAAACGCGCACACTCAACAGCACAACGCATGTGCTCCTGCATCGCTTTAAAAGGTGAACGTTTAAACAGTGCGGCAAGCGGATTGGTGGTGGCCATATTTTCTACTCCATCACTTTATTGGAGAAAATCCCAAAATCGCTTTCATTGTACCAATAAATATCAAACACCTTCACTTTAAGTCAGCTTGGTCGTACAGTGTTATTAAGCGCAATCAAAGCATACTGATCACCTATGGCAAAAACACTTATTATTGACTTGGCAGCCGGCAGGCAAACCCCCTTTTTAAGAGGCATTCTTACCCGCTCACTACAAGCTGCGGGGTTATCTTTTGAAGATGCCTTTAATACCGCATCATCCATTCGGCAACTTTTAGCTGATAAAACAGAAATATCCACCAGTGACCTGCGCGCACTTGTGATACAGAAGCTAGAAGAGTCTCATGGAGAGACCACCGTGCGCCGCTATCAAAACCCCACGCATACCCCTGCAACCATCCTTGTGGAACGCTCTAATATGCAAAGCATTCCCTTCTCCAGAGGGGAGTTAAGACGCAGCCTGGAGTGTTGTGGATTAACCGAGGAAGGCGCGACAGAGATCGTCGCAAAAATCTACGACTACCTTGTCAGCATTGGTACAAAACGTATCAGCTCCCGTGAATTAGGGCTTTTAACCCATCGCTATCTCAGACGAGAGCTGAGTGCCGCAGCAGCAAAACGCTATCTGGTCTGGACTGACTATCACCACGGCAATCGCCCCCTGCTTATTTTAATTGGCGGCACACCCGGCTGCGGCAAAAGCACCATGGCGACAGAGCTTGCCACTCGGCTTGATATTGTACGCACCCAATCTACCGATATGCTGCGCGAGGTCATGCGCATGATGTTACCCAATCGCCTGCTGCCCATATTGCACACCTCATCATTTGATGCATGGAAGGCGCTGCCCGCCCCGACTGAATCACTCACTGATCGTGATGGGTTATTAACCGATGGCTATCTCACGCAGGTAGAACTCCTGTCCGTAGCGGGTGAGGCTGTATTGCAACGCGCACTCAAAGAGCGAGTCTCTTTGATACTTGAAGGCGTACACATGCATCCCTCTTTTCTTAACAGTATTCCAAAAGAGGATAATGCCATTGTTGTCCCCATCATGCTGTGTGTGACAGATAAAGATCTTTTACGCCAACGCTTTAAGGGGCGTGGTCAGCAAGCCCCCAACCGACGCGCAAAACGCTATCTTGATAACTTTGATGCCATCTGGCGACTACAAACATTTCTAACAACCGAAGCTAAACGGGCGGACTTTAATATCATCACCAACGACAATAAGGAAGAGGCTCTTAGCCATATTATGGGGGCAATTATTAGCGCCCTAGCCAAGGATTTTTCTGGCACACCCGAAGAGGTGTTCACATGAATCTGCACTACAAAGGGTTGATTATTATCTTAGACGGGCTGGGTGATAGGCCTTGTGCAAAGCTCAATGGCGTAACGCCTCTGGAAGCCGCTCATACCCCACATTTAGATCAACTGGCTCGCGATGGATTGTGTGGGCTAGTGGATCCACTAGCGCCTGGCATTCCTGTCTCCACGCACACGGGGACAGGCATTATGCTTGGGCTGATACCTGCAGATGCCATCAAACTCTCACGAGGCCCCGTTGAAGCCGCAGGCATCGATCTAACGATGATGCCTGGAGATATAGCCATTCGCTGCAACTTTGCAACACTCAAAAATAAAAACGGCCAATTAACTGTTATTGATCGTCGTGCAGGACGCATTAGCGAAGGCACAGATCAACTCGCAGACAGTCTGCAAAATATAGCCGTTGGAAAGGGCATCACGGCAACCCTTAAACCGGCCACACAGCATCGTGCTGTATTAAGGTTATCTGGAATAAACTTATCCGCTGCCATTACAGATACCGACCCAGATGATAC
>JAJRWL010000102.1 GCA_024276875.1 Gammaproteobacteria bacterium
GTAATCAATGCCACATTGTGAGAGCCATATCGAAGACAGAATCGTGCCGCCAACTTAGCAACCGTTGTTGTTTTTCCAACCCCTGTCGGACCCACGATAGCAATAGCTCCCCCCTGTTCTAAAAGACCTTCATCTGCAATAGGCAGCTTACTTGCCAAGCAATAAAGCACCTTGCGCCACGCTTTATCAAAATGGCTAATATCATCTAGCTTGCTAACAACATCACGACAAATATCGGGGCTTAATCCAATATTCATAAGCCGCCGCAACAGCTCTTGAGTATTCGGCTTATGCTCGCCCATATTCTGCCAAGTCAGCTCTGACAGCTCGTTTTCCATCATGCGCCGTAGCGCCTGCATCTCCTGGCGCATTTCAAGCAGAATAGGATCTTGACTCTGCTCTACAGAAGACTTTGGTAGCACTTTTGTTTGCCCTACCATTTTTTGTTTTATTGAAGGTTGAGACGCTTCTACTTCCCTCTTTTTTGAAAGGTCAGCAATAACAGCTGAAGACGCAGTTTGAGGCGGCGTGCCTGGCGGCTCTAATTTAGGGGGAACTGCGTCAACCGCAGCAGCTATAACAGCAGATTCATCATAGTCAATAGCCGCCACTAACTCGACACCACCTTCCACTGATTTATTCGATAAAATGACAGCATCAGGTCCAAGTGTTTTGCGTACCTTTTGGATTGCTTGCCGCATATCTTTCGCAAAAAAACGGTTTATCTTCATTGCTTGCGATTCCTCACAAAAAGATAGTTATTTGCAATGCCCATGGATTACCTCAATAACTATCTTTATAAATAAATTCATACATCTGCATTCACTTTACCTATTGTCGCAACCACCTTAATTTGGCGGTTATCTGGAATCTCATTGTATGAGAGCACTTTCATACTCAAGCCACTCTGTTTCACAAACTGAGACATCCAGGGGCGAATGGGAGCCGCTACCAACAGGATACTCTCTTGCCCCGCTGTCTCTTGATGGCTAGCCGTTTCAGCAAGTGCTTGTTGCATTCGCTCAGCCAATCCAGGTTCAAAACCTGCTGCCCCTTCCGTTGAGGCTTGCACAGTATTTTGCAAGATCTGTTCCAACCCAGAATCTAGCACCGCCACAGGTATTTCTTCATTAGGACCAACAAGTTGCTGCATTATTGAACGTGACAAGGATACCCGTACAACCGCAGTCAATGCGTCAGTATCTTGACCTCGCGGTGCATATTCCGCCAATGTTTCGGCAATGGTGCGAATATCTCTAATGGGTATATTTTCAGACAGCAGGTTTTGCAGCACCTTCAAAACCTGTCCTAAAGACAAGGTTTTAGGCACCAGATCCTCAATCAATTTAGGTGCATTCTGTGCCAATGTATCTAATAACTGCTGCACCTCTTCATGTCCCAACAGCTCGTAGGCATGGTTTTGTAAAATCTCACTTAAATGGGTTGCAACCACCGTACTCGCATCAACAACGGTATAACCTAAGGTTTGTGCATGGTCACGCTCTCCCGGCTCTACCCAGACGGCATCTAAACCAAAAGTTGGATCCTTACCTTGGATACCTTGCAACGTGCCAAATACCTGCCCTGGGTTAATAGCAAGATCACGATCCGGATAAATTTCTGCCTCCCCAATAGCAACCCCATGCAGAGAGATACGATAAGCATTTGGGGATAGATCAAGATTGTCACGAATATGCACTGGCTGAATAAGAAACCCCAGTTCCTGTGACAGTTTCTTTCGTACGCCTTTGATACGACTCATTAGCTGACCGCCCTGGTTTCGATCTACCAAAGGGATTAGTCGATACCCTACCTCAAGACCAATGATATCTACCGGCTGCACATCATCCCAACTCAGCTCTTTTTGTTGCGGTGTTACCTCCTCTTCTATAGGGGGAGGGGCTGGCTGTTCTGCTTCCCTCTTCTGACGCTGTAGTATCATCCATGCCGCACCTCCCAACGCTCCAGCCAAGCTTAAAAACACCACATTCGGCATACCAGGAATAATACCCATCAGCGTTAAAATGCCCGCTGTTACTGCCAATGGTTTAGGATCATCAAATAACTGGGTTACAACCTGGCCACCCATATCCTGCGTACCCGCAACACGGGTTACGATAATGGCAGTAGAGGTTGAAAGCAGCAGAGATGGAATCTGTGCAACCAATCCATCACCAATCGTTAGCAATACATAAAAACGCAGTGCTGTTGAAAAATCCAGGTCATGTTGAAGTATGCCAACACCTAAGCCACCCAGAATATTGATAAACAGGATGAGAATACCGGCTACAGCATCACCTCTTACAAACTTGCTAGCACCGTCCATAGCACCATAAAATGAGGCCTCTTTAGCAACATCTTCACGCTTTGTTCGTGCTTCATTTTGATCAATCAGACCCGAGTTTAAATCGGCATCAATAGCCATCTGTTTGCCTGGCATTGCATCCAACGTAAAGCGCGCACTCACTTCTGAAACACGCCCTGCACCCTTGGTAACAACAACAAAATTAATAATCACCAGAATAAAAAACACCACCAGGCCAACCGCATAATTCCCACCAATCACAAAAGAGCCAAAGGCTTCAATTACTTTACCTGCCGCATCACCACCATTATGCCCTTCCAATAAAACCACTCGAGTAGAGGCCACATTCAATGCCAAACGCAACAGCGTAGCAACCAATAACAAGCCAGGAAAAACACCAAAGTCGAGCGGACGAAGGGTATAGACAACCACCAAAAGCACAATTAGTGACAGTGCAATATTGAACGTAAAAAACACATCCAATACAATAGGGGGTAGTGGCAATACAATCATACCCAATATCATCATGAGTACGATGGGAGCACCAAGACCACTTGCACTCACCCGTCTTACAGAATCCAATACAGCGACAGCATTCATTTTTTATTAATCCCAACTAATGAGTCACTCATTTTATGATTTAGCCAAAAGAGAATAATATTAATCATGTTGCAACTCTTCTGGGACTGAAAAATCACTTGGCTCCAAGGGTATTTCACCCCCCTCTTGACGATAGATTTTAAGTTGAAACACATACGCCAATAATTTTGCCACTGCGAGGTAAAGCCCCGTAGGAATTGGCTGATCCAATTCAGTACTAAAATAGATAGCACGAGCTAACATAGGTGACTCGATAAGTGGAATGTTATTCTCTGTTGCAATTTTTCTGATATTAGTTGCAACCAACTCTTTACCTTTCGCTATAACTTTTGGCGCACCCATTGTATCTTGATCATATTTTAGTGCGACCGCATAGTGTGCTGGGTTTGTTACAACCACATCAGCTTTTGGCACCTCACCCATCATACGACGCTGTGCCATTTCACGTTGCAGTGTTCGAATACGCCCTTTTACCTCTGGACGACCTTCTGTATTTTTCATCTCATCACGCACTTCCTGCTTGGTCATGCGCAGTTGACGTTTATGTTCCCATAGCTGAAATGGCACATCCATTAGCGCAATAAGAATCAGTGTAGATGCAAGAATAATAAAAGAATCGCCCACCAGTGACCGCACTTCTGGCAATGCAGAGTTGATATCCATTTGGCTGAGGCCAATGATCTCTGGTATAGAGATCCAGAGCATCACTCCCGTAACACCTGTAATAAATATAAATTTTAATAGCGCCTTAACAAACTCCATTAATCCCTTTACAGAAAAAAGTCTTTTCATACCAGAGATAGGATTAAGTTTGTCCAACTTGGGTGACGTAGCTTCCATGCTAAATGCCAATCCACCCAAAGAGACAGAGGCAAGAATTGCAACTACCATTAATGTTAAGAAAAATGGCGCCAACATCCACAATGCATCATAAATTGCATTTGACAAGTGGTGCAGCATAGCCATAGGTTCATATAAATCTTCTCTGTTAACAGAGAAGTTATTTGTCATGACATTTCTAAAAGCCTCTTCAAAATGGCCGCTCATTGATACCAATGTAATAGCTCCGACCAATGTTACAGCAATAGTATTCAGTTCTTTTGAACGCGCAACTTGTCCTTTTTTTCTAGAATCATCTAATTTTTTAGCTGTGGGTTCATCTGTTTTCTCCTGGCCATCTTTATTTTCAGCCATAATTCACCTCACAATACGCAGATAACGCATAGTGACTTGAAAACCTTCATCAACCAATTCACCAAAATTATTTAATAGGTCAGGTACCGTTACCCACATAATCACAAAACCGATCATCATGGTCATAGGAAAACCTACGGCAAATATATTAAGCTGAGGTGCTGCACGCGTAATGATCCCCATGCCTAAGTTAGCCACAAGCAATGCGGTCACAACAGGAAGAGCCATTAATAAGCCACCGGAAAAAACGCGTCCTGCCCAGATAACAAGATCCCACAACGTATTTCTGGATAGACCATCTACCGCTACGGGCATCGTTGAAAAGCTATCAACAACCACCTCAATAAGAATCAGATGGCCATTAAGAACCAGAAAAAGAAGCGTAACTAAAATCAGATAAAATTGTGATATCACGGGTACCTGAACGCCGTTTTGTGGATCCATCATGGAGGCAAAACCAAGCCCCATGCTATATGCCATAACTTGCCCAGCAAATACCAAAGAGGCAAATACCAATTGCAAAATAAACCCAATCAACACGCCAATAGTTATCTGCTGAACAGCAATCAATAATGCTTCATGGCTAAATGTTTCAACCACAGGTGCCGGTGGTAAAATAGGCATTACGAGCCAAGTAATAATTAATGCTAAAGCAGCACGCCAGCGCGCAGGAACTTGACGAGAAGAGAAGATGGGAGCAGCAACAAAAACAGAGCCAATACGCATCAATGGCCAAAGAAAACTGGCCAAAAAAGAAGCTATTGCTGTTTCAGAAAATATCATTTATTTAGTCAACCGAAAAAAATATTTCGCTCACCCTATTAATGATGGAATACTTAATATAAGTTGCTCGGTGTAACCTGTTAATACCCTTAATAACCAGGGGCCTGTTGACATTAAAACAAAGACGACAACCATCAACTTTGGCACAAAGCTTAACGTCATTTCATTAATTTGAGTGGCCGCTTGAAACATCGCAATCAACAAACCAATAGCTAAAGCAGAGAGCAAAATAGGCGCAGCAAGCAATGTAATTACTTCCAGAGCCTGCTGACCAATACTAATAACTGTATCTGCATCCATCTATCTATTCTCGAATAAACAATCAAAACCACATATCACAAACAGCTCTTAAGCTATGTATAAAAACTAGATGCCAATGTGCCCAGCACTAACGCCCATCCATCAACTAATACAAAAAGCATGATCTTAAAAGGCAGAGATATAATCAATGGTGAGAGCATCATCATGCCCATTGACATCAATACACTGGCTACAACCAAATCAATAATTAGAAATGGAATAAAAAGTAAAAATCCAATTTGAAAAGCAGTCTTTAATTCACTGGTAGCAAAAGCAGGCATTAATAGAGAAAAGGGTGTCTGCTCAGGTGATTCAATTTCTTCGTATCCAGCAATATCCGCAAACAATTTCAAATCATTGTCCCGTGTTTGGGCTAACATAAATTCACGCAGTGGAACTTGTGCCTTCTCAAACGCACGGGTAGTAGAAAGCTCTTCATTTAAATACGGTTGCACTGCAACTGTATTGATTTCATCAAATACAGGTGCCATTATAAAAAATGTTAGAAACAGTGATAGCCCTATTAAGATTTGATTAGATGGTGTTTGAGCTGTACCTAATGCCTGGCGCAATATACCTAAAACGATAACAATTCGAGCAAATGAGGTCATCATCATGAGAGCACCTGGCAATAGGCTCATGGCTGTCATGAAAAGTAAAATTTGTATTGTTAATGAGTAGCTTTGTCCACCACCCTCTGTTGTTGTTACTGTTATTACCTCTAAGCCAGGCGCAGCTTGACTTATCACTGGAAATAAAAATAGTATAAAAAGCAGTTTCATGACTGCTTTTCCTTTAATACGCTATCAAGCTGTTTTTCAAATTGGCTATTATTAGCAATGCTTGTTGCCCAATCTTCTTTTGATAGTACATGCAATGTTTGAACTCGCCCTGGTGATACACCAACCAATAAACGCGTCTCTCCTACTTGCAAAAGCACTGCTCGCTCTCGTGTACCCAGCGATACACCGCCCACAATGGTAACCACACCCTTTCCCGCATTTGTCAGGCCACCAAAACGGCGCAAGAACCAAGCTAACGCAATAATAAGCGCAAGTACAAAAACCAATCCAACAGCAGTATTCGCGAGATGCCCGCTATCAATAGGCAATGCAGAAAAGCGTTCAGGGGCTTCAGTCTCAACCTCAGCAGCAATCAGTGAGAATGGCAGCATCAAAAAAAGAGCCGTCAAAAAGCGCTTCATTGCAATCTCTTCACTCTATCTGCGGCACTAATCACGTCAGTTAACCGTATTCCAAATTTTTCATTTACAACAACAACTTCTCCTTGCGCAATCAAAGTGCCATTAACAAGTACATCCATTGGCTCTCCTGCTAATCTATCCAGCTCAACAACAGAGCCTTGGTTCAGCTGGAGAAGATTGCGAATGTTTATTCTCGTGCGGCCAATTTCCATAGAAATAGTCACTGGCACATCTAGAAGGGACTCTAGATTTACATCCATGTTACCCTCTGTTGTAGCATCCGATTGCAACTCTTGAAATTGAGCCGATTCAGCTGCCACGGTTTCAGCTGGAGTCTCATTCTCAGTTGAAACATCATTTTTATCAGTATCGCCTGACTCTTCAAGCGCCGCAGCCCATTCATCAGCCAATGCTTCATTTGGATCGGTATTTTCATCATTCATCACTATTCTCCACTACGAATCATGGCTTAACTCTTTATAATTTCTAATGCCGACTTTACTCTTTGCTGTTTCTGCCACTCGCTGATTTTTATGGCGTAACAACCTTCTGATATACCTAGCTGCCCTTTGAATATCGGCACGTCCAAAGCTGTAACATTCAACAAATCTGGGATATCCATAGGAATAACATCGCCGACCTCAAGCCCTGCAAGTTCTTTCATACTTATTTTTGCTTGACCTAACACACTCACCAGCTCAACTTCAGCCTCAAAAAATTGCTCTTTCAATGCCAATTCCCAACGGTTATCACGCTCACCCCGATCGCTTTGAATACCTGCATCTAGTAATTCGCGAATAGGCTCTAACATTGAGTAAGGCATGGTGATGTATAAATCTCCACCACCTGTTTCCAAATCAATATGAAAGGTTGTTACAACCACCACTTCTGTTGGGCTAACAATATTTGCAAATTGAGGATTAACTTCAGATCCAACATATTCAAACGTCAAATCCATTACCAATTTCCATGCTTCCTGAAGATCTTTAAAAACCAAATCCAATAGTAATTGAACGACACGAAGTTCTGTTGGTGTAAATTCACGGCCTTCAATTTTGGTGTGGAATCGTCCTGTGCCTCCAAAATAGTTATCTACTACACAAAATACCAATTTTGGATCAAGCACACACAACGCCTGTCCACGCAAAGGTTGAACCTTTAAAATATTTAAGCTAGTGGGGACAAACAGGCTATGTACAAACTCAGAAAATTTAAGCATCTGTATGCCTGACACAGAGATATCAGCCGTGCGCCGCAACATGCCAAACAGACTTGTACGGAAATGACGAGCAAAGCGCTCATTTATCATTTCTAGGGTTGGAAGACGGCCACGTACAATACGATCTTGACTGCTAAAGTCATAGCTTGAAAGAGTGCCATCATCTACATCATCCTCAGTGTCAACATCACCACTGTCAACACCATGCAGTAGGGCATCAATTTCATCTTGTGAAAGAAGGTCGTTTACACTCATTTTTATTGCATTACAAAGCTGGTGAAAAATATAGCATCTACAGCTCCTAAACCCTCTTCCTCATCTACAATTCGCTGTAGCTCTTCAAGCAGGTCTTTCTGTAACTTCTCTTTACCCTCCCTGTTTGCTAGTGAAGATGCTGTTCGAGTCCCAAATAATTTTAAAAAATTATGCCTAATCATAGGGTCGTTATGCTTTAAAAAATCAACCAGTTCTTGATCATGCGTTAATGCCTGAACACCAATTTGAAGCATCTTAGCTTTACGCTTACCTTCAGGTGATAAATTAACAACAAATACCGGTTTAAAATCCTGATAAACAGCAGGACCTTGCTCCACTTCTTCCGCCTCTCCTTCCTCTTTCACTTCTCCATCTTTAGCTATTTCTTCAGTTTTATCTTCATCAGGCGTCACCAATAGAAAGTAAGCCCCCCCCACACCCACGCCTATCAGCAACAATGCAGCAAATACGATAATAACTATCTTTTTCCAGGGAACTGGTGCTTTTTCAGCACCAAGATCCAGCTCATCATCAAGCAATTCATCATTCATTACATATGCACCTTTAATAAACTTACATTAGGAAATGCAATAATCATGCCTCCACATAGAAATGCATAATTATGCTTGAAATTCACACTATTAGGATGTACAGATAAAGTAACGCCAGAGTATTGACCCAAAAAAATAGCCCACATGGCAAAAAACCGGCGCTATAATAAAAGCCCCTCCAACCTCTGCATATATGTACACTATAGATGCTAAAAGTGGTGGAAATAGCTACAAATGGAAAATGCAGAAAAGAATTTGATTAAATTCTTAAATTTAAGAGTGCAGTAGATATAACTAAGGTATTTTTAGACCTGCTCATACGCCAGCAAAGGATCGGTGATCTAACATGGCATTATCATGGCTATTATTTAACAACATCTGCAAACCGGCATGCAGATTGTCATTTAAATCATTAAACATCACACCCGCTTGCCCTGAGGCACTATGCATGACCATCGCATCGACACTGCATGGCTTATATTCACCTTTTTCATGGAGGTAAAAAGAGGCTTTAACCAGCGCATTAACAGGCAATTCAACACAACCTGTTTCAATAAGCATTCCACCAAGGCTAATATTCATGGTGCGCCCTTGAACCAGCCCTAAAGCCTGATATGTTATAACAATATCCAGTGTCACTGGCTTACGTAATGTGTAACGATGCTCCATTTTGCCTCTCCTTACTCTAAGGGTTGCTAAGATACCCAATACTCATGTTCTAAATATTGTTTTTATTCTTAGCCCATTGCTATTCATCACATTGTCACAAGGTCATCTTCACATTCTAGTAAATTTTTAGCACTCCGCCCTCATTTTAGATGCAAAAATGCTTAAACAAGCTAATTTCACACCAAGATTCAGGTAGAATCCTTACCCATGAATAAACAGAAGACTATCAATATTGCACAGACTGTCGTCCCCAGTTTTTTTCGCCGTTTGGCCGCAATATGCTATGACAGCTTATTGCTTTTAGCTCTTATTATGGTTGCAACATCGCTTATTATCATCCCCCTTGGGCTAGAAGCTGGAGATACATCAGTAGGCCGCAACCCACTGTTTCAAATAGTTGTTTTTGGGCTAATACCGCCCTTTTTTTTCTCCTGGTTCTGGGTTAAAGGAGGGCAAACACTTGGCATGCGGGCATGGCGACTGCAAGTTGTACGCAATGATGGAAAACCACTAACATGGCGTGATGCCCTGCTTCGCTATTGTGCTGCCCTGCTCTCGTGGGCTGCCATAGGTGTGGGATTTCTGTGGATTTTTGTAGATCGCGACAAACTTGCCTGGCATGACCGACTTTCAAAAACACGTTTAGTCATCGCTGCAAAACGTGCCAAAAAAGCAAAATAATTCTGCAACTATCTTATTTTTGAGCTTAAAAAGAGTGCCGCAAAAAACAGCAGTAGCCCAGGAAATGATGCCGCAAATAAGGCATTTAGATCATATACAATTGCCATATACGAAAAAGCCTTATTCATTAGAAAAAAACCACTGCCTACCATCGCCCCAATAAAAACTCGCTGCCCAATCCCAGAGCTGCGCAGTTGCCCAAAGACGAAAGGTAATGAGAGGTAAAGCATAACCAACGTCACCAACGGAGTAACCATCTTGCCCCAAAAGGCCACTTCATAGGCTTTTGCATCCTGTCCATTGGTCTGTAAAAAGCGAATATACTTATAAAGCCCCCAGGCAGGCAGGATATGAGGGTTAAGTGAAACCACATTTAACAATCCAGGGTCTAACATCGAACCCCACTTTGCGTGCTCTATTGTCCGGCTCTGCACCCCATCATCCGTAAACTGACTCTGTTGAATATCCTGCAAAAGCCATTGATCATTCTCATATTTTGCCGTTTTAGCGTGGGTAGAAAATTTTAGCTGCTTCTCATCATCATATTCATAGATATAAATATCTTCGAGTCGCGACCCTGGCAGGATATTGCGGATATTAATATAGGCATTGCCATCCCTCGCCCAAAAGCCATATTTCGTTTTCAGTGTGACCTGTTTAGCCAATGCCTGTGAACGCATTGTTTGGGCATACTGCTCTGTTTCAGGGGCAATGACCTCACCAAAAAATAGCGCCACCACCAACATCAATGCCCCTGCCTGCAACACAGATAAGACAATACGCGTATAAGAGATCCCCGCGGCTCGCATGGCGATAAGTTCAGAGTTGTTGGCCATCCCCCCCAACCCGATCAAGCCTCCCAGCAAAGCCGCCATGGGAGAGACCTCATAAGCAAAGCGAGGCAGTGTCAATAATACAAATAGAAAGGCATCTCCTGTTTGGTATCGTCCCTCACCCACATCACCCAACTCATCCATTAAAGTAAGAAACCCAAGCAGGGTCAGCAATACCATCATGACAATGACTGTGCCCATGATGACGGCTCGACCAATATAAAGATCCAGAATCCTCATGCTGCACGCCTCGCCAACCACCATCGTTTTAAAGCCCAGACCCACATAGAGTCTCTCAATACCAACGGAAGAACCAAACTCAGCATCAGAATATGCACCCACCAACGCCCCATCCACTCAGGGGTAATGCCATCCTTCATCCAAGCCCCAGAAACACCCAGCAGATTAAAAAAGGTGAAATAAACCAGAAAAGCGATGAACAGTCGCCCATAAACCCCCTGACGAGGGGATGAGCGACTCAACGGTACACTCACTAATGTAAACACAATAACCGCCAGCGGGAATGCCAGACGATATTGAAACTCTGCCCTATCCTTAATACTCACTGAGTTCATTAAATCTACCGAAGGCAAAGACTTGCGCCTAAAATTAGCTGTCGTTGGATCTTCATCAGCCAGCCGCACCGCATACTTTTCAAACTCACTCACTGAATAGTCAGCCTGCCCCACAACACCCTGATAACGATAACCACGTTTCAGTACAATATAGCGGCCTCCGGTCTTTTCATCTTCGTACTGATACCCCTCCTCTGCCGTAATCAACCCCACCTTTCCATGCTGACGATTTTGCACAAAAATATTATGCATGCGATTATCTAGCCATATCTCTTCAACATAAAAGACCAAATCACCTCGACTAAACTCCGTGAAACGACCCGCAGCCATATTGGTCACATTAGTCGCTGACTTCTGTACATGCCTGATCTCTTCAATCGTCTGATTAGCCCAAGGCAATACTGACAACGTAAGCCATGCCACTAACCCAGTCAGTGGTAGCATTGAATAGAGAAAAGCACGATAGATGCGCGTTACACTAAGCCCACAAGATGCCATTGCTGTCATCTCATTATCTCTATACATTCGACCCAGGGTATAAAGAATGGCAAAGAAATAGGCCGCTGGTAATAAGATCCCAATCACACGCAGCACCTCCAGCCCCAACAGCTCCATAATAACGCCACTGGTTAGAGTGCCCATGGCAACCCGTGCAAGATTGGTAATAAAGGCGTGCCCCACCAAAATTAACAATAGCACCGTTAATATAGTGAACACCCCCTTTAGGGTTTCACTCAGCAGATATCGATCAATAATTGAAAACATAAAAACAGGCGGTTGATTCTTGTAGATTTCCTAATTTGAAGGCATCCTAACGAAAAACGCACAATGTGAGAACTGAATTCAACCTAAATCCACCAAACAGCCATACCGAGTGGATCTAGAAGCAACCAAAATCAAGGAGTTCAAATGAACTACAACGCCAAAGCGGGCGACCCCTCCAAACAACGCGCCCCTTGCCTGGTACTGGGTGTATTTGCCACACGTAAGCTTTCAGAAGCAGCAAAGAGCGTGGACAAGGCGAGCAGCGGCTTTCTCACCCACATCCTTAAAAAAGGGGACATGGATGGCGAAACGGGTCAAGCACTCATGCTATACGACCTACCCAACACACTTTGCGAGCGCGTACTGCTTATTGGCTGTGGCAAACAAAAAGAGTACAGCCGAGCCAAACATAACGAAGCCGTAGCTAAAGCCATATCAGAGCTGACGGGCAGTCATGCTATAGAAGCGATCTTCTGCCTCCCTGCTTTGGCAACATCAGAGAGTGATCTCTACACCCAACTACGTGATGCCGTCATTAAAAGCAGCGAACAAAGCTACCGCTTTGACCAATGTAAAAGCGACCCTAAAGCCCCCAAACGCCCACTAAAAAAAGTCACACTACTGGTGACTGATCGTAAAAACCTAAAAACAGCACAAAAAGCCATCACACATGGACAAGCCATAGCCAGCGGCATCAGCCTGGCAAAAGATCTCGGCAACCTGCCTGGCAATATCTGCACCCCCAGCTACCTGGCAAATCAAGCCCGCCAACTGGGTCGTAAATCACCCCAGCTAAAGATCAAAATACTGGAAGAGAAACAGATGGAGGCACTAAAAATGGGCGCACTGCTATCAGTATCACGTGGCAGCCGTCAACCCGCCAAATTGATCATCATGGAATACAAGGGAGGGGAGGCAAAAAGCAAACCTGTGGTGCTGGTCGGCAAAGGTCTTACCTTTGATGCGGGCGGCATCTCAATCAAACCCTCCCCTGGCATGGATGAGATGAAATATGACATGTGCGGTGGAGCCAGCGTTATTGGAACCCTCTCTGCCTGTGTAGAGCTAAAACTACCCATCAATGTTATCGGCATCATCCCCTCTTCCGAAAACCTGCCCGATGGCGATGCCAACAAACCAGGTGACATTGTCACCAGCATGTCAGGCCAAACCATCGAGATATTAAACACCGATGCAGAGGGTCGACTGATACTCTGTGATGCCCTCACCTACTGCGAACGATTTGATCCTGCCATTGTAATAGATGTAGCCACACTCACCGGAGCCTGCGTTGTTGCGCTGGGCAGCCATGCCACAGGGCTATTAAGCAACAACGATGCGCTAGCTGACGAGATTTTAAGCGCAGGCAATAGCAGCCATGATAAAGCCTGGCGACTGCCACTTTGGGATGAATACCAAAAGCAGTTGGATAGCAATTTTGCAGATATGGCTAATATTGGCGGCAAAGGGGGAGGCACCATCACTGCCGCCTGCTTCCTCTCCCGTTTTGCCAAAAAGCATAAATGGGCACACCTGGATATTGCCGGTTCAGCCTGGCACTCAGGCGCTAAAAAAGGCGCCACTGGCCGCCCTGTTTCACTGCTGACCCAACTGCTACTCAAACGCAGCAAACAGATAAGTTAACATGACCAAGGTAAGTTTCTACATACTGCCCGAGGGTGCTCGCAGCAATCGCTTCACCTTGGCCTGCCGCCTGGCTGATAAAGCCTACCAGCAAGGCCACCGAGTATTCATACATACCAGTTCAACAGACGAAGCACGGCACATGGATCGTCTGCTATGGACATTTCGTGATGGTAGCTTTATTCCACATGGACTGCTTGAAAAAGCAGATCCAACACAGACACCCGTACTGATTGGCCATGGTGATGATGCTGAAAATGAGCATGACATCCTCATCAATCTCAGCACACAAACCCCTGGTTTTTTTAGTCGCTTTGAGCGCATTGCAGAACCGATTGACCAGGATACAGAGATACGCAAAGCTGGGCGTGTTCGCTACCGCTTCTATAAGGATCGCGGCTACCCATTAGAGACACACAACATCAATGACTGAGCAAAACAACAGCCCCATAGAGACCTCAATACCACACAGTGACGTAGACTCAAATGGCATTCCCATCTTGAATGATGTTGTAGAGGAGAGCAGACAACTAGAGGAGCAGACAATAGAGACTGAACATACTGCAACCACTTCAACAACCTCTGAATCAACCACCATTCAAGCCACAGAAATCGATAATTTTAAAGAGGCACTAAGAGAAGAGCTTAGCAATGAATTAAATGCGCTGATTCAATCTACTCTTATAAAGACAGCCACAGAAATCTCGTCCCATGTAGAAAAAATCATAGCAAGAAAACTTTCTGATATGCTGCAAAAACAGATGGGAGAGATGCTTAAAATAGCGTTAGAAGCGCAATTTAAAAACAACAAATCTAAAGAGTAAAAAGGCTATTTATGAAGGGAGTAAATGCAATTCAATCTTATAGATTTAACATTAAAATGCGTGATAGATTGAGTAATCTACACTACTAAAAAATCAGTAATCACCACTCATTATTTAGAGTAGCGATGACTTTATATTCTGTACTTTTATAACTAATAAGTTATAGTAAAAGTAATAATTTCTAATTGTTAACAGAACATATTAGAACTACGCCCTGCCATTACATTGCAAGCATGAGCGTTTTTATTCAGAGAAGCGGTATCAGCGCTTGCTGACTTAGGAAATGAATTTAAAACATCACTTTTCCCGCAAAACATTATCGAGCCACGCTCTAACATTACTTTACATGCATAAGATGTTTCATTCTGAGGTGCAGTTTCAGATTTAATTGATTGACTCGCATTGCAAACGGTTGACACTAGAGCAAGCGTAATAAAACAGGCATGGATTAACTTTTTCATAATGATATTTCCTTTAACTTCCTTTAACTTTAATGCACTTCATTAAGCATTAGATATACGTAAAATTAACTACGGGTATATCTTCTGTCACCAAAATTTTTATTACAATAAGCCATGCGCTACAACCCACCATCAAATATGATCAACAGCAAATCATTTTTCAACAAAACGCATTTAATTCGGCAATCAATAAAATTAAGGAAAATAAATCATTTAAGCAGTGTTTTTTATGCCCACTATTTAAGAAATTATGTAGCCATCAAAAGGGCGGTTTTCGCTATTGAAAATACCGCCTATAAGCGCTAATAGTTAAAATAAAACCATACCCTCACAACACTATTTCCAGCGCTGTTGCAGCTGCTCCCGATTCAATGCAAGCCATTGCATGGAGATAATGCCAGTCGTTGAATTAATCCGCCCGCTATAGATTTCAGCCATGGCATCAACAAATGCCATCTTCTCTACGCGAATATCCTCACCCTCCTCCTCGATACCATGAATGCCCACTGCTTGAGTCGCGTCTACTCTGGCGCAGTAAAGATAATTTCGCTCACCAGAGGTTCCAGGGGTGACAAGAAACTCACAGATCGGCAGCAGATCCAACACCTCACATCCGGCCTCCTCTAACGACTCTCGGTAAGCTACATCTTCTGGGGTTTCGTCTGCGCCAATATGTCCACCGATAATCTCCAGCAGCCAAGGATGTTTATCAGATTCCAAAGCACCAATACGAAACTGCTCAATAAGTACGACCTGATCTTGTTGGGGGTCATACAACAATACTGACGATGCCCGCAGTGGCTCCACCCGCTCCCGTACAAGCGCTTCACTCCATCCCCCCGCAAATAGGCGATGGCGCAAACGATAACTATTCACCTTTAAAAAACCGGCATGAAGTAGGCTTTTTTCCAGTATCTTATATTCATATTTCATCAAATCAATCCCCAATAAAAAAGGACGCTGTAGCATGGAGAGAAGTACATCGCTCCATGCTACAGCGCCCTTAATTATAGGCAGTTCTACTAAAGATCAACTATCTAGCGACTGGTAATAATCACTCAAAATCTTAGCCACTTCAGGACGTGAAAATTCAGGTGGCGGTGCAATACCCTGCCCCAACATCTCACGTACTTTGGTGCCAGAGAGGAGCACAAAATCTTCTTTAGCATGATCTGGTGCATCCCGCATCATAACGACCTTATTCAGCTTCTTAGAGTAAGCGGTATGATCTGCTTTGAAGATCTTAATCTCCAATGCACCTTCTGGCACCTGCTCATCAAAAATGGTCTGGGCATCAAAGGCACCATAATAGTCACCTACACCTGCATGATCACGTCCAACAATCAGGTATGAGGCGCCCATATTCTGACGGAACAGCGCATGCAGTACAGCCTCACGTGGGCCGGCATAGAGCATGTCAAAACCATAACCGGTAATCATAACGGTATTAGGCGGAAAGTAGAGTTCAGCCATTTTACGGATAGATGCATCTCGAACAGGTGCAGGAATATCACCTTGCTTCAGCTTACCCAGCAACATGTGAATAACAACGCCGTCTGCATTCAACGCCTCAAGTGCCATCTTGCATAGCTCCTCATGGGCGCGATGCATTGGGTTGCGCGTCTGGAAGGCGACAACCTTTTCCCAACCATGCTCCTTAATTTCATTGCGAATCTCTACGGCTGTACGAAAGGTATCAGGAAAATCGGTCTGAAAATAACTAAAATTCAGCACCTGAATAGCACCCGAAATAGCAAAACGCCCCTGGCTATTAAAAGCAGCAACGCCTGGGTGATTGTTATCGGTAGTACCAAAAACCTGACGGGTCATGGTCTGCATCTGCTCTTCTATAATCTCTTCAATCGCGTCAACATCCTGAATAGCCAACACAGGATTGCCTTCAACATTAGGGTCACGCAGTGCAATGCGTGAAGCACCACTAATAGTGATGATATCCTGAACCAGATTAAGCACTGGCACAGGGAAAAAGAGCCCCGCCGTTGTCTGAAGGTTTTCTGCGCAACCCATAGCATCTGCTGCATTCATGTAACCCGTCAGAGGGTTAAAATAACCCGCCCCCATCATCACCGCATTGGCCGCAGCAGCTGATGAGACAGTGATAGAAGGCAGACCCTCTGCCTCCTGCATCAATGCATGATGTTTTTTGGAATCGTAGACGAACAGTGGGTTCAGATTATCGGAACCATGGGGCTTAATCATTTATCTCTCCTGGCAATTGGCTAAATACCACGCTACAGAAAAACACTGCACCACGGCATCTGAAATATTTCCCGCGCATTATCCCACAAACCAAAGGGGCAAGATGATATTAAGAACTTATAGTTATATAAGAAAAAGGATGGTCTACCGTTTTAAAATACTAATAATCAACTTTCCCCCGCAAACTCTTCATCTGCCCCTTTTTGGTCTTGCTATCCATACGTTTTTTTTGAGATGAACGAGAGGGTTTAGTCGGTCGTCGCTTTTTTTGGACGACCGCTACACTTTTAATCAATAACAACAACCGAGCCAGGGCATCTTCTCGATTTTTCTCTTGGCTTCTAAACTCCTGAGCCTTAATAACGACGACACCCTGCTTCGTTATTCGCTGATCACTCAATGCCAAAAGCCGCTCTTTATAAAAATCAGGCAGTGATGATGCCACAATATCAAAACGCAGATGAACAGCCGTAGAGACCTTATTTACATTCTGCCCACCCGCCCCTTGTGCCCGAATCGCACTCATTTCAATTTCACTACTGGGGATAATAACTTGATGCGATACCTTCAACATTTGTAGCCAATCTCTATCTCAATTTTCTTTTTACTTGGAACAGGGTAACCTGCCTTTTCGACAAGCATAGAACAGATACCACATGCACACACTCATCATTGGCTTTGGTGATATAGGCCATCGAGTAGCAACACTTGAATTGGCGCTGGGCCACTCTGTGACGGCACTCATCAGGAATCAAAGTAAAATCAAAGCCGCCAATGATGTTGGAGTGACAGCACTTCTCGCTGATTTAGATAGGGTCGAAACCTTAACACAGCAACCTTTAGAGGGAGCCAGGATATACTATTTCGCTCCACCACCCACATCAGGCACGCAGGATAGTCGAATATCTAACTGGCTAAACACTGTAGGCACATCAAAACCCACAGTCATAATATACATCAGCACCACCGGCATTTATGGTGACTGCAAGGGTGAATGGATCACTGAACAACGCCCACCCAACCCAACAGCAGCACGAGCAAAAAGACGCTTAAACGCAGAGACACAACTCACTGAGTGGGGAAAAGAACAGGCTATTCCCATCATCATATTACGCGTGCCTGGCATCTACCATCCAGACACACTACCGATGGCATCGCTACTGCAAGGCAAGCCAATTTTACAGTCCGCAGAAGCACCTTACAGCAACCGTATCCATGCCGATGACCTGGCTCAGATCTGCCTGGCCGCTGCTGAACGAGGCAAAGAGGGTGAGGTATATAACGTAGCAGACAATGACAGCTGCACTATGAGTGAATACTTCATAAAGGTTGCAAAGGCTTTTAACCTACCAAAACCACGAGGGATTAGCTGGCAAGAGGCAGAGCAACAGCTTAGCTCTGGTATGCTGTCATACCTTAAAGAATCACGCCGAATAGATAACAGAAAAATGCTAGGTAAGCTAAAAGTAGAACTGCAATATCCAACATTGGATGAGGGATTAAGCTGCATTAAACCACGCTGTAGTTAGCAGACATTGAGCCAATGAATATCACAACCACTCCATTAACAGATAAATAAAGATGCCTGGTTTCCGCAGATTTTTTGCACAACAAGCCGCTCATTACCCACTGAACTAATAAGGGAAACCAGGCCATGCTTCATTGACAACACGATCTTCTTATAAAGGCCAAAACTGCTATCGAGACATCAATTTAAGCCCCTTGCAAATAACTTTTTTACGCCTAAATATCCTCTAAAGATATACCAAGAGCCTTCGCCACTCCTGCACCATAAGCCGGATCAGCCTTTAAGCAATTTCCAATATGACGCTTCTGGACATCAATTGACGCACCGCCAACAGAGCCTGCGGTATTATTAAATAAAGCATCTTTTTGTTCCGCACTCATCAACCTAAACAAATCACCCGGTTGCGAATAATAGTCATCATCTTCACGGTGATCCCAACGAGCCGCAGCACCCGATAAATTCATCGGAGGCTCTGAATAGTTTGGTTGCTCCTGCCACTCATTTTTACTGTTGGGCTCATAGCCAATCGTGCTGCCAAAATTGCCATCAACACGCATAGCACCATCACGGTGGTAGCTATGAACAGGACAGCGAGGAGCATTCACAGGTATATGCTGATGGTTTACTCCCAACCGATAACGCTGCGCATCACCGTAAGCAAACAAGCGGCCTTGCAGCATTTTATCTGGAGAGAAGCTAATACCTGGAACAACATTTGCTGGATTAAACGCTGATTGCTCAACCTCTGCAAAGAAGTTTTCAGGGTTTCTATTCAGCTCCATTACACCCACTTCAATTAAAGGATAATCCCCGTGTGGCCAGACTTTAGTAAGATCAAAGGGATTGTAAGGTGAGCTTTCTGCCTGCTCCTCCGTCATAACCTGAATCTTTAAAACCCATGAAGGGTTATTACTCTCTTCAATCGCATTGTATAAATCGGCTTGATGGCTCTCACGGTTTTTGCCAATCACCTCCGCTGCTTCTTGATCCGTTAGATTTTCAATGCCCTGATTGGATTTAAAGTGAAATTTAACCCAAACACGTTCATTATCAGCATTGATCATACTGAATGTATGGCTACCAAATCCATGCATGTGCCGATAAGTGGCTGGAAGCCCTCTATCACTCATGACGATTGTCACCTGGTGTAGCGCCTCAGGAAGCGATGTCCAAAAATCCCAATTGTTTTGTGCGCTACGCATATTCGTGCGGGGATCACGTTTTACTGCATGATTGAGATCAGGAAACTTTAATGGGTCACGCAAAAAGAAAACGGGGGTATTATTACCCACCATGTCCCAGTTACCTTCTTCTGTATAGAATTTAATAGCAAAACCTCGAATATCTCGTTCAGCATCAGCCGCACCACGCTCACCTGCAACGGTTGTAAATCGAGCAAATAACTCCGTTTGCTTGCCCACTTCAGAGAATATTTTTGCTTTCGTATATGTTGTGATGTCATGAGTTACGGTAAATGTTCCATAAGCGCCCGAACCTTTTGCATGCATACGTCGCTCAGGTATTACTTCTCGGTCAAAATGTGCCAATTTTTCTAGAAACCAAACATCCTGTAACAATTGAGGCCCCCGTGAGCCAGCGGTCATGACATTTTGATTATCCGATACAGGACAACCTGCGCTTGTAGTAAGTTTCTTTTTCATCTCTTTTCCTGATGGGTTTGGGAGTGACAATAGCTATGGTAGTAGAAAACACTACATTGGAGAAATTGATTATTCAGATCACTTTAATAGATCACATCAATTAGAGTGTCTATTTGAATACAAATCAAATCTAAGGCATTAGGAGGCTGCTATTAAATAACAGCATCCATACTGCCCTGTAGTTTTAACCGAACTCTTAAACAGCGTAATAATTCGGGGTCTACGGCATCGGGCAATAGTATTAAACTGCGTCGTCTAAAACGGCTGATTGATAAATTTAAAATCACAATCCATGGCTGTACATAACTGGATGTCTGTAGTTGCGCAGGCACTTCATTGCCATTAGCCATAAATAGTAGCCACTCCCCATCACTATTCCATTTAACCGATTTTATAGCCGCATCATTGGATCGAAATAGATGGGTGCGGAGAGCCTGGATAAGGCTTGCCATGACGGCCAACAAAGCAAACAGTTGTATCCAATGTTCCAGCGGAAGAAGAAAAAGAACGAAGGAAGCACACAAATGGGCAACCACTATAAATAGGATCAACCGTGTTGATTTTTTAGGGGTAAGATGTAATGAGGGAAGGGGTTCCTTAACCAAGCAGCATGACTCCTTTGGGCTAACACCAAGCCTTAAGTTGCATCCCGAATCAATTTAACCATGTGTGCCATGGCCTTATTCTCTGGCGTTGATTTTCCTAACAACCACTCTTGCAATGTTTGGTCTTGGTATTCTAAAAGCTGACTGAAGTTTTCTTTATCTATATCTGATAGGTTGCAGTAGCCATTCTCTATAAAAGCCTCAAACAGCAGATCAAGTTCAAGCAGACCACGCCGACATTGCCAGCGTAAACGCTCCAGCCCTGACTGTCGTTCTGGATTGTCCATACCTAAATTATACTGAGTGCTTCAACATCAATGCTTTAATGTGCCCAATAGCCTTGGTTGGATTTAGTCCTTTTGGGCAGACATAAGCGCAATTCATAATGGTGTGGCAACGAAACAATTTGTAGGGACCATCCAGTCCATCCAGACGCTCTTCCATCGCTTGGTCACGACTATCCGCAAGAAAGCGCCAAGATTGCAGCAGTGCAGCAGGCCCAGGGAATTTATCAGGGTTCCACCAGAACGAGGGGCAAGCCGTTGAGCAGCAACCGCAGAGTATACATTCATACAGTCCATCCAGTTTATCCCGTTCTTCAGGTGACTGTAGGTTTTCAACCTCAGGCTCGGGATCATAGCGAATGAGAAAAGGCTTCACTGAATGATATTGCTTATAAAACCCAGACATATCCACGACAAGATCACGAATAATGGGGACACCCGGAAAGGGACGTATCTCTACGGGCTCTGTTAATGTCTCAATGGGGGTGATACATGCCAGGCCATTCAAGCCATTGATATTCATGCCATCAGAACCACAAACCCCCTCACCGCAAGAGTGCCGAAAGGTGAGTGTTTCATCCTGATTTTTAAGTTCGATTAATGCCTCACGTAGCATCATGCCAGGCTTAACATGCTCCAGCACAAAATCTTGCATGTAGGGCTTTTCATCAACATCTGGATTGTAACGGTGTATTTTAAATCGCATGTGTCGTTTCTAGATCCATGTGGCCGAATAGGACGGTATTAATAAACTCTTTTCTTTGGCGGAAAGGTTTCAACAGACATTGGCTTGGTGCGCACTGGTTTATAATCCAGTGAATCATCTTCAAGCGAGTAGAGGCTGTGCTTCATCCAGCGCACATCATCACGATCAGGGTAATCTATTCGAGAATGCGCGCCTCGGCTCTCTTGACGAGCCTCTGCTGATCGCATGGTTGCAATAGCAACATCGGCTAGATTTTCAAGCTCTAATGCCTCCACACGCGCCGTATTAAAGACCTTTGATTGATCCTGCAAACGGACATCGGGAATACGCGCTCGAATGACCTTGATAGCCTCTACCCCTTCCCGCATGATTTTTTCTGTACGGAATACGCCGCAGTGATCTTCCATCGCCTTTTTAAGATCGCTTCGAATTGAGTGCACACTTTCACCATCACCTGTTTTTTCCCAGCGGGCAAATCGCTCATAGGCTTTATCAATATAGTCTTGATTGGATGGGCGGTGATAACGATTGTTTTTAAGAAAACCCAAGATATCATTTGCCGCAGCGCGGCCAAAAACCAGAATATCCAGCAGCGAATTACCCCCCAGTCGATTCGCACCATGCACGGAGACACAGGCACATTCACCCGCAGCATAGAGGCCTGGAATCACCTCTTCTGGTGCATTACCGCTCGGTCTTACGACTCGACCCTGGCGGTCTGTAGGTATCCCGCCCATAACATAGTGTGCTGTTGGAAAGACAGGGATAGGCGTATCTACGGGATCAAGGTGCATGAAGGTTTTACAGGTATCGCGGATGCCTGGTAGACGCTTGGCGACGATATCAGAACCCAGATTGTCTAACTTCAGCATCACATGATCAGCATTAGGCCCACAACCTCGCCCCTCTCTCACCTCGATAGAGATGGCTCGACTCACCACATCGCGGCTTGCCAGATCTTTCACATTAGGTGCATAGCGTTCCATAAAGCGTTCACCATCTTTATTGACAAGGTAGCCGCCCTCACCCCGCGCACCTTCGGTAATCAGCATACCCTTGCCCGCAACACCGGTTGGGTGAAACTGAAAAAATTCCATATCTTGAAGTGGTATACCGGCACGTAGCGCCATGCCCATGCCATCGCCCGTGTTGATGTGGGCATTGGTTGTTGTGCGGTAGAGTTGGCCGCATCCACCCGTTGCAATCAATATGGTTTTGGCTTCGATAACCAGCAGTTCACCTGTTGCTATATCCATGGTCAGTGCACCTAGCACTGTACCCTCATCATCACAGATGAAATCTACGGCAAAATATTCATCAAAAAAATTGGTGCGGGCACGGATATTCTGCTGGTAAAGCGTATGTAAAATAGCATGGCCGGTACGGTCAGCTGCGGCACAGGTACGGGTTGCCTGTGCACCACCAAAGTCACGACTTTGGCCTCCAAAGGGGCGTTGATAAATCTTGCCACTATCCAAACGGGAAAATGGAACACCCGCATGCTCCAATTCATATACCAGATGCCCAGCAGCCCGGCACATGTACTCAATGGCATCCTGATCACCCAGGTAGTCGCCCCCTTTAACGGTGTCGTACATATGCCAATGCCAATTATCAGGGGTAACATTAGCCAGTGCCGCATTCACACCCCCCTGTGCCGCCACCGTGTGTGAGCGTGTGGGGAATACTTTGGAAACGACAGCGACATGAGCATCTGCCCGAGCCAGCTGTAGTGCGGCTCTTAATCCGCCACCACCTGCGCCAAGAATTAATGTATCAAATCGTCTAATAGGTATATTCATATTATTATCTTCTGGATATCAGGCTATACGCGCAGACATCACAACCTCCAAACTCCAAGCCCCACAAGCCATTAACGCTAGACCTACTAATATCAACAATCCAAGACGAAGGCCAAACGGCTTAATGTAATCAATGAGTATGTTGCGTATGCCCACCCAGGCATGAAAAAGGATTGAGCCAAAAAAAAGCAGTATGGCCATACTGACATGTGGCTGAGCAATCCATAGCTGCCAATCATCATGCGAGGCGGGGGGTGTAAAGATAAAAAAACCGATCATATAGCTAATATACAGCGCTAAATAAACCGCTGTAATACGCTGCAACACCCAGGCCTGCATACCTGATACACGACGACCACTCATAGCGCCACCCAAAGTAGAAGCGCAATGGGAAATGCCGCCCATAATACAATGCGTGCGGTTTTAAGAAACAAGGGTTTATCTATACCCACGTCAATATCAATACTGATACAACGCAAGCCTGCCAATAGATGATGTATAAGTGCCCACATCAATAGCAATAAAATGGCTTTACCCAGCACAGCGTTAAATATTTCAACCACTGTGACAAACCCCTCTGGACTCATCAAAGAGAGATCAAGCAGAAAGATACCCACAGGCATCAGTAAAAAGATAAGAACCCCACTGACACGGTGGCCAATAGAGGTGATGGCATTAATCGGCATTCGAATACGCCGAAGATCAAGATGAATGGGACGCTGTTTGGTTTCTATCATCCGTAAAAAGCTCTCAGTTTATATTCTTGCCTCATACAGCTTATTGTTACTAAGCATGCACATTTTTCCAAAAAGTATAGTTGAAGAATTCGGTTCCTAGTTGATGATATTGCGTTTTATTTTTACTAAAGTAAATTTTTAATTTTAACCTTATTCAATGCTGCTTAAATTAAGCTGCTTTCACACAGGTTGAATATGCTCAACAACCAGCTGAAGGGTTCGCGCCCCTCTAAACTGGTTAACATCCAATCGATAGGCGATATAGATCTTGTTGCATCCAACAAAGCACTCTTTTTGATTGAAGGCAATGGCCGCTATTGATGGCGCATTTTTACCCACTGATAAGACCAATTTAAGGTGTCGCTCCCCTACAACTTTTTGCTCCAAAAGATTAAACTCACCATCAAATCGCGGCTCCTGAAAACCCTGTCCCCAAGGACTGGCTCTGCGCAAAAGTTCAGCCAATTCCAGATCCAACTCTTCCGGCTGAAGCTCGCCATCGGAATGAACCACATCAAACAGGTCATCTACCCCCAGATACTGCTGCACCTCTAAATCGAATGCCTGGCTGAACGGCTTAAATTGATCTTCATGCAGTGTGAGTCCTGCTGCCATTGCATGACCACCAAAGCGCACAATCATCCCAGGATGCTTTACATCCACTGCGGCTAATAGATCTCGCAAATGCAATCCAGGAACAGAGCGTGCCGAACCTTTTATGCAGCCATCCTGTGAGGGGGCAAAGCCAATAACCGGTCGATGAAAATGCTCTCGAATACGCGATGCCAAAATACCCACCACCCCCTGATGCCAATCCTGACGAAAGATGCAAAGCCCCATAGGCAATTCACGCTCATCCTGCTGCAAAATGTCAGCCAGACCCGCCATGGCCTGATCGACCATCTCCCCTTCGATGTGGCGGCGGGTATGATTTAAATCATCCAGCTGTTTTGCCATAGTACGGGCTGCCTGAGGATCATCAGTCAGCAGGCATTCAATGCCCAACGACATATCATCCAAACGCCCCGCGGCATTCAGCCGAGGTGCAACAGCAAACCCCAAATCCGTTGCGACCAACTGGCTTTGAGCGCGTTTAGCCGCGTCAATGATGGCATTAATGCCTACACACCCCTTCCCCGCCCGAATACGTTGCACGCCCTGATGAACCATAATGCGGTTGTTATGATCTAATGACACCACATCTGCCACCGTACCCAGTGCAACCAAATCCAACAGCTCAGCCAAATTGGGTTCAGCCAATCCATTCTGACGAAACCAATCCAGTGATCTTAAATGGGTTCGAAGCGCCAACATGACATAAAAAATCACACCCACACCCGCCAGATTCTTACTGGGAAATGGGTCATTCGAAAGCTGCGGATTGACCAACACAGCCGCCGCAGGTAGCTCATCCCCTGGCAGATGATGATCTGTAATCAAAACCGGCACGCCTGCGGCTGTTGCAGCGGCCACACCATTGATACTTGATATGCCATTATCCACTGTGACCAGTAGATCAGGCTTCCGCTTCAATGCCTCTTCAACAATGGCAGAAGAGAGGCCATAGCCATAGTCAAATCGATTGGGCACAAGATAATTTACATACTTAGCCCCCATCATTCTTAATGCACGCACGGCCAAAGCACAGCTAGTAGCACCGTCCGCATCAAA
>JAJRWL010000103.1 GCA_024276875.1 Gammaproteobacteria bacterium
CCACAGCCACTACATTCCCGGATTGCGTTAACACTTCATCCGGGCTACTCCCGACGGGTTTTTATGGCTGCCAATGTGAAACGTCAACAGACCCTAGTGTAGTCCTAATATAAAGCGGCGGGGATCTTCGTCGATGGCAATGCGCTCCCTGAGGTAACGTAAAATCTCTCGTTGCGTTTGACGATCCAGTCGCCGTAACTCTTTGCTGGCACGGTCGTCCCACTCAACCGTCCAGATCAAGACCTTGCTCCAGTTCGTCTTGTGCCCAACGCTTAGCGGGATCCTTCAATCGCTCGGTGGCCAGATAAACATCTTCCAGGTCATCTAAATGTTCCATGATAGCTTCGCGTGCGTAAAAAGTTTTAGTGCGGCCAGTTTTCCTGGCCAGATTGTCGAGTCTATCTTCAATCTCTTTTGGTAAACGAATGGCTAACATAATACGCTCCTCAGGTAGGCAATATACATGTATATCATAACATGCCTTGTCCTGAGCCTCCCTCTTGTACCACCCGCTGCACATTTAGAACAGATTCTGCTCAAAATGCGCACCTTTATAACCAATGCAACCCTCTGCAAATAGCGTTAATCTGTGGCGGCCATCACAACTCAGAGACTGAAACAGCCGTCGTTGCCCAGCTCACACACAAAACTAAAGTTTGGCACAATGCATGCAGATACCCATGTGTGCGGCAAGCATCTCTCCTGCGGTTGGAGAACAAGAGCAACGCCAATAGAGCTAAAACTATTATACTCAGGAGAATGATTATGAAAAAAGTACAACAAGGTTTTACACTGATTGAATTGATGATTGTGGTTGCGATTATCGGCATTTTAGCCGCGATTGCGATACCGCAGTATGCTGATTATACACAGCGCGCTAAGGTTTCTGGTGCAGTACAGGGTGTCGGCGCCATGAAAACTCAGGTGGCCATGTGCTTTCAAACAACGGGTGTCTTGCTTGGCTGCAATAGCGCTACCAATGGTATTGCTGCGGCACCCGCTGCGGGTGATATCAATTATGTGACAACTGCTCCTGTCCTTAATGGTGTTATTACCGTGACTACCACGGGCGTCCTCGCTGGCGGAGGTGCAATGGTTGTTACCCTGACCCCTGTCGTACGTGCTGGCCTCGCACTGGACTGGAATCTACTAGGCACAGGCTGCGATACTGTCCCAGTGAATTCTCGCGGCATTGACTGTAGCGGTAACTAAGTAATAGCACGACTAAGTAAAACAAGTGCGGGCCCTAGGGCCCGCATTTTTTATTTACCCACCCACTCAACCAACCAACCAACCAACCAACCAGCCCATAGGGTGCAATAACCAACCGGCATCGCGCCGAACGAAGGTCAATCACGGCAGCTTATCAAGCCATCCTTGCACACCAACCATGAGGCGCTGGGTGAATTCAAATATTGAGGCGTTAATATTCACCTGCAGTGGGTGTCAGGTGAAAAAGGTGTTTCGCCAATAAACCATCATGCGGGATACGTCCTGAAACAGGGTCTCATATCACCCCGTTTGGGGGTCTGCTGCTACACTTACACTTGACAGATAGTACTAAAATAGTATCATTTAGCTGTGCCTAAGAAAATTCGCGAGCTAATCTCAATGCTTGAAAAAGCTGGCTTTTCCAATAAAGGTGGAAAAGGTAATCACCGAAATTTCCCCCACCCTTCTGGGGCAAAAATCACTATTTCAGGGAAGCTCGGCAGTGATGCTCTCAAGTATCAAGAGAAAGAAGTGAAGTCAAAGATTGCGGATGTCAAAAAATGAAAGTTTCAGACCAATATATAAAGCTAGTTGAATGGTCAGAAGAAGACCAATGTTATGTTGGCTCTTCACCTGGTTTTATCGGCCCTTGTTGCCATGGAAATGATGAAGCGAAGGTTTACAAACAACTCTGTGGCATTGTTGATGAATGGGTCGATATTCATCAAAAAGAAAAACTTCCTTTGCCAGAATCCTTTGCAAACAAATCATTTTCAGGAAAATTTGTGATTCGTGTAGGGAAAGACCTTCATAAAGCACTTGCAATTAAGGCGGCAAAGTCTGGTGAAAGCCTTAATCATTTATGTACTGATCTTTTGCGTAACTCAATCGTTCGCAAAGGCTAGGGGGTGTTAACAATCATTTTGACAGTCCTGCCGACACTCATTTTTTATCCCTCAAGGCGTCGCGAGTGCGGTGTGGGTATTCCACATAAGCGAGCGACAACGCCGAGGGATGAAAAATTAGTATCGGCCCTTCGGGTTGTGCCTGAAAAAACGCCATACTGCGTTGCTCGTCGTTCATTTGGAATAACCAAACATCTCTCCTCTCGCCTTGTCTGGCGCTTTTTCAGGCACAACAGGACTGTCAAAATGATTGTTAACACCCCCTAACATTAGCGCCGAACTAAGATCAATTAAATTCCACCAGGGCGCCATGCACGACGAGCGTTGGGCATGTGGGAATTATGATTGAGGATTTCTTTCGGCGCAATGCGCTATCGCTTATTGACGCCCTACTTTGTGCTCCTTACGTGTTTAATAAAGCCACCCCCCACCTAAACAATTTGCGGGCATAGCCGATAGTTCTCATACAACAAGATAACCCAGTTAATTCTTATAGTTATGAGCACACCAGCCACCAGCATGAACCTCAGCGGCCTCGCCAGAAAACTGGTGTTAGATGGCCTGCTGGAAGAAGAAAAGGCCATGGAGGCGATTGAAAAAGCAGCTAAAAAAAAGATGCCGCTGGTGCGTTACCTGGTCGAAAACGAGCTACTGGATAGCAGCAGCATCGCCCACGCGGCATCACAGGAGTTCGGCACTCCCATTTTTGATATCAGCAGCATGAATCTTGAGGTCGCCGCCACCAAACTGGTCGACCACAAGATGATCCAAAAACATAGTGTGCTGCCACTATTCAAGCGCGGAAATCGTCTCTTTGTCGCCGTGTCTGACCCGACAAACCATGAGGCACTGGATGAACTCAAGTTCAGTACGGGCACCAGTGCCGAAGCGATTCTGGTTGAAGAAGACAAACTCACCAAAATTATCGAGCAGGTTCTCAATGACCAGGACACCACCATGGCTGATCTGGATGATGCCGATCTGGATGACATCGATATTTCAGGGGGTGACGAAACAAGCAGCGGCGATGAGAGTGATGATATCGATGTCGATGATACCCCGGTGG
>JAJRWL010000104.1 GCA_024276875.1 Gammaproteobacteria bacterium
CGTAAGGTGTTACCTGAAATGGTCGCTTTTCACTCAAAACCCTGTCAAGTAAAAACGCACCTGAATTGAAAATATTTTGGAATCTGCTCGGATTGAGAAACCAGCATGCCACAGGTTATTGAGAAGTTACTGTAATGCCTTTTTCAACTGATTTTTCTAGGTTTATGTGATGAGATACGCATAATCATTGCATTGTAGAAGCTGTTTCGCGATGATGCCCGCTGCATCCCATAGTGTCTAACCACACTACAGATGCCATTTTATCGGTTTATACTATTTTTTAAATTGGAGAGAAACGTTTGAGCTGGTGGGGAAAAGTAGTTGGTGGAGCCTTTGGATTTATGGTGGGCGGTCCATTAGGTGCATTACTGGGAGCCGCGCTTGGCCACAATCTAGACAAAGGGCTTAAAGGGCTAGACCGTGAAGAGGAGCTTGATCCGGGTGATCGTGAGCGGGTGCAAACGGCCTTTTTTACCGCCACCTTCTCAGTCATGGGGCATGTGGCCAAGGTAGATGGTCAAGTATCAGCTGATGAGATTGCCCTAGCCCAGTCTGTGATGGACGAGATGGCGTTAGCGCCTAATCTACGCCAGACAGCCATGCGCCTGTTTACTGAAGGCAAATCACCTAACTTCCCACTCGATGATGTGCTGGATCAATTCAAACGCGAGTGTCATCGACGCAATACGCTGCTCCAAATGTTTGTTGAAATTCAGATTCAGGCCGCCTACGCAGATGGTCAAATTGACTCAATTGAAGAGGAACTTCTACTGCATATCTGCGACCGCCTGGGCATCTCCAAATTTATCTACCACCGACTGGAACAGATGATTGCCGCTCAGCGAGGATTTAACGGCGGAGGCAGAAGGCAACGGGGCGCGCCCCCCACTCAACCCCAAGGGTTGTCACTAAAGGATGCCTATGCCATCCTCAACATCCCACCCGATGCCAACGATGGCGACGTAAAAAAAGCCTATCGCCGCCTGCTGAGCCAACATCACCCGGATAAACTCGTCGCCAAAGGGTTGCCCGAAGAGATGATGAAGATGGCCACGCGCAAAACCCACGATATCCGCAAGGCCTACGAAAAAGTGAAAGAGAGCCGTAAGCTCTAACCCCCCCCATTAATGCTTGAGAGAAAAGATGTCTGAAAACCTAATCGCACCCTCTATCCTATCTGCCAACTTTGCCACCTTGGGCGTAGAAGTGGACAATATTTTGGCCTCGGGGGCAGATATTGTGCACTTTGATGTGATGGACAATCACTATGTCCCCAACCTCACCATTGGCCCACTGGTCTGCGAGGCACTGCGCAAACATGGGGTGACTGCACCGATTGATGTACACCTCATGGTCAAACCCGTCGATCGCATCATTCCTGATTTTGCCAAGGCCGGTGCAACCTACATCACCTTCCACCCTGAAGGCTCTGAGCATATCGACCGCACCCTACAGCTGATTCAAAATGAGGGCTGTAAATCTGGCCTGGTCTTCAACCCAGCTACCCCCTTGTCTCACCTCGAATATGTGATGGATAAGGTGGATATGATTCTACTCATGTCAGTAAACCCTGGCTTTGGTGGGCAGAGTTTTATCCCCGCCACACTGGATAAGCTGCGCCAGGTACGCAAGATGATTGATCACTCTGGCCGAGAGATCCGATTAGAGATTGATGGCGGTGTAAAGGTAGATAACATCCGCGAGATCAAAGAGGCAGGAGCCGACACCTTTGTGGCCGGTTCAGCCATCTTTGGCGCGGCAAATGAGGCTAACCCAAACCGTTACAACAGCATCATTCGCGCCATGCGAGATGAACTGGCCAAAGCCAAAATATGAAGCTGCCTCACCCAATAGCGGCGTTGGTTATTGCCGCCACAGTAGCGGTTGCCCACCATTACCGTTCGGCAGCGCCGATAGCAATCGAAGAGCAGCTGTTTTATGTTGCCGTGCTGGCACTGCTGGTAATCAGCAACCTCTGCTGGGTGGTGCGATCAGTTGCAGACCCTGAACGCATCCAAAAAGCCAAAATGCCACGCGGTGTAAAGGTCAGTATGGCCGCCTTTTTTTGGGTGTCGGGTTTGATGACGGTGGGGGCATTGGTTATGTTGCCCGTTATGGGACTATCCGCCTTCAAGGTTTTGGTTGGCCCCGCCGCCCCTTTTCTGATGCTGGGCGGAGCACTTGCATTTATCCCCTTTATTGAAAAACGGGTGCATTAAACCCCCATTTTTAAACGTGTGAATAGAGCAATGTTAAATAAACCTCAAATGATCCTATTGGATCTCGATGGAACCCTAGTTGATAGCGTGCCAGACCTCGCCTTTTGCGCTGATGCCATGATGGCGCAGTTGGGGCTTCCCACCCACGGTGAAGAGAAGGCACGCGACTGGGTCGGTAACGGCATGGAACGATTTGTACGCAGAGCCTTGGTTGGCAATATCAAAGGAGAGCCAAATGAAGCGCTGTTTCAACGTGCTTACCCTATCTTTATGCAGCTCTATGCCGAAAACACCTCACAGCGATCTGTGGTTTACCCTGGTGTTGTTGATGCACTGGATTACATGCAGTGCATGGAATACCCGCTCGGCTGCGTCACCAATAAAGCCGGCAGCTTTACCGAGACCTTGCTAAAAGATCTGGGATTGCGAGACTATTTTGGCGTAGTGGTCAGTGGAGATACACTACTCACCAAAAAGCCAGATCCCCAGCCACTACTGCATGCCGCAAGAAAGCTCAATGCCATACCACTCAAATCACTGATGATTGGTGACTCTGTCAATGATGTTAGGGCCGCTCGTTCCGCAGGATTCCAAGTAGTCTGCGTCAGTTATGGGTACAACTATGGGCGGGATATCAGCGAAGCCATGCCGGACATGGTCATCGATTCATTAATGGATCTTATGGGCATTATCTAATCTTAAAAAATAGCGGGGGAGACGGATAATCACTCGAAACTTTATCTGTTTTGGTTTATCTTACCGCCCAACTAAAATGGGAACCGAAAATGCATTTTCTTCTGCACAACACACTTAAAACTGGCACGCGATGGCATTGCTAATTCAGCATCGCCCAAAAAAACCGCCTGATTCCGTTGTGTGGAGAGAAACATGACCCCTGAACAATTTGCAACACTGGCCAAGCAAGGCCATAACCGTATCCCCCTGATGCGCGAGGTTCTAGCAGACCTCGACACCCCGCTGAGCGTTTACCTCAAACTGGCCGATGGTCCCTACTCCTACCTGTTTGAATCGGTACAGGGCGGTGAAAAATGGGGGCGTTACTCCATTATTGGGTTGCCATGCCGCACCCTGCTGCGGGTCAGTGGCCTAACGGTCACCGTAGAGCGTGATGGTGAAATCATCGAAGAGGTTGAAGTGAAAGACCCACTGGCCTGGATCGAGGCATTCCAAGCCCGATATCAAGTTGCTACCGATAAAGAGCTGCCCCGCTTTACCGGCGGTCTGGTCGGCTACTTTGGCTACGACACCGTACGCTACATTGAGCCACGCCTGGCCAACTGCCCCAATCCTGATCTCATGGGAACCCCCGATATCCTGCTGATGGTATCTGATGAAGTGGTGGTCTTTGATAATCTGAAAGGGCAGATCTACGTCATCGTACATGCCGATCCCACCCAGGGTGAGACCTTTGATTCAGCCCAAGCGCGCCTACAATCTTTAGTCGACAAAATGAAGGGGGGTATTGCACCCCGACCCGATCATCCATCCCGTACTATTGATGAATCTGATTTTATTTCCGGCTTTACTGAAGCCGGATTTAAGCGGGCCGTAAGGCGCGTCAAAGCGTACATATTGGATGGTGATGCCATGCAGGTGGTGCTCTCCCAGCGACTCTCCATCCCCTTCACTGCGCCGCCACTGGACCTCTATCGCGCATTGCGAGGGGTGAATCCCTCCCCTTATATGTACTTCCTAAACCTGGATGATTTTCACATCGTAGGTTCATCCCCCGAGATTCTGACCCGACTGGAAGATGGCATCGTCACCGTGCGTCCCATCGCCGGCACACGCCGCCGAGGCTATACCGAGCAGGAAGACAAAGCACTGGAGGCCGAACTGCTCGCCGATCCAAAAGAGCGGGCAGAGCACCTGATGCTGATTGACCTGGGGCGCAACGCTGCCGGTCGGGTGGCCAAGATTGGCACGGTTCAGCTCACCGACAAGATGATTGTCGAACGCTACTCACACGTCATGCACATCGTCTCCAACGTGACGGGTGAGCTAAAAGAGGGGATGAGTGCCATGGATGTACTGCGTGCCACCTTCCCCGCAGGCACGGTCAGCGGTGCGCCCAAGATTCGCGCCATGGAGATCATTGATGAGCTGGAACCCGTCAAGCGCGGTGCATACTCCGGTGCCGTGGGCTATCTCGCCTGGAATGGCAACATGGATACCGCCATCGCCATTCGCACCGCCGTGATTCAGGGCAAAACCCTGCATATCCAGGCCGGCGCGGGTATCGTGGCTGACTCCATCCCTGAACTGGAGTGGAAGGAAACCATGAACAAAGGTCGCGCCATCTTTCGTGCTGTAGCACAAGCCGAAGCCGGACTAGACAATTAATTATTGCGCTAAACAACAGGCACAAGCAGATGCTATTAATGATCGACAACTATGATTCATTCACCTACAACCTGGTGCAATATCTGGGGGAAGTTGGCGTAGATGTACAGGTTCACCGCAACGACCAGATCACCGTAGAGCAAATCAAAGAGATAAAACCCGATCAGCTGATGATCTCCCCAGGCCCCTGCACACCCGACGAAGCCGGCATTTCCGTAGAGGCTATCAAAACATTTGCCGGGCAGATTCCTATTTTAGGGGTCTGCCTGGGGCATCAATCTATTGGCCAGGCCTTTGGCGGGCGGATCGTACACGCGGGCACTGTAATGCACGGCAAAACCTCGATGATCCACCACCAGGATGTCGGCGTATTTAAAGGCTTAAGCAACCCCTTTGAAGCCACCCGTTACCACTCACTGGTCATAGAAAAAGAGACCCTGCCCGCATGCCTTGAGATCACCGCCTGGACAAAGAATGCAGTCGGTGAGTTAGACGAGATTATGGGGGTACGCCATAAAACACTGAACATTCAAGGCGTGCAATTCCACCCAGAGTCCATCCTGACCCAGCACGGGCACGACCTGTTACAGAACTTTGTCGAAGGCAAATAGTATGGAAATTAAACAAGCAATCAACCAGGTTTTGGCGCGACATGATCTCAGCAATGAAGAGATGACCGAGGTGATGCGCAGCATCATGACCGGCGGTGCGACCGCCGCACAGATTGGCGGCTTTCTGGTCGGTCTGCGCATGAAGGGTGAAACCGTGCAGGAGGTCAGCGCCGCAGCCCGAGTGATGCGAGAGCTGGCCACCCGAGTTGAGATTGATGCCGAACATCTGGTTGATACCTGCGGTACCGGCGGCGATGCCTCTGGCTCATTCAACATCTCTACTGCCAGCGCCTTTGTGACGGCAGCGGCTGGGGCACGGGTTGCCAAGCATGGCAACCGCTCCATCTCCAGCAAATCAGGCAGTGCTGACGTATTAGAGGCCGCGGGTGTGCAGCTGAGTCTCACCCCAAAACAGGTTGCTCAGTGCGTAAAAGAGGTGGGACTGGGTTTTATGTTTGCCCCCGCACATCACAGTGCCATGAAGCATGCCATTGGTCCCCGTCGTGAAATGGGTGTGCGAACTATCTTCAATGTGCTTGGGCCACTCACTAATCCCGCCGGCGCACCCAACCAGGTACTTGGGGTCTTCAGCGATGAGCTGCTAGAGCCGCTGGCCAGTGTATTGCAGCGCCTGGGAAGCCGCCATGTGCTGATTGTTCATTCTCGCGATGGACTGGATGAGATCAGCATTGGTGATCACACCGAGGTTGCCGAGCTAAAGAATGGCACCATCAGACGCTACGCCATCTCACCTGAACAGTTTGGCATGCAGCGCGCCCCTATTACCGAATTAGCCGTGGAGAGTGCTGAACAGAGCCTGGCCGTCATCCGATCCGTACTGGAAGACAACCCCAGCCCCGCACGGGATATCGTCTGCCTTAATGCCGGTGCTGCTATTTACGTAGCCGGTCTGACTGCCAGCTTGGCCGAAGGCATTGAAAAAGCCGATGCCGCCATCAGCAGCGGAAAGGCTCGCAGCAAGCTGGATCAACTTGTCATCCTGACCCAGAGTTTTAATTGATTCCTATGAACAATACCCCCGATATTCTAAAAAAGATTATTCACCGCAAGGCAGAAGAGGTTGCCGAGCGTACTGCAAAGCTACCGCTAAAACAGCTGGTAAAATTACTGGATGGACTGGCGCAACCCCGTGGCTTTGTACGCGCCATTGAATCCAAGATTAGTGCAGGCAAGGCCGCCGTTATTGCCGAGGTAAAAAAGGCCTCCCCCAGCAAAGGGGTGATCCGTGCAAATTTTCATCCTGCTGATATTGCCCGCAGTTATGAACAGGGTGGTGCGGCCTGTCTTTCTGTACTCACAGATATTGATTTTTTTCAGGGTGCAGATGCCTATCTAAAAGAGGCACGAGCCGCCTGCTCGTTGCCTGTTTTACGCAAAGATTTCATGATTGACCCCTACCAGATTTATGAAGCGCGGAGCATGGGAGCCGACTGCATCCTGCTGATTGCCGCCTGCCTGGACGATACCCAGTTGCATGAACTCTCTGGTTTGGCCGCTAAATTAGGGCTTGATGTGTTGGTTGAGGTGCATGATGCCGAAGAGTTGCGGCGTGCTTTGCTATTAAATACCCGACTGATTGGCATCAATAATCGCAACCTGCGCACCTTTGAAACCCGTCTGCAAACAACCATTGAGCTGTTAGCACAAATTCCAAAAGAGCATGTTGTGGTGACAGAAAGTGGTATACACACCCATGAAGATGTCACCCTAATGCAAGAAAATAGTGTGCATGCCTTTCTGGTGGGTGAGGCTTTTATGCGGGCGGAGGAGCCAGGCAAAAAACTGGCGGCGCTTTTCAGCTAAATTGCAGGCGACAGTCTATCTTGCTCCCAATATAACAATCGTCTTACCTTTGGCCACCAGCAGCCCTTGCTCTTCCATGTTTTTCAATACCCGCCCTGCCATCTCTCGTGAACAGCCCACAATGCGCCCAATCTCTTGGCGCGTAATGCGAATCTGCATGCCATCAGGGTGGGTCATGGCATCCGGTTGCTTGCATAGATCAAGCAACGTACCTGCAATACGGCCTGTCACATCTAAAAAGGCCAAATGTCCGACCTTACGGCTAGTCTGTAGCAGTCGTTGCGTAAGTTGAGCGCCAATGGCATAAAGAAAGGGTTTAGAGTGCTCTTTAAGGTCTGCATTAAGCAACTGCTCAAGCCTTGAATAGGCTATCTCCGCCAGCTGGCAATCAGAGCGGGAACGCACCATGACACTGCGGTTGGAATTGTCTACAAAAAGCCCCATTTCACCAATAAACTCACCCTTATTTAGGTAAGTCAGAATAATTTCGTGGCCTTCATCGTCTTCAATAAGAACCGTTAAAGATCCCTCAATAATATAGTAGAGAACATCCGCAGGATCACCCGGGCGAATAATTTCTGACTTAGAAGGGTAACGCCGCCGGTGACAAAAGGAGAGAAAGGGTGCTAAATATTTAGGCTCAGCCGGCGGTGGTTGGATAATGGTCATAAGTATTCTTCATTTTAGTATCAAATTAGAGACCTACACCTATTAAGTCTAGGCAACCCTCAGCAAATTGTCGAACTATGATAGGCTGCTGGAATTGATAACCAGTCGAGGTTTTTATATGAAGGCAAGCGTAAAGTGGGTTGATGGTGCCATGATGGTAGGTGAATCTGGCAGCGGACATGCGGTTGTCATGGATGGACCACCGGATTTTGGCGGACGAAATCTGGGGGTGCGCCCGATGGAAATGCTGCTGCTGGGGCTGGGCGGCTGCACCCAATTTGATGTGCTGCTTATCCTGCGCAAAGGACGGCATGAAGTGACCAGCTGCGTGGTTGAACTTGAGGCTGAACGCGCTGAAAGCGAACCCAAGGTATTCACCAAGATCCACATTCACTACAAAGTGACCGGCTCAAGCCTATCCGATAAGGCTGTGGAGCGCGCAGTCAAACTCAGCGCAGAGAAGCTTTGCTCGGCATCCCTCATGTTAGGGGCTACCGCTAAGATTACCCACGATTTTGAGATACTGCCTGCGTAACCTCCATCATGACTGCCGTGATTTTTCCTAGCGCTTCATTATTCATAATAAAAGGCGGCATCGCATAGAGCAGTTTACCAAAAGGTCGTAACCAGACACCTTTCTCTACCAATAGGGGCTGTATCCACGCCATATCCAGGGGGGCATCAAATTCGATAACCCCAATGGCACCTAATGCACGCACATCACGCACACCTGGCAACCCACAGCAGCCCTCAAGCCCCCGATGAAATTGCGTTTCAATCGCGGCCACACGCGATTGCCAGGGGCTATCCAACAGTAATTTAATGCTGGCAATCGCAACCGCACAGGCCAGAGGATTAGCCATAAAAGTGGGGCCATGCATAAAGGCAGCGCCGTTATGGCTGATCTGTTCCGATATTTCACCGGTAGCCAAAGTAGCTGCCAGCGTCATGTATCCCCCCGTCAGTGCCTTACCCACACACATAATATCGGGTGAGACCGCAGCATGGTCTGCTGCAAATAGCTTTCCACTCCGCCCAAAACCTGTCGCTATCTCATCAAAGATAAGCAATACGCCATATTCATCACATAGCGTACGTACTTGGCGAAGATATTCTGGGCTGTAAAACCGCATCCCCCCAGCCCCTTGCACAATAGGCTCCAGAATAACCGCCGCAATCTGACTGTGATGCGCCTGTAACAGCGTCCTAAATTCAGCAATATACTCATCATCCCACTCTGCAGAAAATGGGCAACTGGGCGCAGGAGCAAAATAGTGTTTGGGTAGTGCTTGAGAGAAGAGATGATGCATGCCTGTGTCAGGATCACATACCGCCATCGCCCCAAAGGTATCACCATGATAACCACCACGAACCGTCAGCAGACGCTGCTTTTCAGTGGCTCCTTTGGCCTGCCAATACTGCAGCGCCATCTTAATGGCGACCTCTACCGCAACCGAACCTGAATCAGCAAAGAAAACCTGATCCAATGGCTCAGGGGTCAGTTCCACCAGTAGTGCTGCAAGCTCAGCAGCAGGCTTATGTGTCAGCCCACCAAACATCACATGTGACATTTTCCCTAGTTGCGACTGAATAGCCGCATTTAAAACCGGATGATTGTAGCCATGAATGGCCGCCCACCAGGATGACATGCCATCAATCAGCTCACGACCATCTTCCAGTTTGAGACGGACACCATCAGCCGAATGCACTGCAAAAGGCGAAGTAGCTGCAGGCATGGCCGCATAAGGATGCCAAACATGCGCCTGCTCAAAGGCCTGCCAATCTTGCTGAAAACTATCCCGTGGGGTGGTCATTGTCTAAAAGCTGCCTCTCCAGCAGTTGAATAGGGTGCAGCACCTCAATATTAAGCCCAGCTTTACGGATTCCCGCTGCAAAATGCAGCGCACAGCTGGTGTTAGAGCTGAGTAATATGGTTGCTTTGGATGCTCGTAAAGCTGTTAATTTAGGTGCTAACAAGGCATCGGCTATTTGTGGCTCTGTCACAAGATTTATACCCCCTGCGCCACAACACAGGGTATTTTCAGGCAGCGGAATTAACGTAATATCCGGTATTTGCCTTAGCAACGGATAGACCGCATCCGCCGTTCGCAGGCTACAGGCATCATGCACCATAACCGGCTGAGGCAGTGATTTTAATTTAACCTGTAGTGGCCAAGGCTGTCGGTTTAAAAAATCACTCACATCATAAATCGCCACCGAGAGATCCCCATACTCTTTTAGATGAGCGCCACATCCACTGGCAATGGTTAGCACAGCCGTCACTGACTGACCCGCAAATGCCGTCCTATTTTGTGCCTGAAATTCATGCGCGCTAATAGGATCACCTGCATGCTGATAGAGCGCGCCACAGCAGCCCTGTTTTGGCGGAACAACAACCTCCCACCCCAAACGATTTAGCAGACGGATCGCGCTCAACAGTGCAGCCTGATCGCTCAATTGACTCATGCAGCCCAGAAAAAGAGCAACCCGCCCGACCTTCTCCCCCATGGGAGAATAGGTTGTTTGCCATGCTATAAGACGGGAAAGATTGAAACTGAAAGCAATAAGTCGCTGCAGATTTTGCCCGCAGACCTTCTGTAAATAGTGGCGCGGCAGGCATTGTAAAAATCTAATACCCATAGATAACAACGTCGGCTTAGATGCCAATTTAAGCGCTATTTTTCTCGCCCATTGCCCCATGTTATCACCCTGCTGATAACCAATAGCTCTCACGCCATCAATCAATTTGCTATATTTGACCGCAGAGGGACAGGCTCTTTCACAAGCGCGACAACCCAGGCAACGATTCAAATGAGCCTGTAATTGAGGGGTGCTTTCCAGCTGCCCAGAGAGCAGCGCCTGCATCAAGGCAATACGCCCCCGTGGCGAATCCCCCTCATCCTGCCTAATTCGGTAGGTCGGGCAATGTGGCAGACAAAGCCCACACTTAACACAGAGGTCAGATTCTTGGAGTAGCTGTTTGGGGGTCACAATAAGCTAAGCAAAAAGAGCGGTGGCGACAGAGACCGGCAGACTATCGGATTTCACAGGCAAGGTAAATATATTGAAAATTTGATTCAAACTCCTCTTGTAACAAAGCTCAGACTCCGGTAATATTCGGCCTCTTTTTTCTAGCAGTTTTTAGGATCCCTTTTTGGAGCCGTCCAGATGACGACCGTGAGCACAAAGCCGGCAGAAGTACGCCGCGATTGGTACCTAGTAGATGCAACCAATAAGACCCTTGGCCGGTTGGCTAGCGAGATCGCGCACCGCTTGCGTGGCAAACATAAACCTGAATATACACCACACGTGGACACCGGCGACTACATCGTAGTTGTGAATGCTGAGAAAATCCATGTAACAGGCAACAAGATGAAGGACAAAATGTACTATCATCACACCGGATACATTGGCAGCCTTAAATCCATCAGCTTAGAAAAGCTGTTGGCTAAAGCCCCAGAACGTGCGATTCAATCTGCCGTTAAAGGCATGCTACCAAAGAACCCACTTGGCCGCGCCATGTTTGGCAAGCTTCGGGTTTACGCCGGCCCTGAGCACGAGCATGCTGCCCAGCAGCCACAGCCACTAGATATCTAGTCGCGCTCTTTAAAATAGTTTAATTATTTTCGGAATTTGACCATGGCAGAAACCACTACATACAGCACTGGACGCCGCAAAAGCTCATCCGCACGAGTCTTCATGACCTCGGGGAGCGGCAGCATCACCGTAAACAATCGTCCACTGGATGAGTTTTTTGGTCGTGAGACAGCGCGCATGGTCGTGCGCCAGCCTCTTGAAGTTACCGAAATGCTTGATAAGGTTGACCTAAAGATCACCGTTAAAGGTGGCGGCACAACCGGCCAATCAGGCGCTATCCGTCACGGAATCGCCCGTGCTTTAACCGAACTTGATGAATCACTGCGCAGTACACTGCGCAAAGCTGGCTTCCTGACACGAGATGCCCGAAAGGTTGAACGTAAGAAGGTTGGCCTGCATAAAGCGCGTAAACGCCCACAGTTTTCAAAGCGTTAATACGATTTGCGATAGCTGCAAACGATGGTTTGCAGCTATCTATTGGCGGATCGTCTAATGGCAGGACGGAGGACTCTGACTCCTTCAATCTAGGTTCGAATCCTAGTCCGCCAGCCATATCTAA
>JAJRWL010000105.1 GCA_024276875.1 Gammaproteobacteria bacterium
CGCATGGCTATTCCGACGCGTTTTCGGGAAAGCTTGCGGTCTTGCTGTGCGTCACAGTTGGTGGTCACCGTGGACACCGCTTGTTGTCTGCTCATCTATCCACTGCCGGAATGGCAAGAGATTGAACGTAAGCTGGTAAAGCTTCCCTCCTTTAATAAAACGGCTCGATATATACAGCGCATGTTGATAGGCAATGCCACTGAAGTAGAGATGGATGGGCAGGGGCGTATCCTGATATCCACCTCATTACGTAATTATGCCAAGTTGGAAAAGAAGGCCGTGATGATTGGGCAGGGGCACAAGTTTGAGCTGTGGAATGAAGAGAGTTGGAACAGCCAGCTGGATGAGTGGCAGGAGACGGATTTAGAGCAGTTGGATCTTCCGACTGATCTTGAAACGCTCTCGATCTGAGTCATGACAGAGACTCGGTCACATCAAGCTGTACTGCTGAATGAGGCAGTAGCAGCACTGAATATAAAGGAATCAGGGTGTTATATAGATGGCACCTTTGGGCGAGGAGGCCATAGTCAATTGATTATGCAGGCACTGGGGTCAAAAGGATGCCTGCTGGCAATAGATAAAGATTTGGCGGCTGTTGAATCAAGTCGTTCTCTTTTTGCAAATGATCACCGTTTTATCATTGAACAGGGTTCCTTTGCCATGCTGAGGCGGTTTACTGATCAGCACGGTTTGACCGGTAAAGTAGATGGCATATTGCTTGATTTAGGTGTCTCATCACCTCAGCTGGATACAGCAGAACGTGGGTTTAGTTTCATGCAAGATGGTCCGTTGGATATGCGCATGGATACGACAAGCGGCATGAGTGCGGCGGAATGGTTGGCTCAGGCAGAAGATCGTGAGATTGCCCAAGTGCTTAAAAACTATGGTGAAGAGCGTTTTGCCAAGCGCATTGCGCGTGCCATTGTGGCGGCTCGTGCAGAGGCTGCCATTGAGTCAACAGGCCAGCTGGCCGCCATCATTGCACAAGCAAATCCAGTAAAAGAGCCGGGCCGTAACCACGCTACCCGAAGTTTTCAGGCAATCCGTATCTTTATTAATAGAGAGCTGGATGATCTTCATGATTGTTTAGACCAGGTGCTACAGGTGTTGGCACTCGGTGGGCGTTTGGTTGTGATTAGCTTTCACTCTTTGGAAGATCGCATTGTAAAACGCTTTATGCGGAATCATGCGCGTGGAGATGATTTTCCCGTGGGTGTGCCGGTCACACAAGACCAACTGCAACCGCGCTTGAAATTAATGAGCAAGGCGATTCGCCCCTCGGCCGCTGAAGTGGATCTGAATCCGCGTTCAAGAAGTGCCGTACTGCGCGTGGCGGAGTGCCCATTATGAAGTATGGGTTGCCTATTTTAATGGGTTTTTTGCTGTTGGCTGTATTGGCTTCAGGTATTGGTGTGGTCTATGCCAAGTACATTAGCCGAAAATATTTTGTAGAGCTGCAAGTGTTGCTGGCAGCGCGTGATGCGGTGGATACTGAATGGGGTCGATTGCAATTGGAACAAAGTACCTGGGGCACGCATGGGCGGGTAGAGCGCCTGGCCAGAAAAAAGCTGGATATGCGTATGCCAACCGCCGCTGAAATTGTGGTTATTGCCCCCTGATAATGGCTGCTAAGAAACGAAAAAAGCGCGCAATCCAGGCGCAAAAACAGCTCGAACTTGAGCTGCCTAGCTACGTGGGTCGGCGACGGATGCTGTTGGGTCTGTTGTCCGCTGCATTTTTGGTGTTGGTTGCAGGCGCAGTAGATCAGCATGTATTGAAGAAGGATTTTCTTCAGCACGAAGGCGAGCGTCGTCATCTGCGGGTAGTAGAAATACCTGCGCATAGAGGCATGATTACAGATCGTAATGGTGAGCCATTAGCCATTAGTACGCCGGTGGATTCCATCTATGTTAATCCAAAATTATTCCATCCAGATCGAAAGACATTGGCGCAGTTAGAGAAAATTGTGGGTAAAAAATGGGGCGAATTGCGCCGCTTATTGGCTCGTCATAGCACGCGGGGTTTTGTCTATCTGAAAAGACGGGCAAACCCTGATGTGGCGAATCGGGTCATGGCTTTAGCAGAGGAGCGTGATCTGAGTGGTATTGGATTGCAGCGAGAGTTTCGTCGCTACTACCCCGATGGCGAAGTGTTTGCACATGTAATTGGCTTTACCAATGTAGATGATAAAGGCCAGGAAGGGATGGAGCTGGCTTACGATGATTGGTTGGTTGGCAAGCCTGGAGCAAAAAGAGTCATACGGGATGGACGAGCCAGAGTGGTAAAGGATGTTGAGAGTATTCGTGTACCAAGCCCAGGAAAGACACTGGTGCTTAGTCTGGATCGACGGTTGCAGTATTTGGCCTATCGGGAACTGAAGGCTGCTGTGCAACAGCAAAAGGCGCGTTCAGGTTCAGCGGTTATTTTGGATGTTCGCACCGGTGAGGTGTTAGCGATGGTTAATCAGCCATCATATAATCCCAATGGCTCACGCAGTGGCCGTGGTGGTGTGTTAAGAAATCGGGCATTAACCGATGTTTTTGAGCCAGGCTCAACCATGAAGCCCTTTGCTGTTATGGCGGCGATGGAGTTGGGGAGAATAACGCCATCAACACTCATTGATACAGCACCAGGTACTTTGCGAGTGGGACATTCATGGGTTAAAGACCACCGTAATTACGGTGTGTTGGATGTGGCCAGTGTTATTCGTAAATCCAGCAATGTGGGGGTCAGTAAAATTGCGCTGGATCTGCCTCGGGAGGTGCTTTGGAAGGCCTATTCAGAGCTGGGTTTTGGGCAGGTAAGTGCCGCCAGTTTCCCGGGTGAATCAGCAGGGCGGTTAATTCCTTATCGGCAGTGGGCGCAAATTGATCAGGCCACGCTCTCTTTTGGATATGGCGTCGCAGTTACGCCGCTTCAATTGGCACAGGCCTATGGTGTCATGGCGGCAGATGGTCTGTTTCGCCCTGCCTCATTGCTGCGCCAAAAGCAGAGACCAGAAGGGCGGCAGATTATGAGCAAAACAACAGCCGTTGCGATGCGTAAGATGCTGGAAACCGTGGTCTCCTCTGAAGGTACAGCCCCTGCGGCTGCCGTGGCCGGTTATCGGGTGGGTGGTAAAACAGGCACGGTGAAAAAATCAATTGTAGGCGGTTATGCCGATGATCGCTATCTGGCTGTATTTGCAGGATTGGCTCCCGTGAGCAATCCACGCTTGGTGATGGTTGTTATGTTGAATGAACCCTCAGCGGGTAAATTTTATGGTGGGCAGGTGGCGGCTCCCGTATTTTCAAAAATTATGGCCGGTGCTTTGCGTTTGCTCAATATTGCACCTGATGCCTTAGAGACCCCCGGGGTGCGGCTTGCGGGTGGGATGGTGCAACCATGATGGCAGCTCAATTGATTGATCGTCAGTGGTATCTTTCAACATTACTCTTCCACAAGGTGAAGGTAACACCCATACAGGATCGAGCGATCTCCGCGATTACAATGGATAGCCGCAACGTCTCATCGGGCAGTCTGTTTATTGCCTGCGCCGGTGATACACATCATGGATTGGATTTTGTATTGCAGGCTTTGGAGAATGGCGCTGTTGCTATTGTGTGCGAGCCGGGTGGCTATTGGCCGCAACCTCAAATTGATGCCTTGGCAACGGAGATCGCCGTGCCGTTGTTTGCTCTGGAGGGGCTGAGCCAGCAGGTGAGTCAGATCGCCTCCCGCTTTTATGGCGAACCCAGCCGAGATATGAAGATGATCGGTGTGACGGGCACTAATGATAAAACCAGTTGCAGTCAGTTCTTGGCTGAAGCCCTGCAGGGCACGATGCCTTGTGGCATTGTGGGTACGCTGGGGAGTGGCTTTCCAGGTGCTTTGCAGGCAGGTACTCACACAACCCCCGAGCCGGTAGTGCTACAGTCTACATTGGCCAATCTGAGGGAGCAGGGCGCACAAGCTGTGGTAATGGAGGTCTCCTCTCATGGGTTGGATCAGGGGCGTGCGGCTGCCGTCCATTTTGATTGTGCGGTGCTGACCAATCTCAGTCGGGATCATCTTGATTTTCATGGTGACATGGCTCGTTATGCTGCTGCCAAGCAACGCCTGTTTGAGACCCCAGGGTTAAGATGTGCCGTATTGAATCTGGATGATGCCTTTGGTTGGTCTCTGCTGGAGATCCTGCCTGATACGGTACAGGCAGTGGCCTATGGCCTATCACGCCCAGATGCCCCTCTGCCAAGCCATGTTAAAGATTGGGTGTGGGGTTGCGAGATTCAACCCACACCAACAGGGATGCATATCCAGTTTGAGAGCAGTTGGGGCGCAGGTGCTTTTGATAGCATGCTGTTAGGGCGATTCAATGCCAGTAATCTACTGGCCGTGCTGGCGGTATTGCTACAGCAGGGAATGCCAATGGCAACAGCACTTCAGCGACTGGCTGAATTACACACAGTCCCAGGCCGTATGGAGTGTTTTGGTGGTGGAGATCAGCCGCTGGTTGTCGTTGATTATGCCCATACACCAGACGCGCTGGAGCAGGCCATTACCGCATTACGCCCATACACATTAGGTCAGCTGACGTGCTTGTTTGGCTGCGGCGGTGACCGTGATCAGGGCAAGCGCCCACAGATGGGAGCCATTGCAGAGCGCCTCTGTGACAGGGTAATTGTGACTGATGACAATCCTCGTAGTGAGGATGGTGATCAGATTATTGCTGACATTCTATCGGTTGTGACTCAGCCGGATGCCATACAGATCGAACGTAATCGTGCAGAAGCGATTAGCGGCGCAATAGCGACAGCCGCCGCAGGTGATCTGCTGCTGGTCAGTGGTAAAGGGCATGAGACAATCCAGCAGTGCGGCGATATCTGCCTTTATTTCAGTGACCGTGAGCAGGTGCAGAAGGTGCTGGCCAGAAAGGTGAGCCGGTGATCTCTTTCTCACTGACTCAGACTGCAAGGCTGCTCAATGGTCATGTTGTGGGGGCGGATGCCTCTTTTGCATCGGTCAGTACAGATAGCCGTACCCTTGCAAAAGGCGATCTGTTTGTCGCCTTGCAGGGGCCAAATTTTGATGGTCATGCACACCTGAATCAGGCGCAGATAAAAGGCGCTGTGGCTGCCATGGTAAGTCGGCAGGTTGAGAGTGATCTACCGCAGCTACAGGTTGCTGACACGCGCTTGGGGTTGGGTGAATTAGCGGCACACTGGCGGCAGGCCAGTCGCGCCAAAGTGGTGGCAGTAACAGGGAGCAATGGCAAGACCACCGTAAAGGAGATGATTGCAGCTATCCTCTCTCAGCAGGGGCAGACATTGGCCACGCTCGGTAATCTGAATAATGACATTGGGTTGCCGTTGACACTGCTGCGGCTACAGGATGAAGCCTATGCCGTGGTGGAGCTGGGAGCTAATCACTCGGGTGAGATCAAATGCCTGAGTGATATTGCCCAACCCAATATCGCCCTGCTGAACAATGCAGGCAGCGCCCATCTGGAAGGCTTTGGTTCACTGGAAGGGGTGGCCAGGGCAAAGGCGGAGATCATCTCTGGTTTGGCTGAGGATGGGATCTTTGTATTTAATGCTGATGACCCCTGGTCAGGCCTCTGGCGTGAGCTTGCGGTAGAGCATGCTATTTGTACCTTTGGGCTAGAGACTGAAGCGGATGTCAGCAGCCCTAAAGCAGAGATTGAAACACGCTGGGATGCATCCAGTTTCACCACGCGCTTCCCTGTAAAAACGCCACGGGGGGCGGTTGAGATTGATCTGCCGCTGGTCGGTTACCACAACCGGATGAATGCATTGGCTGCCATTGCAACAACCCAATTAATGGGTGTCAGTTTGCAGCAGATTCGTGATGGTTTGATGGGGCTGCGGCCTGTGCCAGGGCGGTTGCAATTCTGTATTGGTAAAGATGGTATTTGCGTCATTGATGACAGTTACAACGCCAATCCTGCTTCTGTAGCTGCGGCTATTGCCGTATTGGCTACTGCACCAGGGCGTCAAATTTTGGTGTTGGGTGACTTGGCTGAGTTGGGTCAAGAGGCGGTGCAGCTGCATAAAACGCTGGGGCAGCAAATCCGTGCAGCATGGATTAAAAATCTCTACTGTCTGGGTGAGTTATCGAGTGCTACTGCGGAGGGTTTTGGTGAGGGTGCAGCGCTATTTCAAAACCATGATGCACTGATTTCTGCATTGAATGAAATATTAATTGAAGGCGATACGGTATTGGTAAAAGGCTCTCGCAGTGCTCGGATGGAAAGGGTAGTCGATGCATTAGTAATAGGGGCTGGAGACTAAAATGCTGGTCTATCTTGCTGATTATCTAACCCAGTATCACAGTGGCTTTAATGTCTTCCAATACTTGACGTTGCGCGCGATTTTGGGTGTGTTGACCGCATTGATTATCTCTTTTGTCGTGGGGCCGATCATGATTCGTCGCCTCAGCTTTCATCAGATTGGACAGAGTATCCGAAATGATGGTCCTGAGAGTCATCTCTCTAAGGCAGGCACACCCACAATGGGTGGCACTTTGCTACTGGTGGCCGTGGTGGTAAGCACCTTTCTTTGGTCGGATCTGGCTAATCGTTATGTCTGGGTGTTGATGATTGTGACGCTACTGTTTGGTGCCATTGGCTTTGTTGATGACTACAAAAAAATAGCGCTGAAGAACTCCACAGGGCTCGCGGCTCGACAAAAATATCTGTGGCAATCAATTGCTGGATTTGGTGCGGTCTGCTTTCTTTATGCAACAGCTTCATTGCCAGCAGAGACCCAACTGATCATCCCTTTTTATAAAGATATCATCATAGATCTTGGTTTCTTTGGCTTTGTGGTGCTGGGCTATTTTGTGATTGTAGGCACCAGCAATGCGGTCAATCTGACGGATGGGCTGGATGGATTGGCCATTATGCCGACGGTGTTGGTCTCTGGTGCTTTGGGGATCTTTGTCTATGTCTCTGGGCATGCGTCCTTTTCTGATTATCTAATGCTGCCCTATCTGCCGGGGGTGGGTGAGGCGGTTGTTTTTTGTGGCGCTTTGGTTGGCGCTGGATTGGGGTTTTTGTGGTTTAACGCTTATCCCGCTCAGGTGTTTATGGGCGATGTGGGTGCGCTGGCACTGGGGGCGGCCTTGGGGTTGTTGGCCGTTATTGTACGTCAGGAGTTGGTGCTGTTGATTATGGGTGGCGTGTTTGTGGTGGAGACAATCTCGGTGATCTTGCAGGTGGCCTCTTTCAAACTGACGGGGCGACGCATCTTTCGTATGGCTCCCCTGCATCATCACTATGAATTGAAGGGGTGGCCTGAGCCACGCATTATTGTGCGGTTTTGGATTATTACCGTAATCCTGGTATTGATCGGGCTTGCGAGCCTGAAGATCCGTTGATTCTTAATTGTGACATACAGATTGATATGAATAGCGACGCGATAGAGCTGGTAAAGCATACATCGTCAGTGACGGCGGAGGTGCCCCGAACCCTGATTGTGGGATGAGGGATGACGGGACTCTCTTGCGCTCGCTACCTGCAAGAGCGAAATGTGCCTGTCGTTATTATAGATAGTCGGTCAAACCCACCGGGTCTGTCTGAATTGCAAGAGGATATGTTGGGTGTGTCGGTGGTTACGGGGGGCTTTGATTCGCGGGTGTTTGCTTCAGCTGAGCGATTGGTGGTCAGCCCTGGGGTATCAATAGATGAACCACAAATTCAAGCGGCACGTAAGCGTGGTGTTGAGGTGCTGGGTGATATCGAACTGTTTGCGCGTGAGGCAAAGGCACCGGTAGTGGCTATTACCGGTTCAAACGGTAAAAGTACCGTGACGGCGCTGCTGGGTGAGATGGCGCGTCATGCAGGAAAAGAGAGTGCTGTCGGGGGCAATATTGGCCTGCCTGCTTTGGATCTGCTGTCAGATAAAAATGAGCTGTATATTCTTGAACTGTCTAGTTTTCAACTTGAAACTACTTACTCACTAAAACCGAGGGTTGCAGTCGTACTGAATGTATCGGCAGATCACCTTGATCGCTATGATGGCATTGAGGGCTATGCCACAACCAAGGGTGCAATCTACAAAGGGGCTGATATTCGCGTATTTAATCAGGATGACCCCAAGGTGATGGCCATGTGTGGCCAGCCGCAGGTAGGCGATCTCTTTTTTACGCTGCAAGAACCTGATAACGCCAATGTGTTTGGTATTTGTTTGTGGGATGGCAAGCCGTGGCTATGTCGAGGCCAACAAGCGCTGCTACCGACGACAGAGCTACAGCTTCCTGGCCAACATAATCTGGCCAATGCGCTAGCTGCACTGGCAATGGGGGTGGCTCTGGAACTTCCCATGCCCAGCATGCTTGAGACGTTATGCACCTTTCGTGGATTACCCCATCGTACCCAATTGATTGCAGAGCATGCTGGCGTGCGTTGGTACAACGACTCCAAGGCGACCAATGTCGGTGCTTGCATCGCAGCGCTGGAAGGGATGAAAGATGGCGTTGATCAGATTGTGCTGATTGCGGGCGGTGAGAGTAAGGATGCGGACTTCTTAGAATTGGCAGCAGTGGTTAAACATACAGTGCGAGCGGTTGTGCTCATGGGACAAGATGCGGCACTGATAGAAGATGCGCTGGATGGCATCGTACCTGTGACCCAAGCTGCGGATATGGATGCAGCGGTTAAATGTGCGGATGAGCTGGCCAAGCCTGGTGATGCTGTGCTGCTCTCTCCGGCCTGTGCCAGCTTTGATATGTTTCGTGGCTTTGAGCATCGAGGTAACTGCTTTATTGAGGCGGTGCAGAGGCTAACGGCATGAGTGAAGCCACCCACCCACAAGCCATGCTGGGTCATTCACGGTCGATACTGCCGGAGCTTGATTACTGGCTGATTGGCGCTGCCGTTGCGTTGCTGGGCTTTGGCGTAATTATGGTGGCCTCAGCCTCCCTGCATCTGGGCGATCGTCTGACAGGAAACCCTTTTTATCACCTCACCCGTCATGGCATTGCCGTGGGTTTAGGGTTGTTGGGTGCGTTGGGCATTTCACGGATACCAACAACACAGTGGGAACGCTCGGGAACGGTGCTCTATTTTGTAGGGTTGCTGCTGCTGCTGATTGTGTTTATCCCTGGGCTGGGTCGGGAAGCTAACGGGGCTATGCGTTGGATTCCAATAGGGTCATTTAACCTGCAAAGCTCTGAGTTTATGAAACTGTTTTTGGTGGTCTATATGGCCGGCTATTTGGTTCGACGGCAGCTTGAGGTGGCGCACAGTATTTGGGGTTTTATTAAGCCGATGATTCTACTGCTTGTTGCCGCAACGCTCATTATGTTGCAGCCAGATTTTGGTACAACAGCCGTGCTATTGGCAACGGCGATGGGCATGCTGTTTCTGGGGGGTGTAGCGATCTCACAGTTTGTTGTGTTGTTAGCGTTGGCGGGAACGGCATTGGTGGGGCTGGTGATTTGGTCACCCTATCGGTTGCAGCGGGTGACCGGTTTTCTTGATCCCTGGGCTGATGTTAATAACAGTGGTTACCAGTTGGCTCAAGCGTTGATTGCCTTTGGCCGGGGTGAGTGGTTTGGCGTGGGGCTGGGCAACGGCATCCAAAAGCAGTTTTACCTGCCAGAGGCACATACTGATTTTCTCATGGCCGTCATTGGTGAAGAGTTTGGTCTGCTGGGTACATTGATGGTGATCTTCCTGTTTAGTCTGATTGTCTGGCGAGCTTTTCGCGTGGGTGCAGCGGCAGAAGCCATCAATCGTCGATTTTCAGCCTATGTAGCCTATGGCTTTGGACTCTGGATTGGTATGCAAGCCATCATCAATATTGGGGTTAATATGGGCCTGTTGCCAACCAAGGGTTTGACGCTGCCGCTGATGAGCTATGGCGGCAACAGCATTATTGTCGCCTGTATTGTGATTGGGATGTTGGCGCGCATTGACTACGAGACACGGCGGGATGCCCCTGTACATAAATTGGAGCAGGTGAAATGGGCAAACGTGTGATGATTATGGCAGGTGGGACAGGGGGACACGTCTTTCCTGCATTGGCGGTGGCTGAGGATCTGCGCCTGCGTGGGGTGGATGTATTTTGGCTTGGAACCCGCAATAGTTTTGAGGCGCGAGTTGTGCCGGAGTCTGGCATTTCCATGGAGTGGATTAACGTGCAGGGGCTACGTGGCACAGGCATCAAACGTTGGTTGCTGGCACCATTTAAATTGCTATTGGCACTGTCACAGGCATTGGCTGTGTTGATTCGTCGGCGACCTAATCTGGTGCTGGGCATGGGGGGTTTTGTTTCAGGGCCCGGTGGCGTAATGGCGCGTTTAATGGGTATTCCCCTGGTTATTCATGAGCAGAATGCGATCCCTGGCATGACGAATCAATGGCTGTCGCGTATTGCCAGTCGGGTGTTGGAGGCATTTCCAGGGAGCTTCGGAGCAGCGCGACAGGCGCAGCTGGTAGGGAACCCTGTGCGTACTGATATTGCTGCACTGCCGATCCCCGCTGATCGTATGGCTCATCGCGAGGGTACTTTGAGGTTGTTGATCCTAGGTGGCTCTCTGGGTGCTCAGATTTTAAATGAAATCGTGCCTGCTGCGTTGGCAAAAATAGCGCCTAATCTGCGTCCATTGGTGCGGCATCAGGCGGGTCGAGATAAGGATAAAGCGGCATCGGCGGCTTATCTATCCGCGGCTGTAGAGGCAAATATACAGCCTTTTGTTGCGGACATGGCAGAGGCTTATGGTTGGGCTGATTTGGTTATCTGTCGTGCGGGTGCGCTGACGATTGCTGAATTGACAGCAGCGGGTGTGGCGGCGGTGTTGGTGCCTTTCCCTTATGCGGTGGATGACCATCAAACGTGCAATGCGGCTTTTTTGTGTGATCAGGGGGCAGCACAGTTATTGCCCCAATCTGGGTTGAATGCAGACAGCCTGGCTGCCTGTTTAAGTGCGTTGTTGAGTGATCGCGCCCAGCTACTACAGATGGCTGAAAATGCACGCGCTTTGGCTCAACCAGAATCGACACGGCGTGTGGCCGATGTCTGCCAAGAGGTTTGTAACTCATGAATATGCCAACCAGCAGGCGACCCGCAGAGTTAATGAGTCGAGTGAAACGTATCCATTTTGTCGGCATTGGTGGTGTGGGCATGAGTGGCATTGCTGAGGTGCTGCTGAATTTGAATTTTCAGGTGACAGGTTCTGATGTCCGTGAAGGGGCAGCAACACGGCGACTGGTTGAGTTGGGAGCAAAGGTTGTGATCGGGCATCGCTCCAGAAATGTGGTGGGCTGCGATGCGGTGGTGATCTCCAGTGCCGTGAAAGAGAGCAACCCAGAGGTGGCAGCTGCACGGGTGCAACGTATCCCTGTCGTGCCACGGGCAGAGATGCTGGCGGAGTTGATGCGTTTTCGCTTTGGTATTGCAGTGGCCGGTACACACGGCAAGACCACCACCACCAGTCTGGTCTCCAGCTTGTTGGCAGAGGGTGAGCTGGATCCCACCTTTGTGATCGGTGGCAGGTTGAACAGTGCGGGCAGTAATGCCCGTCTGGGTGAGGGTGATTATCTGGTGGCAGAGGCGGATGAGAGCGATGCCTCCTTCCTCTATTTGCAACCGATGTTGGCAGTGGTGACCAATGTGGATGCTGATCACATGACGACCTATGGCGGTGATTTTAATCGCCTGCGCAGTACCTTTATCGAGTTTTTACACCATCTTCCGTTTTATGGTTTGGCCGTGCTCTGTATTGACGATGAGGAGGTACGTGGGTTGTTGTCAGAGATCGCGCGACCTATGCGCACCTATGGCACGGTGGCAGAAGCCGATGTGCGTGCCAGTGATATTCGTCAGGAAGGGCTACAGACCTTTTTTAAGGTGCATCAGACAGGTTATCCCGCGCTGGATATTACGCTGAACATGCCGGGTAGACACAATATGTTGAATGCCCTGGCTGCAATCACGGTGGCACGTGAACTGAAGGTTGATGATGTCGCCATCCAACGGGGGTTGCAGGGCTTTCAGGGCATTGGCCGACGTTTTCAGGTCATGGGTGAGTGTCAAACAGCGGCTGGAGAGGTGATGTTGGTGGATGATTATGCGCATCATCCACGCGAGGTCGATGCCACCATTGATGCGGTGCGGGCGGGTTGGCCAGGGCGGCGTTTGGTTATTGCCTTTCAGCCGCACAGATACACCCGAACCCAGGAACAATTTGAAGATTTTGTACAGGTATTGTCAAAAGCAGATGCGCTGCTGCTGACCGAGGTTTATGCCGCAGGTGAGGAACCAATTCCAGGTGCGGATACACGGTCATTGATTCGTGCGTTGCGTGCAAGAGGGCAAGTTGATCCGGTATTTTTTGATCCTCTTGCAGAGCTGTCTACCCTTTTACTGGGCGTGTTGCAGGATGGCGATATCGTACTTACCCTTGGCGCGGGGGATATTGGATCTATGGCCGCTCGATTGGCGGCAGAGATAAGTCTGACAGGAGATTGCCCGTGAGTCAGCCCAGTTTACGGCATTTGCATATGGGGTGTGGCGAACCACTTATGGCGGCTTGTGCGGCACTTAAAAAAACAACACCTAAAGCCCGCCAGAAAAAACAGCACCAAGGAGAGAACAAACAGTCGGCTCAAATACGAAAGGTAAAAGGGGCATGTTAGTGGCTGAGCAATCAGATTGGCGTGGTGTGATGTTGTATGACGAACCCCTTGCAAAGCATACCACTTGGCGAGTGGGTGGTCCGGCGCGGCAATTTTACTGCCCAGCTGGCGGTATGGATCTCATCCAATTTCTGCAACAGCTACCCGTAGATGAGCCTTTGTTGTGGCTGGGCATGGGCAGCAATCTGCTGGTGCGAGATGGTGGCTTTAATGGCACGGTGGTTGCCACTCAGGGTTGCCTGACTGAAATGACGCTGATGGAGCCGAACCTGCTGCGGGTTGAGGCTGGCGTTGCTTCCCCTCAAGTGGCGCGATTTGCGGCTCGAGCAGGCTTGTGCGGCGTGGAATTTCTGGCCGGTATTCCAGGCACTATGGGCGGTGCTCTGGCGATGAATGCGGGCGCTTTTGGCGGTGAAATCTGGCCGTGGGTTGAAAGGGTTGAAACCATTGATCGGACAGGGCGGGTGAGGGTGCGCCACCCTGAGGATTTTGATGTGGGATACCGTAAGGTTATCGCCCCTGAAGGTGAGTGGTTTTTGGCGGCTCGATTACGTTTGGAGCAGGGTGATGTCGCTCAGGGACAGTCGCGAATTCGAGAGCTGCTTGAAAAACGGGCAGCAGCGCAGCCTATTGGCCAACCCAGTTGTGGCTCTGTATTTCGTAATCCTGTCGGCGGTTATGCCGCTCAATTGATTGAGTCGGCAGGGCTTAAAGGGGTGGCTGTTGGCGGCGCATGTGTCTCTGAAAAACATGCCAATTTTATTATTAACACCGGTGAGGCAACAGCCGCAGATATCGAGTGGTTGATTGCAAAGATACAGCAGCAAGTGATGGAAAAGAGCGGTGTAAAGCTGCAAACAGAAGTCTGTATCGTCGGTGAGGCAGAGCATTCGTTATGACAGCTACAGCGGCAGATTTTGGCAAAGTGGCAGTGCTCATGGGGGGGCAGTCGGCAGAGCGCGAAGTGTCACTCCGCAGTGGGCAAGCGGTGCTGGCAGCGCTGCTGCGTCAGGGTGTTAGCGCCTATGCCGTGGATGTGGGGGCAGATGTTATGACACATTTAGCCACGGCAACCTATGATCGAGCCTTTATCACGCTGCATGGACGTGGTGGTGAAGATGGTGTCATTCAAGGCGCGCTTGAGATGTTGAACCTGCCCTATACAGGCAGCGGCGTTTCGGGTTCTGCATTGGGAATGGATAAATACCGCTGCAAGCTGTTGTGGAAAGGTTTGGGGTTGCCGACAGCTGATTTTGTGATGCTACGCAGCGAACAGGATTTAGATGAGGCCGCAGTATTGGGTTTTCCGTTGATGATTAAGCCATCACATGAAGGCTCCAGTGTGGGTATGGCTCGGGTTGAAAATCAGGAAGAGTTGTACAGGGCGTGGCAGGAAGCTGCACAGTATGATGCGGATGTTATGGCAGAAAAATGGCTTACAGGGGCTGAGTTTACCGCCGCTGTTTTGGGCGATGAGGTATTGCCCCTGATCCGACTTGAGACCCCGCGTGTTTTTTATGACTATGCCGCAAAATATGAGGCTGATGACACCACTTATCTCTGCCCCTGTGGATTGGATGAGACGCAGGAGCAGCAGGTACAAGCATTGGCTCTAAAGGCGTTTCGCTCAGTGGATGCGCGAGGTTGGGGGCGCGTGGATTTGATGCAGGACGGTCGTGGGCGCTTTCTATTGCTGGAGATTAATACCTCACCGGGAATGACAGATCACAGCTTGGTGCCGATGGCTGCGCGTGCCCGAGGCATTGAGTTTGATCGATTGGTGTGGCGAATCTTAGAGGATACCTTGTAAAAATGGGACAGAAACGCGCTACAAAAAAGGCAAAAACGAAGAGGCCGATCTTTGCATTGGTTGTTCGGTGGTCTCTGGCCTTGGTGTTGTTTGGCGCTATGGGTGGGGGTGTTGCTTTAGGGGTGACTAAGCTACTTGACCCGCAGACTTTTCCACTAAAGGTTGTGAGCATTAAAGGTGATTTTAAATATCTTGATCATCAAAAGCTGGAACAAGCCATAGCAACAGAGGTTCAGGGTGGTTTTTTTACGCTGGATGTAGAGGCGATACATGCACGACTGTTACAGATGCCTTGGGTGGCCAAGGTTGCGGTGCGCAGGGTTTGGCCTGACACCTTGCTCGTTTTTGTGGAAGAACAGGTTCCGTTTGCACGGTGGGGCAAAACAGCGCTGTTAAATATGCAGGGTGAGCCATTTCAGCCAGCAGAAAAGGAGGTTCCTGCTGGATTGTTGCGGCTTGTTGGATCGAAGGGGATGGCTCGAGAAATGGTGGCTCGTTATCGTGAGATGCAGCTGCGTTTTGAGACGGTGGCGTTACAGATCTCTAGCATTAAGCAAAATGCCCGCCAGGCATGGTTGATTGAGTTCACAGATAAAAGTGTCATTGAGTTAGGGAGTCAACATATTGGTCAACGAGTTGAGCGTTTTATTCAGATATATCCTCGGCTTAAAGTGGCTGGGCGAGGCATACCAAAGCAAGTGGATCTGCGCTACACCAATGGTTTTGTAGTGCATTGGGAGCTGAATGGGCAGGATAAAATAGTGACAGATATAATCAAACATAATGAGTTGGGGTAATGAGTAAAAAAAGTGAAATGAATCTCATTGTTGGCTTGGATATTGGTACCTCTAAGGTGGTGGCAATTGTTGGCGAGATTAAGGCAGACAGTGAGATTGAGATTATTGGCATTGGCTCGCATCCATCGCGTGGCTTAAAGAAGGGGGTTGTCGTCAATATTGAATCGACGGTTCAGTCCATGCAGCGGGCGGTCGAGGAAGCAGAGCTGATGGCGGGCTGTGAGATTCAATCTGTTTTTGCGGGTATTGCAGGCAGCCATATTCGTAGTCTGAATTCACAAGGCGTTGTTGGTATCAAGGATCAAGAGGTGACTCAAAGTGATCTGGATAGGGTGATTGATGCGGCAAGAGCGGTGGCTATCCCAGCAGACCAGAAGATTCTGCATATCCTGCCCCAAGAGTTTGTCATTGATGATCAGGATGGCATTCGTGAGCCAATCGGGATGTCAGGGGTCAGGCTGGAGGCTCGGGTGCATATGGTCACAGGGGCGGTGAGTGCGGCACAAAATATTGTTAAGTGTGTGCGCCGTTGTGGGCTGGAAGTGGATGATCTGATACTTGAACAGCTCAGTTCTGCTAACGCTGTTCTGAGTGACGATGAGAAAGAGCTGGGTGTTTGCTTGGTGGATATTGGTGGTGGCACAACGGATATTGCCATCTTTACCGAAGGGGCTATTCGGCATACCGCAGTGATACCGATAGCGGGTGATCAGGTGACCAACGATATTGCTGTGGCACTGCGTACACCGACCCAGCATGCAGAGGATATCAAAATTAAGTATGCCTGCGCGCTGACCCAACTGGCGTCTGATAATGAAACCATTGAAGTGCCAAGTATAGGCAATAGGCCCGCGCGACGGCTTTCGCGCCAAACATTGGCTGAGGTGGTTGAGCCACGTTATGAAGAGCTGTTGTTATTAATACAGGCTGAATTACGACGCAGTGGATTTGAAAACTTAATGGCTGGAGGCGTGGTGCTTACCGGTGGTAGTGCAAAGATGGAGGGGTTGATTGAGCTGGCAGAGGAGGTGTTTCACATGCCAGTGCGTTTAGGGGTGCCACAGTATGTCACTGGGTTGGCAGATGTGGTGCGAAATCCAATTTATGCCACAGGAGTGGGTTTATTGTTATTTGGGCGAAGTCATCATGCTAAAGGGGGCATGGAATTTTCACGAAATAGCAGTGTGAAATCAGTTTGGGCACGGATGAAGAGTTGGTTTCAGGGCAATTTTTGATTGAGAGTTAAGTAACTTCGATAACGAATTATTTCTACAGAATACAGCACATGTCATGTGTAGAGGAGAGAAGGTTATGTTTGAATTGATGGATGCATACAGCCAAAATGCAGTAATTAAGGTCATTGGTGTGGGTGGTGGCGGTGGTAATGCGGTTAATCATATGTTGGGGGCTAATATAGAGGGTGTCGATTTTATCTGTGCGAATACGGATGCACAGGCATTGAAGAACAGTGAAGTTAGAACCGTACTGCAGTTGGGTTCCAATATCACCAAAGGGTTAGGTGCGGGTGCTGACCCAACAGTTGGTCATGAAGCTGCTTTGGAAGATAGGGATCGTATTCAAGAGGCGCTTGAAGGTGCTGATATGGTGTTTATTACGGCAGGAATGGGTGGAGGGACCGGTACCGGTGCAGCGCCTATTGTGGCAGAGGTGGCGAAAGAGCTGGGGATTCTTACCGTAGCTGTGGTGACTAAACCCTTCCGGTTTGAAGGTGCAAAGCGTCAAAAAGTAGCTGCAGAAGGGATAGAAGCACTGGCTAGAAATGTGGATTCGTTGATCACGATTCCGAATGAAAAGCTACTGGCTGTGCTGGGCAAAGAGATGTCGCTGCTGAATGCTTTTAAAACGGCCAATGATGTGCTGCTGGGTGCAGTACAAGGCATTGCAGAGTTGATTACCCGCCCTGGTTTGATCAATGTAGATTTTGCTGATGTGCGCACCGTGATGTCTGAAATGGGTGTGGCGATGATGGGATCTGGTGCGGCCAGTGGTGAGACACGTGCGCGAGATGCGGCTGAAGAGGCAATCAATAGCCCGTTATTGGAAGATGTCAATCTATCGGGTGCGCGAGGTATTTTAGTGAACATTACGGCAGGCTTGGATCTGTCGATAGGTGAGTTTGAAGAGGTTGGCAGTACAATTAAAGAGTTTGCTTGCGATGAGGCTACTGTGGTTGTGGGTACGGTGATTGATCCTGATATGCAGGATGAGATGCGCGTAACTGTTGTGGCGACTGGATTGGGTGAGGTGGTCATTCAAAAGCAACAACCTGCTGCTTCTATAACCTCTGAGCGGGTTGCTGTTAAGTTAGTGAGTCAAGATGGAGCGGCTTCAACTTCAGTGGATTATGCTGATATGGATAAGCCTACTGTGATAAGAAAAGAGGCGAAGGCAGCGCAACCCTACTCGGAATCATTAAAGGATAAGGATATGGCTTATCTTGATATCCCTGCGTTTTTACGCCGTCAGGCAGACTAATGGAGAGATAACCTGATTTTGATTAAAGGGTTATGAGTGGAACTGCGAAGGCTGCCACAGAAATAGATCGTGCTGTTTTGTATGGTATCTGGCGCTATGGTAGGATGCTGCCAAATTTCACAGCTCTCCATCTGTATCTGTTCATTAAAGGTTAAAGGTAAAATTCCTCAATGATAAAGCAACGTACGCTTAAAAATGTCATTCGTGCAACGGGTGTGGGTTTGCACACAGGTGAGAAAATCTATCTTACGCTTCGGCCGGCAGCTGTTGATACAGGTATCGTATTTAGGCGGGTAGATTTAGATGAGCCGGTTGAGATACGTGCCTGCCCAGAAAATGTGGGTGACACGCAGCTTTCAACCTCGTTGGAAAAAGAGGGGGTCAAGATATCTACCATTGAACATCTGCTATCAGCTTTTGCGGGTCTTGGCATTGATAATGCCTACGTGGACGTGAGTGCGCCAGAAGTGCCAATAATGGATGGCAGTGCGGGGCCTTTTGTTTTTTTAATCCAATCTGCGGGGATTGAAGAGCAGAAAGCAGCGAAAAAATTTGTTCGAATTAAGCAGCGTGTGCTGGTTGAAGAGGGAGATAAACACGCCTGTTTTGAACCGTTTGATGGATTTAAGGTCTCTTTTACTATTGATTTTGATCATCCTGCTTTTACGGATCATACACGTTGTGCATCCATTGATTTTTCATCCACCTCCTTTGTTAAAGAGGTGAGTCGAGCAAGAACCTTTGGTTTTTTGCGCGATATCGAAATGCTGCGGGAGCGTCAGTTGGCTCTTGGCGGCAGCCTGGATAATGCCGTTGTAGTGGATGATTACCGTATCTTGAATGAGGATGGATTACGCTACGAGGATGAGTTTGTAAAACATAAAATCCTTGATGCGATTGGCGACCTTTACTTGCTGGGACACAGCCTCATTGGTTCGTTTAGCTGGTGCAAATCAGGTCATGCGTTAAATAATAAACTACTTCAAACGCTACTAGCAGATAAAAATGCGTGGGAAGAGGTGACCTTTAAAGAAGAGGGCAATGTACCGATTTCCTACATGAAGCCGGTTCAAGCAACCTGATTTAAGCTGTGTTTTTGGGCAAAGTGAGCTAATTAAAAATAGCATCTTAGTCTCATATTGTCGTCTGGCCTATTAATACTAAGTAAGTCCATGTTTACTCAGACGTTTTAGTGCCGCACGTAGATCAATGTCTTGAATATTGTCAGCTGTTGATTCAATTAACTTGGCATTAGCTTCTGAAAGATGATGTGCATGACGTGCTATATGTGCTTTTTGTCGGCTATTAATTAATACTCGAACCTCTATTTTTTGTACATGCACGCCTTTATCCTGGAGTTTAGCTCGGAGGTCGCGAGAGAAGTAACGTAGGCGGCTGCCCCAAGCGGATGAGTTCGTATGGACGATAAGGTTGTGATAATGCTGCTGTACAGAGATACAATGTTGATCTAGGGGTGCAGGTAGTAGACTGCGAGTTAGAATGAGTAATTTTTCCTGTACTATCAGCGTGTTGTGTAGTGCTCTTAATACGGAGTCTGAGCGCATAAATGCATTGATAGGGCGTGGTTTAATCATAAATGAGGCCGAGTTAATATCTATTTTTTGCGGCTGTGGTTGCTTGCAAAATCTAAAGAATAGGCAGGTACTATAAATGAACTTCATACTATTTACTGGGTTTAACAATAAGACAGGTAGTATAAAACTTAGCCTGGGTTTGGTTGTGAGTGGATTGCTTGTGCTGATTGCGGCTGTTTCTGGTGGCATTGGTTGGGTTGGTTATACGATGGGGCAGCAGCATGCTGAGCAAACAGCGGAAATTGACCCTACCGGGCTTGTGTTTCAGGCAGCGTTAGCTGACCAACGAGCTGCGATTTTCCTGGTAAAAGAACAAACACAGCAGCATTTAGATGCGTTGGCATTACGCTTAGGGCAGATGCAGTCCCATATTATTCGTTTGGATGCATTAGGCGGGCGCTTGACCAAAATAGGTATGCTGGATGAGGGAGAGTTTGATTTTACTACAGCCCCTCCAGTGGGTGGCGTGGGTGTCTCAAATACGGCGGAATCACTGGCGCTTAATGAGTTGCTGGCTGATTTGCAGGCGATGGCGCAAACGATTGATGACCGCGAGCATAAACTTGATTTTATGGAAGAGCTGATTATGAATCGTAGGCTACAGCAGGAGGTTTACCCCGCAGGCAGGCCGGTTAAAAAGGGGTGGATATCCTCCCATTTTGGTTATCGCAAAGACCCTTTTACGGGTAAAAAAGCCTTTCATTACGGGGTTGATTTTGCGGGCAGAAAAGGCGTGGATGTTATCTCAGTAGCTGCGGGTGTCGTTTCAAAAACAGGCAAACAAAGTGGTTACGGTGCGATGCTTGAGATTAACCATGGCAATGGTTATAGCACTCGCTATGGTCATAATGACGAGATATTGGTAACAGCGGGCGATAGAATTACAAAAGGGCAGGTTATTGCAACGATGGGTTCTACCGGTCGGTCAACGGGGCCACATGTCCATTTTGAAGTTTTGCGGAATGGTAAAAAGGTTAATCCTTGGAAATATCTCCGTGAGTCTGCTGCAAATAATAAAAACCAAAACAAGAAGTCAGGGTAGCGCTAACAACCTGTCATTGGGCTTCGTGCAACCAGCTGGTCTGCAAACTGGCCGCTTTTGCGGTATTATCCCCTCTCTTTATCATCTTTGAATAACTCCTACGGATTTAACGTACATGGTTAGCAAACTTCTCAGTAAAATCTTTGGCAGCCGAAATGATCGCCTGATTAAACAGATGTCAAAGACAGTAGCCAAGATCAATGAATTTGAATCAACGCTCCAACCCTTGTCTGATGAAGAGTTGAAAGCAAAAACAATAGAATTTAAACAGCGTTTAGAGAAAGGGGAGACGCTGGATGAGTTGCTGCCAGAAGCCTTTGCGACAGTACGAGAGGCGAGCCAACGCGCTTTAGGCATGCGCCATTTTGATGTGCAGATGATTGGTGGCATGGTGTTGCATGGCGGTAATATTGCTGAAATGCGCACAGGTGAGGGCAAAACATTGGTTGCAACCCTTGCGGTCTACCTAAATGCCCTGCCGAATAAAGGCGTGCATGTTATTACCGTGAATGACTATCTGGCTCGCCGTGATGCAGAGTGGATGGGGCGTCTTTACCATTTTCTTGGTTTGTCCGTTGGTATTATCAATGGTTCTGGCGGTGAGGGCCCTGATAGTAGCTCTTATCTGTTTGACCTTGAATATGATGGCGCTTCATCTGGTTATCGGCATCTACGCAATGCAACTCGACGCGAAGCCTACAGTGCTGATATTACCTATGGCACAAATAATGAATACGGCTTTGACTATCTGCGTGACAACATGGCCTTTGAGACTGGTCAGCGAGTGCAGCAGAATCGGCGTGCCTTTGCGGTAGTGGATGAGGTTGATTCCATCCTGATTGATGAGGCACGTACACCGCTGATTATCTCTGGTCCAACGGAAGGTGGTTCCGAGCTCTATAAAAGTATGAATAGCTTCGTTCCTCAATTAACTCGGCAAGATCCCATTGAGGATGAAGAGGGACGACCTGACTTTGGCCCAGGTGATTATTCTATTGATGAGAAATCACGACAAGCTTACTTAAGTGATGCAGGTCATGAGAAGGTAGAAAGGATGCTGGAGGAGATGGGGCTGCTAGCTGAAGGAGAGAGCCTCTATGATTCAGCAAATATCAGTCTCATGCATCATGTTAATGCTGCACTGCGTGCCCATGTCCTTTACCAGAAAAATGTGGACTACATTGTCACCAACGGTGAAGTGATTATTGTTGATGAGTTCACGGGTCGCACCATGCCAGGCCGTCGTTGGTCTGATGGTCTGCATCAGGCTGTTGAGGCAAAAGAGGGGGTGGAGATCCAAAAGGAGAATCAGACCCTGGCCTCTATTACCTTCCAAAACTATTTCCGGCTGTATGGGAAATTGTCAGGTATGACAGGTACTGCTGACACCGAGGCCTTTGAGTTTCAACAAACCTATGGGTTAGAGGTGGTTGTTATTCCACCCAATGTCCCAATGAAGCGGGATGACATGGGTGATCTGATCTATCTGACGGCAGATGAAAAATATGCTGCTATCATTAAAGATGTTGAAGATTGTGTTAAGCGTGGTCAACCTGTATTGGTTGGTACCGCCTCTATTGAGACATCGGAATTGGTCTCTAATCTGCTGAAGGAGAAGCAGGTTGATCACCAGGTGCTGAATGCCAAACAGCATGAACGTGAGGCCGTAATCGTGGCAGAAGCGGGTCAGCCAGGTAAAGTGACTATTGCCACCAATATGGCAGGTCGTGGCACGGATATTGTGCTGGGTGGCAACCCTGATGCACAGATTGCCGAGTTGGGAGACAAGGCAACACCTGAGGTGATAGAAAAGATTCGTGAACAGTGGAAAGAGCCCCACCAGCAGGTGCTAGATGCCGGTGGTTTACGTGTGATTTGTACCGAGCGCAACGAATCCAGACGTATTGATAACCAGTTGCGCGGGCGCTCTGGTCGCCAGGGTGATCCAGGTTCCTCACGTTTCTACCTCTCACTAGAAGATAACCTGATGCGCATCTTTGCCTCGGAACGTGTCTCTGGAATCATGCAGAAACTGGGCATGGATGAAGGGGAGGCTATTGAGCACCCCTGGGTTACCAAGGCAATTGCCAATGCGCAGAAGAAGGTAGAGGGGCGGAACTTCGACATCCGTAAACAACTGCTGGAATATGATGATGTTGCTAATGACCAGCGAAAGGTAGTGTATCAGCAGCGTGATGAGCTGATGGATACCGATGACATATCTGAAACTATTCAAGACCTGCGGCGTGATGTAGTGAGTGATTTGGTCGCTCGTTATATTCCTCCTGGCAGTCTGGATGAGCAGTGGGATGTGCCTGGGTTGACCGAGGCATTGGAAACACAATTTGCAGCATCTTACCCTATCCAGCAGTGGTTGGATGAAGATGACAGCCTGCATGAAGAGAGCTTGCGTGAACGGATCATCAGCGAGCTGGAAGCCCAGTATGCAGAGATTGAATCACTGGCGGGCAGTGAAGCGATACGGCAGTATGAAAAAGCGATCATGCTGCAAACGCTTGATAGCCACTGGAAAGAGCATCTTGCTGCAATGGACTACCTGCGACAGGGTATCCATCTGCGTGGTTATGCACAGAAAAATCCGAAGCAGGAGTACAAACGCGAGGCATTTGAGATGTTCTCCCGCATGTTGGAGAGCATCAAGCAGGAGGTGGTCGAGATACTCTCAAAGGTTAGAGTGCGTGCCGAAGAGGACATGAGCATCCCTGCTCATCAGCAATACAGTGATGATATGCAGTATCAGCATGATGAATTGCCAGGCTATGATAATGACAGCGCTGAAGAGGCAGCGCAGGCAGAAGAGCCGACTGAACAGCCTTTTGTGCGCAATGATCGCAAAGTAGGCCGAAATGAACCTTGTCCCTGTGGTTCGGGCAAGAAATATAAACAGTGCCATGGCCGTATTTCATAGTGTGCGGTGTGAGCTAGACCAATGAATGCAAAAATAAATATTGCCCCCATTACCGGTATTCGTTTGGGAACGGCTGCTGCGGGTATCAAATATCCAGATCGGAATGATGTGGTTGTCATTGAATTGCCGGTGGGAACAGCCTGTACTGCCGTATTTACACGCAATGCCTTCTGTGCAGCACCTGTGCAGCTGGCACGCAAAAATTTGGAGCTACGCCCACCTCGCTACCTATTGATCAATTCAGGTAATGCCAATGCCGGTACTGGCGAGCAGGGTATGGAAGATGCCGTGGCAAGCTGCGAAGGGTTGGCTGAGCTGGGTGATTGCACAGCAAACCAGATCCTGCCATTTTCTACCGGTGTCATCGGCGAGCCTTTGCCAACAGCGCGCTTGATTGATGCCTTGCCCCAGGCAATGAACAACCTAACTGAATATGGCTGGAATGCGGCGGCTCAAGCCATTATGACGACGGATACCGTGTCAAAGCTGGTATCGCGTCAATTCACTCTTGAAGGGCATCCTATTACCGTCACCGGCATGGCTAAAGGCTCAGGCATGATTCGGCCCGATATGGCAACCATGCTCGCTTATGTGGCAACCGATGTGGCGATTGCTAAGCCATTATTAGAGGCGTGCCTGCAACAGGCGGTTGCACCCTCCTTTAATGCCATTACGGTAGATGGCGACACCTCAACCAACGATGCGTGTGTGTTGATGGCCACGGGTATGAGCGGTGTTTCGCCTATTACGGATGATAACTCTGCGGCCTATCAAAAATTTGTGGCCACAGTAACCGAGGTCTGCATGGAGCTGGCACGTGCCATTGTACGTGATGGTGAGGGCGCAACAAAGCTCGTGGAGGTCTTGGTAGAAGGTGCAGAAAATGAGGCAGAAGCAAAACGTGTTGCCTATACCATTGCCCATTCACCCTTGGTCAAAACAGCGCTGTTTGCCTCTGACCCCAATTGGGGGCGCATCCTGGCCGCTGTTGGCCGCGCCGAGATAGAAAATCTTGATATTGAGTCGGTTCATATCTGGCTGGGCGATGTCTGTATTGTGCGCAATGGCGGCAGGGCTGATGATTACACAGAAGAGGCAGGGCAAGCTGTGATGGATCAGTCTGAATTTACCATTCGAGTGGCACTGGGTCGAGGCGAAGTTGATACGCGGGTGCTGACCTGTGACCTCTCATATGACTATGTGCGGATCAATGCGGAGTATCGTACATAGTTTTTTTTACTGCACTATTCGTGCTTTTACGGCTAAGTCTGGGAAAAAAGGGACATCCAGATAATCGACGATTTCACCGCTCTTATTATTAACGGCTAAAAAATATCTGCCGCGTCTTGCTCTGATGGGTAAAAAGGACATTGTGTTTAGTGACAGTTTGTTAGTCGAGATGAACGCTTGTAATTTTGCCGACCATTCAGTATTTGAAGCGGTATATTTTTCTATATCAATGGCAATGGTTGAGGTTTGCTTTTTATTCTTGAATGATAACGGCTCTGAGTATTTAAAGAGCAGTTCAAATGAGCGTGATTCCTTGAATGCTTGCATGGCCGTAGCCATAAAATCTGGCCGATCTCTGGGTAGATTAATATAGAGATAGGTGGGTTCCAATCCAATGATATTATCAATATCAGCCTTTGGAATATCACTCTCTTTTATTAGTTTATAACTGGCGATGTAGAGAGAGTCATAGCTCAGTATGACGGCAACTGGGCGAGACATCTGAATCATCCAGATGCCATAGGTTAAAGCGGATAGCTGAAAAAGAGCAATTAATAAGAGGTCAAATTTGAGGCCTGGTTTGCCTGGCTTAAAAATGACCAATGTGAGTACGGGGCCAAGCACTAAGTCAACAAAAATAATAATCTGAATGGCTATTGACCCATCTTCAAGATCAAAGAATGGTGCCTTATACCAATAGCCGAGAAGCAGTACCAATAGGCACAGAAAAATGCTAATGCTGATGCCAATATGAATAGCAAATGCTTTAAGTCGCGTTATTTTGTATGTACTTGTAGACATGTTGTTTCAGGTTAATTGAGAGTGCTACAGTTGCTTTTAGATTATAGAAATATAGCAGAAAAAATAAAGCCTTCTTATAAAATTGTGAGCAGGGGATGAGTTATAAATAGTGCTATTCATGTTGCAGTAGCTGTTATTCAAAATGTGGCGGGGCAGGTGCTGATTAGTCAGCGGCTTGAACATGTGCACCAGGGGGGTATGTGGGAATTCCCTGGCGGTAAAGTGGAACAGGGAGAGTCTGTTGCACAGGCATTAAAACGTGAAATTTATGAAGAGCTAGGGTTGGCTGTAAAGGCTCACACTCCACTGATTCGCATAATCCATCACTATCCTGATCGCACGGTGTTACTGGATGTCCATCGAGTAACAGTCTTTACAGGCCATGCTGAAGGGCGAGAGGGGCAGTCTTTAAAGTGGCTTCCCTTGGGGCAGCTAATTGATTGTCCATTATTACCCGCAGATCGCCCTATTATTACGGCACTTAATCTGCCTGATTGCTACTTGATAACAGGTGCTGATCCTTTGGATAAGCGCCTGTTTTTATCCCGCTTAAAAGCATCACTGGATAAGGGGGTAAAGCTTGTTCAGTTACGCGCTAAGGCATTAGCTCCGCCTGAATTTTGTCTGCTGGCTAAAGTAGCTTACAAGCTTTGTCGAGAATCTGGAGCGCGATTGCTCCTTAATGCTGCACCAGAGTTGGTTGAGTCTGTGGGAGCAGATGGCGTTCATTTAACCAGTCAGCGGCTTGCGGATCTTAAAGCACGGCCATTGGGGCGTGATTACTTGATTGGGGCTTCTTGCCATAATGTGACAGATCTAACCAAAGCGGTAGAGTTGGAGTTGGATTTTGCCGTGCTCTCTCCTGTGCTGCCTACAGCAAGCCATCCAAATGCAGAGCCATTAGGCTGGCAGCAATTTAATGAGCTGGTTGATACGGCAATATTGCCTGTTTATGCGTTAGGCGGCATGCAACAAGATATGATTGGCAAGGCGCAAGCCCATGGTGCGCAAGGTATTGCGGGTATTAGTGGGCTTTGGAGAGAGTGACTGTTTGTCTATTATGATCTATAAGTGGGTGCTTACTTTATAGTTGGGCGAAAAAATGCAACAGATTAAAGAGAAATCGACATCTAACGGTGTTTGGCTAAGCCGGCCAGCATCATTGGGTTCAAGAAAGCGAATGGCAAATCGATGTTTACTGCCGCTGATTTCTGGAAAAATAGCGCTCTCTTTTGGTAGGCCTACGCGAATGAGTTGAGCGGGTGACTGTGATTCCAAGGTGTGCTGATACAATCCAGCGGTGGCGACTCTCTTGCTGGCGTGCGCACTACTACGCATCAGTGATAAGAGCAATTTAATGGCATTTTGCAGCGGCTCTAACTCCTGAAACCAGTGTTGCAGGTCATTGTGCCTTGTTTGTATCGGCTGTTTTAACCAATAGTGATATTGTGGCAGGTCAAAATCACAGGTTCCACCTGGGATGCTGCTACGCTGCATGATGTTATTAAGAAACTCATTTTCACGCAACCCTCGTCCAATCTGACTGCTTATCTGGCGTAGTATTTTTGTGCTGTTTTCAAGCTCCGCCAATATATTGTCTAATTGTTGGCTGTCTACCCCGGGTGCAGAGCGAATTTTATTGAGGCTTGTGGCATGGCGCTCCAGCTCTTTGATAACCTCTGACTTGATGTCGGCTCGCGCAAGAATGCTGGTAATATCCAATAGGCCATTGATGGCTGCTCGGCTGCTCCATTCATCTGATTCTGGCAGATGAAATGCAATTCGAGTAAACAGGTGCTCAAGCCTTAAAAGCGTCCGAACGCGCTCATTCAATGGGTGTTCGTAGATTATTTGATTAGACATGGATAGGCTCAGCTGTTTTTAGCGGCAAGTTTAAGGTAAAAGTTGTGCAATTCAGCTACCTGGTGGCTGAGCTGCTCCAGCCCTCCAGTGTTGTAGATTACATCATCTGCCGCTGCTAGCCGATCTTTTCTACTGCATTGTGCTGCAATAATGGCACGAATCTGACTTTTATTCTTATGATCGCGTTGAGCCGCCCTCATTATCTGCTGTGACTCTGCTGCATCAATCACTAATATCCGATCAAGGTTCTCTCGGCGCTTACCCTCGAGTAGCAGAGGGATAGCTAATATGGCATAGGGCGCATTTAAGGTAGATAGCTTTTTATCCATCTGCTGACGAATGAGAGGGTGAAGAATGGCTTCAAGCTTTTTTCGGGATGATTTATCAGAAAAGATCTGGTCACGAAGCTTGCCACGATCAAGTGTGCCATCGGTCGCTAATATTTCCTGGCCGAATAGTGTGGTGATCTGCGTGAGTGCAGGCTTTCCAGGCTGAACAATCTCACGGGCAGCGACATCAGCGTCAATGACGGGTGCATTAAGTGAGCTAAAGCAGTTGCATACAGTGGTTTTGCCACTGCCAATGCCGCCAGTCAGTCCAATAATCAACATGGTTATTAAAAATTAATGTGATTTTTTGCAGCTATCGGCAATGGTTTTAAGGGGCTGATTCATGGGGTACATCATGGTTCCAGTATGGATGGTTTTGCAGCGCTCTTGTTCAAGTTTTAAAAATGTGTAGGCATTAATGAGATCTTCAAACAGTTTTAATTCAGGATTGATGCTGATTTTTTGTTCTGCCCATTGGGTAAAATAGCGCACTTTATCTGTTTTTTTGTCCCGTATACTTGAGTGCAACATGTTACGCATGGCTAACTGTTCAGCATATGATTTAAAATAGAGATTGTTAAGCGCCACCTGCAAGTAGGGGGCACTGTCCTTTTTTTGGGTTAAATAGGCGTAGATATCAGTTTGAGCGCGGGCAGTATGGATCATAAAGTAACTGCTGCCAATGCAAGCGAGGATGGCAGTGGCTTTGATTAGCTGTGTTGCGGATCTGCTCAATGGCACGGTACTTATGATTATGCGATGGCGCAAAATAAGAAATATCAGGAACAGCCAGAGAAACCAGTGCAGGGAAGAGAGGTAGAAAGGCAGCTCTACCTGTGCATGCAGACTAATAGGGATGAGTAGCGCAGCATAGCCCCCCCCTCGTTGTGAACCACACCTGATGAGAGCAAATATGATGACCCCAATGGCGATGATGATTCCAGTAAATGAGACAATGCCTCCTTCAATGAGCCAGTAAACAAGCTCATTATGAGGGTGCGTTATATAAGGTGGGAGTTTGGCATTAGGATTACGCTGATGATAATCACCACTCTGTAATCCCCAAACGCGTTGAAAATTACCAATACCATGCCCAAACAGAGGCTTTTGAGCGACCAGCTCCAGGGCAATGGTGTACATGTTTATGCGTATGGAGGCATCTACCCCCTCGGTAATCTCTATGGTTTTTTGTGATAGCCTTTCAAAGCCACTAACCCCTTGAACTGTACCTCCTGGTATTGCCCCTGCTAAAAGTGACAGCAAGCCAACCAATGTCAGCACGGCTCTCTTTTTGAGTTGCTGTCGGCGGCAGGCAAGGAGAATCAGGATGCCGATTACAGTCGATAGCATCCCTGACCGTGATCCAATATAGGTAATAATAAAAGCACTGCTGCCAATGCAGACAATTAGCAAGACCTTTGCTGCAAGAGAGGCTGAGGTGATGGATGGCCTGCTTATCAGATAAAAAGAGATGATGATGCCAGTTGCCAAATAAGAGGAGAGTACGTTGACCTGTTGAAAGGTGCCGAGGGGTATGTTGCCTGCGGTGGCCAGCCATTCTCTAATTAGCTCAGGGGAGAATATTTGGGTAATAGCGACGAGTGTATTGATAAAAGCAGATGCTACAACCACATACAGAAGGCGTTCAACTTGCCGCTGTTTGATGTTGAATTGGAAGAGTGCAAATAAAAATAGAATCCCCCCAAGGATGTAGATCTGCCTAAAGAACCAGGGAATGGGTTGAGATGAACCCGCAGCAATGCCACTGAGAATCATAACAACAGGGAATACCAGCAGTGCCCATGAGTGCCTGGGGTGAATAAATCTCTGTGTGGATGCCATAAGGTACAGGCTGCCATTGATGAGAAAAGAGACGATTGCCCATGCTGGAATATTGTAGGTAAGGTTAAGCCCTATGCCGCCAAGGTTGGGTTGAAAGTAGAGTGGCGCCAATAAGAAGAGTGCGATGAGCAGCAGGTTGCAATATGTTGATCTACTGTCTGCAAACATTTGGCTTTGCGTCTGTTTCACATCCCTGCCCAGGTAAGATATGCCTGATTAATGTGATCCCCCCAGAGTAGACTGATCCAGCCTGCAATGGCCAGATAGGGGCCAAAGGGAATGGGGATATTGCGGTCACGGCCACGCAGTAAAACCAGTGTTATGCCAATGACGGCACCAACCAGTGATGAGAGCATTATGATCTGAGGTAGATATTGCCAGCCTAACCAGGCACCGAAGAGAGCCAATAGCTTAAAATCGCCAAATCCCATGCCCTCTTTTCCGGTAATTAATTTGAATAGTTGAAAGATACTCCAGAGTGAGAGGTATCCAGCAGCAGCGCCAATAATGGCCGATTCAGGTGAGCTGAAAATGCCCCAGAGGCTCAGCAGTAGCCCAAACCAGAGAAAAGGCAGGGTAATGGAGTCTGGTAGTAGTTTATGATCAAAATCGATCATGCTCAGCGTGATAAGTGCCCAGGTAAGAAGCAGTGCGGCTATTGTCTGGCTGCTAATACCAAAGCGCCAAGCAATAGCGAGTGAGAGTAGGCAGCTGACTAATTCAATCAGTGGATAGCGAATGGATATGGGGGTCTTGCAGTCTGAGCATTTTCCTTTTAAGAATAGATAACTAATGAGGGGGATATTTTCAATCGCTTTGATTTGATGGCCACAGTGGGGGCAGCGTGAGCGGGGGGTGCTTAAGGTTAAAATGGGTTCCTTACTCGTCTCTTCTTGCTTTAAAAATTCTAAGCATTGAGCTCGCCAATCTTGCTCCATCATCATGGGCAGACGATGAATCACCACATTTAAAAAGCTACCAACCACAAGCCCGAGGAGGCCAATATAGATAAAAAACACCAAGGGATTTTGTTGCAGATAGGCAATAAGGTTCATAAAGATAATTTAAAAAATGAGATTGTGAGTGGTTGGTTTTATTAAACGACCTGACCCAACTGGAAAATAGGCAGATACATCGCAATCACTAGCCCACCAACCAACACACCAAGAACAGCCATGATGAGTGGCTCTAATAGGCTGCTAAGGGCATCCACCGCATTATCAACCTCCTCTTCATAGAAATCAGCGACCTTGGATAACATATCGTCCACCGCGCCTGATTCTTCACCAATGGCAACCATCTGCACCACCATGTGTGGAAACATGTTCTGCTGTTTCATGGCAAGCGTCATAGTTTGCCCTGTGGCAACATCTTCACGCATGCGCAGGACGGCCTCGCCATATACGATGTTGCCGGTGGCACCAGAGACTGATTCCAATGCCTCGACCAGAGGGACGCCGGCACTAAACATGGTGGCTGTGGTGCGCGCAAAGCGAGCAATAGCCGCTTTGTGCATAATAACGCCGATGATGGGAGCTTTTAGGAAGGCTTTATCCAATAGATGGCGAAATTTTCGAGATCTTTTGTAAAGATTGCCTAAAAAAAAGACAGAGCCACCGATAATAAATAGCATGACCCACCAGTAATCTTGCACAAACTCAGATAGGCCGACCACCATGAGGGTAAAGGCGGGTAGATCAGCCCCAAAGCCGTCAAAGATTGCTTTAAATTGTGGAACAACAAAGACCAATAAAATGGTGGTGACAATAAAGGCAATGACCATAACGGCAGCAGGGTAAAAAAGAGCCTTCTTGATTTTGCCTTTTATCGCCTCTGTTTTCTCTTTATAGGTGGCAATTTTATCCAATAGATTTTCCAGTATGCCGGCCTGTTCACCTGCATGCACCAGGTTGCAGAACAGGTCATCGAACTGGAGGGGGTGCTTGGCTAATGCTGGGGCAAGGGCTGTACCCCCTTCGATATCAGCTTTAATGCTAAGAAGAAGATCTTGCATGCTGGGGTTGTTGTGGCCGCGCCCTACAATGTCAAAAGATTGCACTAAAGGTACGCCCGCAGACATCATCGTAGAGAGCTGCCGACTAAAAATAGCGATATCACTGGCGGTAATGGGTTTTTTTCGGGCAGAAAATAGGGGTGCGGCCTGCTTTTTAACCTTCGTGGGGGTTATACCTTGACGGCGTAGTTCTGCGCGTACCAAAGCAATACTGGCCGACCTGGTTTCGCCTTTTATCTTGTTGCCACGCTTATCTGCACCTTCCCAAATAAAAACGTGGGCTTTAGGTGCTTTAGGTGCTTTGGATGTTTTTGCCGCCATGGATTTTACTCTTTTGTTATGCGGTTGATTTCTTCGAGGCTGGTGACACCAAGGCTGACCTTGTTTAGGCCAGACCTGCGTAGATCCTGGATGCCTTCTTCCTTGGCCAGATCCCCCAGTTGCATTGCATTGCCCCCCTCCATGATCAGCCGCCCCATCGCTTCTGAAACAGGCATCACCTGAAATATGCCGACTCGCCCTTTGTAGCCTTTGGTGCAGTGGTTGCACTCTGGCCCAGCTTTATAGATTTTAAGGTTGGGGATCTCCTCCTCGGTAAACCCCTCTTCAAGCATGGCCTCTTTTGGGATGTCATCTGGGGCTTTGCAGTGCTCACATAATCGTCTGGCGAGGCGTTGAGCCATGATCAGTAGCACTGATGAGGCAATGTTGAAGGGAGCAACCCCCATATTGGCCAGCCGAGTCAATGTTTGAGGCGCATCGTTAGTGTGCAGGGTTGATAGCACCAAGTGACCTGTTTGGGCGGCCTTTACAGCAATTTCAGCTGTTTCAAGATCCCGTATCTCACCCACCATGACAATATCAGGATCCTGCCGCAGGAAGGCCTTCAGAGCCACGGCAAAGGTTAATCCTGTGTTTGTATTCATGTTGACCTGGTTGATGCCTACAACCTGAATTTCTACTGGGTCTTCAGCCGTGGATATGTTGATCTCGGGCGTGTTAAGCAGGTTGAGGCCGGTGTAAAGGGAGACGGTTTTTCCGCTGCCTGTTGGCCCTGTTACCAGCACCATGCCGTAAGGTTTGTGAATGGCGCTTAAAAAGTCTTCCTGCTGTTTTTTTTCAAAACCAAGTGCTTCGATGCCAACCTCGGCATTGGCGGGGTCAAGGATACGTAGCACAATCTTTTCGCCATGGATGGTAGGGCAGGTATTGACACGAAAATCAATGGAGCGGTTCTTTGATAGCTTCATCCTGATTCGCCCATCCTGAGGGACTCGGCGTTCAGCAATATTCATGCGCGACATGACTTTGACTCGAGCTGTCAGGCGGGCGGAAATGTTAACGGGGGGAGAAGCGACCTCACGCAGCATCCCATCTTGCCGAAAACGGACGCGAAAGATTTTTTCATAGGGTTCAAGGTGTATATCTGACGCGCCGCAATTGATGGCATCCAGCAAGATTTTGTTGACGAAGCGAACGACAGGGGCTTCATCAACCTCTGAATCATTATCTTTTGGCGCTTCGTCTTCGCCTGCTGAAATATCCAGATTATCCAGATCGGCATCCATCAGATCCGATATGCTAGTGTCTTGAGCCTCCAGCGCCTGTTCGATGTAGTGGTTTAGCTTGCTTTCTTCTACGACAACGGCCTCAGAGGCGAGGCCGGTGTTGAATTTGATCTCATCCAGCCCCTGATGATTTGTGGGGTCTGCAACGGCAAGAAACAGCCGATTTCCGCGTTTAACGAGGGGCAGCGCACGGTGTTTGCGAAGTAGTTTTTCCTCTACCAGCCCAACGGGCGCAGATTCTATGTCAAGTGCATCCAGATCAAAAAATGGGATGCCAAATTCCATGGATGCCGTTTCAGCGATCTCTCGGCTTTCTAATATCTTTTGCTCAATTAGGTGGGATACAAAAGGAGTGTGGTTTTTTAGTGCGTCTTGAAAGGCTTTTTCGGCCTCTTGCTCACTGAGTAGTTTGCTTTGGATAAGGCAGCGAGCAAGCCCGCTAAGATTAACTTTGGGTTGAGTTTTAGTCATTGAGTCTCAAGGTTAACTTAGTATCAAATGGGTTAAAGAGTTGGTTATGTCATTTAGGTGAAGATGCGATTTGGTTGAGCTGTTTCTATTTGAACAGCTCCCCTCTTTATAATGAGCGCACACAATAGTTGTTTATAGCAGAGTTTTTGTTTTTTGTCGTTTTGTATGGGTGGTTGAATCTTGGCTTTTGAATGTGGTAGACCGTTTTAAGTTCTATTGGCTATCGAGCATAGTCGATGATGATGGGGCTATTAGCAACGTCTAGGTGGGTGATAGTGATCTTAAAAGAGCTTCCAATGTTGTTTGTTGTTCCTGCTTCTACTTTACTGGTAATGCGGCTGTCCCCAGGATGCCAGCCTAATTTTGTTTGAAGATCTGTGTTGGTTGTATCATCTCCCGCAATGTAGGTTTCATTATCTTCCCAATAATCTTGCAGTAACATTTGAAGGTGTTGAGCGGATTGTGTAGCCGTGTTTAAGTGTGTTTTTTTGATATATTCAGAATAAGAAGGTATGGCTATAGTGGTAAGGATGCCAATGATGGCAATGGCTATGACTACCTCTATAAGTGTAAGGCCTTTGGGCTTTAGGGTTTGTTTCATAACAGAACTCTAGCTAAGTGTGATTGTTTTTGTATAAAGGAGAGTATTGAATTGTTTGATTTTATTTTCCAGTCATTATCTATTTTCGTCTCAGGGTGTGTCTAATGTCTAGAGTAAGGCTTAGTCACCCATATTCTTTCTGCTTATCTACCAATGAGGTAAAAAAAACCCCGCGAAGCGGGGTTTTTCTTTATGCCATAATTAGCCTTTATTAACAGAGAGCAGCGTTGTTAGAGCATGTGCCATTCCAGGTGGTGACTCCACTAGCATATGTGCCGGTAAGCACATAGGTGTCAGAATTAGTGATGCTACCATTAGGGCCTGCATCTGGTGTTACGGTGATAGTTCCTGCTGTATTGGATGTAGATGCCCATGCAACAGTGTCAACCAGGCTGGGTGAGGTTGCGAGATCAGCTGGTACACCATTAGATCCTGCATCGCAGTTGTCAAAGCCTCCTTGTACTTGAGCGCAAACCTCTACAGCGGACTTGACACCCGTTGCCCCCATTACAATTTCAGTGTAACGCGCCTTGTCAGTATAAGTTTGATAAGCAGGCAGCGCGATAGCCGCTAGAATGCCAATAATGGCAACAACGATCATTAGTTCGATTAGGGTAAAACCAGCTTGTACTTTTTTCATGGTATTTCTCCAAATAATGTTATGTATATAAACGGTCAGGTTCCAGGTGGTGGCGGCAGCCACTGTTACTATGAACCTTCGCATCCTTGCGACACCCGGGAAGGCTGACCATTTAAATTTGAGCCCGGCGGATGTTTGTTTCCTGGAAGATGGTGTGCAGGTAGTGTGCCAACATCTTCGTTTCAGTCAGGTTTACGGCTACAGGGGGTGAAACTTTATGGCTTTGCAGGCTTATTTTGAGATTTTAATCTCTCTTGGGAATGACATTCGTTTGAAGCAAGGAGATGCTGCCCGAGGTGGGGGCTGAGCACTGTCGGTCAGGGGCATAATGTGACGTAAATTGTCACCTTGAATGGCGTGTTGTGGAGACTGTTAAGGTTGATCAAGCCCTAGCTTTTCTAATCGATAACGTAGGGCGCGGAAGCTGATGCCGAGTTTTCTTGCCGCAGCGGTGCGATTCCAGCGGGTCTCTTCCAGGGCTTTTATAATGGCTTGTTTTTCGATGTCGCCCAGATACTCTTCCAGTGGTTGGTCTGGGTTGCACTCTTCATCTTCCGCTGATACCTCGGGTAGTTGAAGATCCTCAAGTGTCACCTGATTGTCTTCGCAGAGCGTTATGGCGCGCTCCAGTGTATTTTCTAGCTCTCGAATATTCCCAGGGAAGCCGTAGTGGCACAGTGCTGCCATGGCCGATGCTGTGATGTTTATTGTGGGCAGGCTATTTTTTTGCGCTAATTGGGTGAGTATATGTGCTGCCAAGATTTTTATATCACCGGTGCGTTCTCGTAGGGCGGGGAGATGAAGTTCAATGACATTAATACGATAAAAAAGATCTTGGCGGAATTCGTTGTTGTTGACCAGGGTGGCCAGGTCTTTGTGGGTGGCACTGAGAATGCGCACATCAATAGTGGTCTCTTGCTGAGCACCAATGGGACGAATGGATTTTTCTTGGATGGCGCGCAGCAGTTTGACCTGCATGGCCAGTGGAAGATCGGCCACTTCATCTAAAAACAGTGTGCCCCCATGAGCCGCTTGGAATAGCCCCTCTTTATCTGAGATTGCACCGGTAAAGCTGCCTTTTTGATGGCCAAAAAATTCACTCTCCACCAGTTCGTGAGGGATAGCACCACAGTTGACGGCAATAAAATTGCCTTCTGCGCGTGGCCCTTGGGCATGAATCAGGCGGGCGGCCAGCTCTTTGCCGGTGCCTGATTCCCCACTTATATAGACAGGTGCTTGGCTGCGAGCCAGCTTGGCAATCATGGTGCGGATGTTTTCAATGACAGGAGATTGGCCCAGGAGTTTGGGGTCGTTGCTAGTGGTGATAGCGGCCTTTGGTTGTGCCGCTTTTGGTTGATGAAGTTTTAGTGTGGTTTCAACCAATCGGCGCAGTATTTGTAGATCCACGGGTTTAGAGACAAAATCGAAGGCACCGGCTTTAAGCGCGAGAACGGCAGATTCCATATTGCCATGGGCGGTGATCATCGCAACGGGCAGCTGTGGGTAGTTGTTGCTGATATATTCTACCAGCGCTATGCCATTGCCATCGGGCAGGCGCATATCGGTAAGGCAGAGATCAAACGGCTCCTGTTTTAATAGCGCGTAAGCCTGAGCAAGGTCGGCGGCTGACTTTGTACTGATATCCATTCGTCCCAGTGTGATCTCTAGTAGCTCACGAATATCGGGTTCATCATCAACAATCAGTGCAATCGGGTGTGTCACGCGTTAAATACCTTTTTTCTTAATCCAGGAAAACTCATGCGGAAGCAGCTGCCGCCGTCGGGGTTTGGGGTATATTCTAGCCGTGCCCGATTGGATTCGCTTAACTCTTTGGCGATATAGAGACCCAGCCCTGTGCCGGTGTTTCGGGTGGTAAAGAATGGCTCGAAGATTTGGCGGGTAATCTCAGTATCAATGCCCGTGCCATTATCAATAACGCTAATATAGGGGCCACCGGATTCAGTGGTCATGCCGGCTTTGATGTAGAGGTGGAGTTGGCCGGTATCTTGATGAAAATGGGTGATTGCATTCTCCAGTAGGCTGACAAGCACTTGGCGCAATTGGCTGGGATCGGCTCGGATGTGGGTCTCTTTCGGATC
>JAJRWL010000106.1 GCA_024276875.1 Gammaproteobacteria bacterium
AAATAGCTATGCCTTCCTAAATCCGCTCAATATTGCGGATGCGGCACTGGATCAAGATGGTGATGGGTACAGTAATCTTGAAGAGTATCTCGTTGGAACAAAGCCAGATGTTGCCGCATCAAAACCTGGGGATCTGCTGTTAGTGGATGATGATATTCCATTGCTTAGTGCCCTCTCTTCCTATACTGCGGTGCTTGATCAGCTTGGCGTGACTTACGATGTTATCAGCACAGATGCGGTTGATGTGCCTGCTGCGCTGGCAACTCATGGCGCATACCCCAATATCTACAATAAAATCATATGGTTTGGAGAGTCTGGGGCAGGGCCTGATGCCGCAGCAGAAACAGCTTTAGCAGCAACACTGGATGCGGGGAAGTGCCTGATTATAAGTTCACAGGAGTATTATTTGCATTCGGATTATTCAGAACGGGTCACCGCCTTTATGAGCAACTATCTGGGTGTCGCCTCTATGTCAGGTGACGTTCCCTCCTTTTCTGTTTCAGGTGCTGGACGATTCAGTCAACTGGGTACTTATTCTATAGGCGGTCTTTCTGCATTTTATAACGACACTATCACGCCCGATAACACCGCATTTACAGGCTTTGTGGGAACTGCCGGTAGCGCTGCTATCTTTAAAGATAACGGCACATACCGAACAGGCTTTTTGGGTTTCCCATTAGACGCTATTGCAGATATAAATGATCGAGCAGCCATAATGGTGGCACTGCTTGATTATTGCGATACAGGCCATCTACCCCCCAGCGATTTTGATGGCGATGGCAACCCAGATATAAGTGATCTCGATGACGATAATGATGGTCTGCCAGATACCTATGAAAATGGCTATGCGTTCCTTAATCCACTCAACCTCCCTGATGCGGCATTGGATGAAGATAGTGATGGCCTCAGCAACCTCCAGGAATATCAATTTGGCAGTGAACCTGCTAAGAAAGATACAGACGGGGATGGCCTATCAGATAAGTATGAGTTTGATAACGGCCTTGATCCAACGGATGGGGTTTGCCCAGCCTGGGTTTGTGGTGGCGGAAAAGGTTGGCGACATGCCATTCTATCAGTCAAATAGATGCTGAGATGTCATGGCATATAAACAGTGTTTGTGTTATGGCGTTTTATCACTAATGCACGCATAAAAGCGTTAATTTTCAGGTGAACTACGCAATGCTAATGCTTCCTGATAGAGCAGGTTTTTCTTTCCCCCCGTTATTTGTGCGGTCAATGTAGCGGCCTGTTTTACCGGCAGCTCTTTAAGTAATATTTCAAGGATGCGCGTGGCCTCCGCCGCTTGCTCAGCATCGGCCTTTTTCTCCGCACCTGCTACTAACAGCACAATCTCTCCCTTGCGTTGCATGGGGTCAGCTTCAACCTGTTGCAGTAACGCATCCAGTGGTGCGCTGATGAGGGTTTCATGCAGCTTGGTCAGTTCTCGTGCCAATAGGGCGGGACGGCCTGTGCCAAATATTGATGCCATATCGTGCAGTGATTCACGCACGCGATGGTTTGATTCATAAAAAACCAAGGTGCAGCGCTCATGCTTTAAGCCTTGCAGCCGTTCACGGCGAGCGGCTTGAGTGCGGGGTAGAAATCCTTCAAATAGAAAGCGGTCGGAAGGTAGGCCGGCCACTGAAATGGCACAAATAGCCGCACTGGCTCCCGGTATTGGACAGACGCGAATGCCCCGTTGGTGGCACTCCCGCACCAGTGGAAATCCAGGGTCACTGATCAGTGGCGTACCGGCATCAGAGATAAGCGCAATGGACTGTTGCTCTTGCAGACGCGCCAAAATGCCGTGCATTGCCTCCCGTTCATTATGCTCGTGCAGGGCGATGAGTGGGGTTTTGATCCCAAAATGCTGTAGCAGAGGTCTGCTATGGCGGGTATCCTCCGCAGCAATAAGATCGACCTGCTTGAGGGTATTCACCGCACGGACTGAAAAATCATCCCGATTGCCGATGGGTGTTGCTACCACAAAGAGTACACCTTTTTCGATTGACACTTTTCACCCCACGCAAGATACTCGCTACATCGTGCCTGCCTTAACAAAACCATGCAACTAACTAAATACATTTTCATCCCAAGCTTGCTATCCCTTCTATTGCTAACGGGTTGTGTTACCTCGCAACTGTCAAAGGCACTAAAACCTGCGGGTGAGCCGGTAGCTAGCCCGCTTATTTCACCTGTGCCACAGGCCGAGCTGGATCGAGCTATCGAACTTGAACTAATGGGAGATTATGTGGCAGCAGCGGCACTCTATCAGAGTTTGGCCACACGGATGCCGCCACCTTACCGGCAAGACCTTCAGCTGCAAGCGGTGGTTAATTTCTTATCGGCACAAGATGTTGAATCAGCCAGCTGGGTGCTGGGGCAGACGGATGTTGTTGGATTGCCCGCTGTTTTTGATCTGCGCAAACGCATGCATACCGCTGAGTTGGCCATAAGAGCGGGTCAACTGGAAGATGCCTTTTTGCTGCTGGAAGAGCCCGTATCAGAGGATGCCTCAATAGACCTTCAGCAGCGATATTATCGACAGAGGGCGCGGATCCTGCGACTTAAGGGCAATCTGCTTGAGAGTGCGCGAGAGTTGGAAGCATTGGATTTATTGATTACAGACCCGTCAGCACGGCTGCATAACCAGCAGGCCATTCTACAAACGCTGACGATCTTGACCGACGGGGCGCTGAGAATGTTTCAACCTATTCCACCCGGCATACAGGGTGGCTGGATGGCGTTGGCACGTATTATTAAAGGGTATGGGGGTGATCCCGCCAATACTCGGATTCTATTAAGGCAGTGGCGTGCACGCTTCCCCGTACACCCTGCGCGCCAGGCACTATTGGAAGGATACCATCAGCGATTGCAGACGCAGTATCGGCAGCTTCATCACCTGGCTGTGTTGTTACCGCAATCGGGTGCTTTGGCTGGTGCTGGAGCTGCTTTGCGGGATGGATTTATGGCGGCCTATTATCAGTTGCCACTGGCAAAGCGTCCACAACTGCGGTTTTACGATAGCAGCAATGCCGCCGATACCTGGCCGCTGTACCGACAGGCGGTGGATGCAGGCGCTGATGTGGTGATAGGCCCGCTACATAAAGAGGCTGTTTTACAGCTGGCACGAGCAGGTGAGCTGGAGGTTCCTGTGCTGGCACTGAACCAGATACCACCACAGATGGGGCAGCCAGAGAACCTGTTCCAATTTGGCCTGTCACCCGAGGATGAAGCGCGCCAGGCAGCCGAACGTGCCTGGCAGGATGGCTTTTCGCAGGCGTTGGTGATCGTACCTGAAGGCTCGTGGGGTGAACGTATCCTCAACAGCTTTCGTGAGCGTTGGGAGACGCTGGGTGGCATTTTGTTGGAGCATCAAACCTATGATGCCAAAGGGGCAGACTTTTCACAGCCCGTGCTAACCCTGTTGGATATTGATGAAAGCAAGCGTCGTCGTCGTGAAATCACGCGTGTGTTGATAAAAAATGTTAAGTATGAACCCCGCCGTCGACAGGATGCTGAGTTTGTATTTTTTGCTGCAAAACCCCAAATAGCGCGCCGGATCCGACCGCTTTTACAGTTCTACCATGCAGCAGATCTGCCGGTTTATGCCACTTCGCATATCTATGCAGGAAACCCTGATGCGAAGAAAGATCGTGATTTAGAGGGGGTTAAATTCCCCGATATTCCCTGGCTGCTGGCCAGTGAGAAAGAGAGCCGTCTCTCTCAAGATGCGCTTGCAGCCGCCTTTCCAAATGCAAAACACACCTATCAACGGCTCTATGCCATGGGGATAGATAGCTTTAATCTGCTGCCACATTTGAATCGGCTCAAGGTGAGCCCTTGGGAGACCCTGGATGGACAGACCGGCAATCTCTATTTAGATGAGATCAATCAGGTGCATCGACGTTTGGTGTGGGCGCAAATACGTAAAGGCATACCTAATATATTGGGATATGCACCACGCATTGAGTCAAGTTTAACAACGCCTGGAGATAATTTGCCGCCATTGATCTTTCCAATAGTAGAACCTGCTGCCCCCATCCCCGTTGCTCCTATCGTACCCATGCCTGCGGTAGATAATCCGATATGAAGCTGCCGCCAGGTGAGGCAGGCGCTAAAGCAGAAGAGGTGGCACGGATCTATCTGCAACAGCAGGGCTTGCGACTGGTTGAGCGAAACTACCGTTGTCGGCAGGGCGAGATTGACCTGATTATGCAGGATGGTGAAAGCTTGGTATTTATCGAAGTGCGCTACCGAAAAACCACGGGGTTTGGATCACCCGCAGAGAGTGTAACCCCCTCCAAACAGCGGCGCATTATTATGACAGCAAACCACTATCTGCAATCTAAAAATAACGCCAATATGCCACCCTGCCGTTTTGATATGCTGGCCATCGTGGGCAAAGAGCAGCAAAATATTGATTGGATCAAGGATGCATTCCAAGCTAACTTTTGATCAACAAAATACAGAGAACCAATGACTGAATTAATAAACCGCGTTAACAGCTATTCAGCGATAGCATTCAAGCCAAGAGTGAAGCGCAGGATCTGCTGGCAGCCCCTATTGCAGAGGCGGCTCAACTTATTGTCAGCCGTATGATGGAGGGAGGCAAAACCCTGAGCTGTGGTAATGGTGGCTCCGCTGCTGATGCGCAGCATTTCTCATCTGAAATGCTGAATCGTTTTGACCGTGAGCGCTCGGGATTACCAGCGTTTGCACTGACGACGGATAGCTCAACCATCACCTCGATTGCCAATGATTATGATTATGAAGAGATCTTTGCCAAACAGGTGCGAGCATTAGGACAGCCGGGAGATGTGCTGCTGGCGATCAGCACCAGTGGCGCATCACCCAATGTTAATGCCGCCATTGAGGCCGCTCACGAACGTGAAATGTATGTGATTGCACTCAGTGGTAAAAATGGTGGCCGGATGGCGGCGCTATTGAGTGATGATGATAAAGAGATACGCGTGCCCTCTGAGACCACGGCTCGTATTCAAGAGGTACACTTGCTGGTGATTCATTGCCTGTGTGATTTAATTGACCAGCAGTTGCTGGGCTGAAGAGGGACTAAATTATGAGAGCCATTTTTCTGATGATATTAGCTGTGCTGGTTTTTCAGATGGCAGGCTGTACAACGGCCGTAGTGGGTGGCGCAGCAACAGGGGTGGCGATGGTTCATGATCGTCGAACGGCTCCCACGATGCTGGAAGACCAAGCTATTGAGATTAAATCATTGAAGCTGCTGCTGGATCACCCAGAGATCAGCAAGCACAGCAATATTAGCATCACCAGTTATAATTTAAAGGTGCTATTGACGGGTGAAGCTGATACGCAAGAGATCAGTGATCACTTTGCTGAGTTGGTGAGTAATATTCAACGCGTTGAGCTGGTACACAATGAGGTTATTATTGGCCCCAGTGGCACCTTTTTAGAGCAAACCAATGATGTCTATTTGACCAGTAAAATTAAGCTAGCGTTATTGAGTGTTGATGGCGAAGCCTCTGATCCAACCCGCGTAAAGGTGGTTTCATCTCAAGGAACCGCATTTCTGATGGGCATTATTAGGCCAGAAGAGGCGCAAAAAGTGGTGGAAAAGGTGCGCTTTATCACGGGTGTAAAGCGGGTAGTTAAGGTTTTTGAATACTATTGATTCCGCCCCACAGCTGGCCTCATCACTGATAGGCGAGCTACAGGCCATTACGGGTGCGAATGGCCTGCTGACTGCCGCAGCAGATTGCTGGCCCTATGGTTATGACAATAGCCATCGTCAAGCGCTCCCCCAAGCCGTTGCCTTTGTTACCTCTCATGAGCAGGTGCGCGATCTAGTGCAGCTGTGCAATCGTGAAAAGGTCCCACTCACAGCGCGTGGCCGAGGTACGGGTACAACAGGCGCAACAGTGCCAGATCATGGTGGCATTGTATTGTCGCTGGAACGTATGTCACAAATTCTGGAAATTGATCCCGCTAACCGTCTGGCGCGAGTTGAGCCAGGGGTTGTCAATCAGACCCTACAGCTTGCCTTGGCAGAGCATGGTTTCTTTTGGCCACCTGATCCATCCAGTTCAGCAGTCTGTACGGTGGGTGGGAATCTGGCCTACAACTCAGCAGGGCCTCGTGCGGTTAAATATGCCACGGTGCGTGAGAATACCCTGGGATTACGTGCGGTCACAGGATTAGGCGAGACCATTAAAACAGGGGTCATGACAACCAAGGGCGTAGTGGGATATGACCTCACTCGCCTGCTGATTGGATCAGAAGGCACACTGGCTATCATTACAGAGGCGACCCTTAAATTAACACCGCTACCAGAAGCTAAATGCACCTTACGTGCTACCTATCGAGATATTCATGCGGCGGCGGCGGCGGTTTCTGCCATCATGGCTCAGCCGGTCACACCCTGTGCCTTGGAATTTATGGATGGTGCATCCATTAAAATGGTACGCAATTTTTCTGACCTACAGTTGGATGCTGATATTGGTGCACTGTTGATGATTGAGGTGGATGGCACGGAATATGGATTAGATCAATCGGTGGCAGCGGTAGAGCAAGCCGCGAGGGTGGAAGGTGTGGTTGATATCTATCGAGCCAAAACGCACGAGGAGGTGGCTGCACTGTGGAAAACACGCAAGGCTCTCTCACCCGCCCTGCGCAGTGTTGCACCGAAGAAGATCAATGAAGATGTGGTTGTGCCTGTCTCCCGCATCCCAGAATTGATTGATGGGTTAGAGCAGTTGGCTAGGCGTTATCAGATTCGTATTGTGAATTTTGGCCATGCGGGCAATGGTAATATTCATGTCAACCTGCTGGTAAACCCAGATGATTCTGATGAGATGCAGCGGGCTGCATCCTGTCTTAGTGATACCTTTGACCTGGTTTTAAAACTGGATGGCACACTATCCGGTGAGCATGGTGTTGGTCTGGAAAAAAGGGATTTTATTGATCGTGAAATTGACCCTATCACGCTGCGATTGATGCACGACATTCGACGACAATTTGATCCAAATAACATCCTTAACCCCGGCAAGGGGTTGCCCATTGCTGATTAATTTAGGGTTAAGCTTTGGTGCGAGTGGTCGATCATATAATTAATCTATTTGCAGAGAATCAATGGCAGACAAACCGATGAAAATAAGCACGGTATTTTTTGGGCAGCAAGAGATTGATCCTGACACCATTATCACCTTTCCCAACGGGCTTCCAGGATTTGATAAGTGTAAGCGGTTTAAGCTGTTTCATTCCGAAGAGTATGAGCCTTTACAATGTTTGCAATCATTAGACGATGTCGAGGCTTGTTTCTCGCTTATGGAACCTATTCTGTTTGGGCATGAGTATGAGATGCTACTGAGTGATGAAGATTTAGCGCTGCTAAAGATCAGTGATGCAGAAAATCTTATGATCCTACTTATGGTCTATAAAGCGGATGATGAAGATCAGCGTCGGGCAACCGATATTCCTATGCACACCAATTGGCAATCCCCCATCATTATCAATGTAAAAGAGAAGATTGGTCTACAAAAAATACTGACCAGCATCACTAAAACAATAAAAATTAGTGGTGCTTAGCCCTTTCTCATTCGCGGCCTATTAATCCCAAGGCACATTGTACATATCACTCTGATTAACCGATCGCTTTTTAATAGCGCGGTTCTCTTGTTCGGCCTGTTTTTGTTTTGCTACAGTAACTACAAGCGACTCTTCTGGGGTGGGTAGCCTGCCATATTTTCTGTAAAAACGAACAGACTGCGCATCAAATTTATACCCTTTAAATGCCACAACCGTTGGTTTTGTATACTTGATTTTGATGCTGTTTGTTTTTGCTTGGCCAAGCTGGATGATAACTCGGTTATCAAAATGAATCTTGTCAAATATCTCTATGCGTTCGTCAGCACTAACAGAGCTATCAAAATATACAGTTACGGTGGCTTGATTGAAAGCCAATATACTGGTGATGGCAACAGGTGTTTTAGCCATACCGGTTTTAGACGCAATGCCGATAATAACGCCGCCTCTTGCAGAGATGGATTCAATTAATTTGTGTTGCAAATCGTCCGGTTCAGAGGATGTTTTTTTGACAGCAGAGGCCACAGAAATATCGACTTTATATATTTTTTGTATGGCCTCTTTTGCTTTGCTGGATAAGCCAAAATTCTCAGTAAGCAGGGTGAGCTTAATGGCATTCATAAACTGCTTTTTTTGGTTGTTGTTATAGCGAGGTGAGACCGGTATTAAAGGGGTATGAAAAAGTTTATCAAGTGTATCCCGCGCTTCGGGTTTGGCGTTTTTCTCAATATACTCGGAGGTAAAAAGCGTTTTATAAGATTGGTTGGAGTAATCAATAAGTGAGCCGACATCGTAGCCGCCTGCCACGCCAAAAGGGGTAAAGCCTGTTATCTTTTTGTGAGTCGCGGGTGGTTTGAGAAGATTACTGTGGCAGCCAATAAGCACAAGAGTGACAATAGTTACGATAGCCTGTTTAGTGAAAGTCTTCATTCTACTGTGCCTTCTTTAAAACCCCAGTCAATAATACCTTAACGCTATAATAAGTTTTGGTACAAGAGATGATTTTTAGTTGCGATGCTCCAAGGTTAAAAAACAGTATGAAAATGGATTTTTTTCATCAGCAGCATGTTTTTCTTGGGCAATAATTTGCCAATCTGTAGCATTGTAGTGAGGAAAAAAAACATCACCCGCTACCGTCGTCTTTACTTGAGTAAGGTAGAGGCGATCGGCCTGCGGCAACATGGCAGCATAAAATGCAGCCCCCCCCACAATCATGATCTCAGGGACATCACCAGCAGCGGTGAGTGCCTCATCAATGGAGTGAACGACCTGACACCCTTTAGCTTGATAGTGCAGGTCTCTGGTCACCACAATGTGCGGTCGATTAGGCAACAACCCTGGCAGTGACTCCCATGTTTTGCGCCCCATGATAATGGGTTTTCCAACAGTTAAAGCCTTGAAGTGACGCAGGTCAGCGGGCAGATGCCAGGGCATCTTATTATTGATACCGATGGCTCGATTTTCAGCCATGGCCGCAATGATGGAAATAGTGGGACGAGTCGGCTTCATATCATTAAAGCATAGCATGCCGCCTAAGAGCATGGAGGTAAAAGCCAGCTAGACTTTAGGACACCTCTATTAATTTTGGACTCAAGATGCCCCGTCATGAATTAATAGAGGTGTCCTAGCCTTGTCCAATATGAAATGAGTCTGAACTTAGGGCGTATTTCCAGCATGAAATGAGTCTTAAATAGTCCAAATTGTTCATAATCACCTGATGAGAACGATTATGACGATAAAGAACTTAAACACCATTGAGGCGCTTGAAGCCTTTCTTCAGGGCAACCAACCTGCCGAAAAGAGACAAGGGCATCGTCATTCGATACCTGTTGAAAATGACTGAATATTCACGCCAGCAGCTGAGAGATCATGTTCAACCCGCACACGAGGCAGCCCCCCTGGCAGGCTATTACGCTTACGCTTGTGGCCAGAGACCTCAACCTTACCCAGATCTTCATCATGGGTATCGGCCTGATCCTTATTGTCTAGATCCAGTAACTCAGCCTCATTGAATAAGGCCAACTGATCAGGAGAAATCTTTTCGCTACTGGAGGTGAAGGTGGAAAGCTTTAAGTTATACTGCTTGCAGTATGCTGTTTGTAATGCGCCACTTTGCTGCCAGTCCTCAATATGATTTGAGTTATTGTCAAATCTGGTGTTTAGCCCGTTGAGTCAAGCGGCGACCTGATCATTTGCTGTTACCTCGATTCCATCTTTGAATTTAACTTCGGTGATAACTTTCGTCAAGTAATCGAAGCCGCGTAGTTTTATCCATTTTTTCTCAGCGCACTGTCCAAGTTTGAACATCATATGCAGCATACCATCACGAGAGAGACA
>JAJRWL010000107.1 GCA_024276875.1 Gammaproteobacteria bacterium
TGAAGCAGGTGGCTGCAACGGGGAGAGGACCAGAGCAGCAGACTCCTAGCATGGGTTGTTCAATAAAGTGGCGAGAGTGAGGTTGCCACTATAGATATATGGGATCAGCTATTGTTCCCATCAGCCTGTTAGGCGAGAATGCCCCATTCCCTCAAAGGGGATTATGCGAGTCAATTAGCCACCTATTTAGTTATTACTGCTTTGGGCTAAATGAAGAAAAAACGGAATTCTTACCGTTCGCTTTACATACAGGTCTGATCGCATCCGAATTATTGGTGCAGGTTATTGGCGTAAAGGTAAAAAAATTTATGAACAAACCCATTCAATATAGTAATGAGCCTCTGAGTGATATTGAGTTCATTCCGGATTTTCTGCCATCACCAGAAGAGCTGGCACTTAAAAAAGAGAATACAAAGGTTACTATCTCATTAAGTTCTGAAAGTGTCGCATATTTTAAAGCGGCTGCTAAGAAACATCATATGCAGCATCAAAAAATTATTCGCCAGTTACTTGATGAATATGTTTCCCATCAAAAAAGCGCTAATAAATAGCCGCTGAGCATAAGCGCTGCAGATGCATGTAGTGCAAGTTTTAGTCAATGGTTTCTAATTAGGAGGGACGCATGTCCTCACGTAGTGAATTAGCCAATGCAATCCGTGCCTTAAGTATGGATGCAATTCAGAAAGCAAAGTCAGGTCACCCAGGTGCGCCAATGGGCATGGCAGATATTGCCGAAGTGCTGTGGAATGACTTTCTGAAGCATAATCCAAATAACCCAGATTGGGCAGATCGTGATCGATTTGTGCTCTCTAACGGCCATGGATCGATGCTGATTTATTCACTACTGCATCTCTCTGGATATGACCTGTCAATTGATGACATTAAGAATTTCCGCCAGCTTCATTCTAAAACCCCCGGTCATCCCGAATACAGAGATACCCCAGGTGTGGAGACAACCACGGGGCCACTCGGTCAAGGCATCTGCAATGCGGTGGGGATGGCGATTGCTGAAAAGACACTGGCAGCACAGTTTAACCGCCTGGGGCACGAGGTTGTTGATCACCACACTTATACCTTTCTGGGTGATGGTTGCATGATGGAGGGCATATCCCATGAGGCTTGCTCGCTGGCGGGTACTTTGGGGCTGGGCAAGTTGATTGCCCTTTATGACGACAATGGCATCTCGATTGATGGTGAAGTAGACGGCTGGTTTACCGATGATACCCCCAAGCGTTTTGATGCCTATGGCTGGCATGTGGTGGCTGATGTGGATGGCCATAATGCAGATGCCATCAAGCAGGCTATTGAAGCAGCACGTGCAGTTACTGACAGACCAAGTCTTATCTGCTACAAGACAATTATTGGCAAGGGTTCGCCAAATAAGCAGGGCAAAGAGGATTGCCACGGGGCACCATTGGGTGATGATGAGATTGCGCTGGTGCGTGAAAATATCGGTTGGCCACATGCGCCATTTGAGATACCCGATCACGTCTACAACGGTTGGAATGCAAAAGAGGCAGGCACTGCATCAGAGGGTGCATGGAATGAACGCTTCGCTGCTTATGCGCAGGCTCATCCTGAACTGGCTGCTGAATTCAAGCGCCGTAGCACAGGTGAGTTGCCGGTAGATTGGAACGCCAAATCCGATGACTATATCCAGTCGGTCAATGCACTGGCGACCAAGGTTGCCTCTCGCAAGGCATCACAAAATGCCATTGGCGGTTATGCCCCTATTTTGCCTGAACTACTGGGTGGCTCCGCTGATCTGGCCTGCTCCAACCTGACCATGTGGTCTGGCTCCAAGGCTGTAACGGCTGATGATGCCTCTGGTAACTACCTCAACTACGGTGTGCGTGAGTTTGGTCAGGCAGCCATCATGAATGGTATTGAATTGCACGGTGGTTTTCGCACTTATGGTGCAACCTTTCTGGTCTTTTCAGAGTATGCCCGCAATGCCTTGCGTATGGCGGCACTGATGGAGATCAGCCCAATCCACGTCTTTACCCATGACTCTATTGGTCTGGGGGAAGATGGCCCCACCCATCAGCCCGTCGAACAGACGGCGACCTTGCGCATGATTCCGCACATGGCCGTATGGCGACCCTGTGATGCGGTTGAGACCGCCGTGGCCTGGAAAAATGCTATTGAGCGCACATGTGGGCCAACAAGTTTAATCTTGTCACGCCAGGGGTTGCCGCATATGGCACGCACCGATGAGCAGATTGCTGCAATCAATCGTGGCGGTTATATATTATCTGAATGCGCCGATGCGCCGGATGCTATTATTATTGCCACAGGTTCTGAAGTAGAACTGGCCGCACAGGCTGCGCAGATCTTGACAGAGGCAGGCAAACAGATTCGCGTTGTATCAATGCCCAGTACCGATGCCTTTGATGCGCAGGATGCAGCCTATAAAGAGTTCGTGCTGCCAGCCGCAGTGACGGCTCGTATCGCAGTAGAGGCAGGTGTTACTGATTATTGGGCAAAATATGTGGGTCTAAATGGCCGTGTGATCGGTATTGATAGCTTTGGAAAATCGGCACCGGCAGCTGAAGTGTATGAATATTTTGGTATTACCACAGAAAATGTTGTTAAGGCGGTGGAAGAGGTTATCGCCTGATCAGGTTTGAGCTGTCTTACTTAAATAACTAACTATTTGGAGAAGCAACAATGACAATTAAAGTAGGCATCAATGGGTTTGGTCGTATTGGACGCATGGTGTTTCGTGCAGCTGCACAGAATTTTTCAGATATTGAAGTTGTCGGCATCAATGACCTGCTAGACCCTGAGTATCTGGCCTATATGCTGAAATATGACTCTGTACACGGTCGTTTTAAAGGTGATATCTCTGTCGAGGGTGGCAACCTGATTGTTGATGGCAAAACCATTCGCCTGACGGCTGAGAGAGACCCTGCAAATCTGAAGTGGGGCGAGGTGAATGCCGATGTGGTTGTAGAGGCTACTGGCCTGTTCTTAACTAAAGAGACGGCTGAAAAGCATTTGGCTGCAGGCGCTAAAAAAGTGGTGATGTCTGCGCCATCAAAAGATGATACCCCCATGTTTGTCATGGGCGTAAACCACGAGAGCTATGCCGGTCAGGATATCGTCTCAAATGCCTCTTGCACCACCAACTGTTTAGCCCCCATTGCCAAAGTATTGAATGACAATTTTGGTCTTAAACGTGGTTTGATGACGACTGTACATGCAGCCACTGCCACGCAGAAAACTGTTGATAGCCCATCCAATAAAGATTGGCGCGGTGGCCGTGGTATTTTGGAAAACATTATTCCAAGCAGCACCGGTGCGGCCAAGGCTGTGGGCAAGGTGATTCCAGAGCTGGACAAAAAATTAACTGGAATGGCTTTTCGTGTACCCACCTCTGATGTCTCGGTGGTGGATCTGACCGTTGAGCTGGACAAAGAGACCACCTACGAAGCCGTTTGTGCCGCCATGAAGACGGCCTCTGAAGGTTCGATGAAAGGCGTACTGGGTTACACAACGGATAAAGTGGTATCTACCGATTTTGTGGGTGAGCCATGTACCTCTGTTGTCGATGCTGAAGCAGGTATGGCACTGGATGGCACCTTTATCAAGGTTGTATCCTGGTACGATAATGAGTGGGGTTACTCCAATAAAGTGCTGGAGTTGGCTCGCGTTATCTCTGCTTAGGCTGATTCAGGTTATCAGACTCTGGGGGCTCTCCAGAGTCTGATTTCTAACAATTAGAAACAGTAAAAAAAAGAATTAGTTGAAGATAGATCTTCACCTAATTTTTTTTCGTTTTAGGGGACTGAAATGCCAATAATTAAAATGACTGATCTTGACCTGGCAGGCAAACGAGTCTTAATCCGTGAAGATCTAAATGTGCCTATCAAAGCGGGCAAAGTGACCAGTGATAAACGTATCCGCGCCAGTATGCCCACCATTGAGCATGCAATGCAGGCTGGAGCCAAAGTGATCCTGATGTCTCATGTGGGTCGTCCAACTGAAGGTGAATATGATGAGCCGTTCTCTCTTCGACCGGTGGCTGATCATATCTCTGGCCTGCTAGGCAAAGAGGTGCGTCTAATCAAAGAGTACCTTGGGCAGGATCTGAATATAGCGGATGGTGAGGTTGTGCTGTTGGAAAATGTTCGCTTCAACATGGGTGAAAAGAAGAATGATGAGACACTTGCCAAGGCCTATGCCGCCCTGTGCGATGTCTATGTGATGGATGCCTTTGGCACGGCTCACCGAGCACAGGCATCTACGCATGGGGCGGGGCAGTTTGCTCCTGTTGCCTGTGCTGGCCCACTTCTTGCAGGTGAGTTGGATGCCCTGGGTAAAGCATTGGATAACCCAACACGCCCCATGACGGCCATTGTGGGTGGTTCGAAGGTCTCTACTAAACTGACGGTATTGGATGCGCTATCCAATATAGTTGATCAGCTGATTCCTGGTGGTGGCATCGCCAATACGTTCATTGCAGCAGAAGGCCATAATGTGGGCAAATCTCTCTATGAGCCGGATCTAATCCCTGAGGCCAAGCGTTTAATGGCGGCAGCTAAAGCCAAGGGTGGTGAGATACCTGTGCCAACGGATGTCGTGGTGGGCAAGCGCTTCTCTGAATCTGCAGAAGCGGTGGTGAAGCGAGTTGAAGATGTAGAGGATGACGATATGATCTTTGATATCGGCCCTGACACGACGGCTCGCTATGCAGAGATGATGCAGACATCCGGTACGGTTGTCTGGAATGGCCCTGTGGGTGTTTTTGAGTTTGATCAGTTTGGTGAAGGTACTCGTGTACTGGGTGAAGCCATTGCTGCATCCAATGCCTTCTCTATTGCGGGTGGGGGTGATACGTTGGCTGCGGTGGATAAATACGGCATTGCTGATCAGATCTCCTATATTTCAACGGGGGGCGGTGCCTTTTTGGAGTTCCTCGAAGGAAAAGAGTTGCCCGCAGTGGCTATGCTTGAAGCGCGCTATCAATCCTGAATGAACAAAACCAGTTAGTTATTTAGCCAACAAAAAGGGATCGTTTCCATGCAACGTCGAACCAAGATTATTGCGACATTAGGCCCCGCTACTGATACCTCAGTCGTGCTGGAAGCGTTGTTTGATGCGAAGGTTGACGTGGTTAGAATCAATCTCTCGCATGGAGTGCATGCAGAATACGAGCGGCGTATTCAGCAGGTTCGTAAGCAGTCTGAAAAAAGTGCGAGATCTGTAGCCGTGCTGATGGATCTGCAAGGCCCTAAAATACGCATTGGTCGTTTTTCTAAAGGTGCTATTAAATTAGTTGTGGGTGAATGTTTTTGTCTTGATGTCACATGCCCATTGGATGCCGGTAATGATCGCTGCGTGGGGCTGACCTATCCGGCATTAATTAATGATGTTGCGGTAGATGATGTGCTGTTATTGGATGATGGGCGCATTGTATTGCAGATCAAAGATATTCAAGAGTCAAAAATAATCTGTACCGTGTTGGTGGGTGGCATGCTGTCAGATAGTAAAGGGATTAATCGCCAGGGAGGCGGATTGTCTGCTCGTGCGCTATCAGAAAAAGATAGGGTTGATATCTGTTTTGCTGCAAAGATGGAAGCGGACTACTTGGCCGTCTCTTTTGTGCGTGAAGCGGCTGATGTTGAAGAGGCTCGCAGATTGCTGCGTGAAGCCGGCGGTAGTGGCGGCATCGTTGCCAAAATAGAACGTGCTGAAGCATTGGATTGTATCGAAGAAATTGTTCGTGTATCGGATGCCATTATGGTTGCTCGAGGGGATCTGGGTGTTGAGATTGGTGATGCTGAGCTGCCCACAGTGCAGAAGAGTCTCATTCGAACCGCGCGTGAAATGAATACGGCGGTCATTACGGCGACCCAAATGATGGAGTCGATGATTGAAAATGCGATTCCAACTCGGGCGGAGGTTTTTGATGTGGCTAATGCTGTATTTGATGGCACAGATGCCGTGATGTTATCAGGTGAGACGGCAATGGGTAATAACCCTGTTGAAACAGTGGCCGCGATGGACAGGATCTGCCGTGAGGCCGAAAAACATAAATCTGTACGTAAATCCAGGCATCGGATTAATACTGAATTTACCCGTCGAGATGAAGCGATTGCCATGGCCGCAATGTATGCTGCTAATCACTACCTGCGTGTGACCGCGATTGCAGCTTTGACAGAGTCGGGGTCTACGGCAAAATCAATGTCCCGCATTAGCTCGGGTATCCCTATTTTTGCCATGACAAGGCATCGAGCTGTACGCAGAAAAGTGATGCTGTTTCGTGGGGTCTACCCGATTGAATTTTATGCCAAGAGCAATAATGTTCAAAAAATAAACGAGCTTGTTATTGAAGAACTTTTACAGTGCAATGCTGTAAAAGAGGGTGATGTTGTTATTATCACCAAAGGTGATGCCTCTGGGGTTAAAGGGGAGACCAATACATTAAAAATAATACGCGTTGGTGATCATATTGCTTCAACCTCAGAACCATCTCTGAGTGATTAGCATCAGGGCTATTCCACTCAGTCTGATTAATATGGCTTTTTTTATCCATTTTGTACCTATGTTTTTCGTAATACCCTGAGTCCTTTGCTTTCATGCGACAAATATAGCCTCACTCGCAATTGCCAGTAAGATTTTTAGATGCGGCATAATTATGCGCCATAGAACCACATTGGCCGAGTCCTTGAGCCACACTAAGATGATATTCTTTAATTATTCGGGAAGTAGAAATACTAGAAATACCTCCTGCATAAAGAATAGTGTCAAGATGTTTTGCAGCTAATTAAAACTAAACTAGATGAAACCAATCCGGTTGGTGTAGAGTCAGATAACTCTTCCAGGATTTTTTAGCAGGATTGTTTTTATGACAAAACGGATTGAAAAAGAGTATATCTCGCCGTGGGAAAAGGCCTTTGATAGCGTATTAACACCGCTTGAAGAGTTTATTCATCGCCAAACGACCAGTGGCATTCTGCTTATGCTGTGTGCCGTTGTGGCGCTCTATCTTGCTAATAGTCAGTGGAATGAGGCATATCATCACCTGTTAGAGATGCCCTTTACGATTGGTGTGCCAGGGTTTGAGCTGTCGATGTCACTGCATCATTGGATTAATGATGGGTTGATGGCGCTGTTTTTTTTCGTGGTGGGGCTAGAGCTTAAACGTGAGATTTTGGTGGGAGAGCTTGCTGATCCAAAACAGGCCGTATTTCCTATTGTTGCGGCGATAGGTGGCATGTTGGTTCCGGTGCTTATTTATATGAGTATCAACCCTGAGGTGCATGCCTTTAATGGCTGGGGTGTACCGATGGCGACGGATATTGCTTTTGCGCTGGGCACACTGGCATTATTGGGCAGTCGAATCCCCAAAAATCTACTGACATTTCTGGTTGCTCTGGCCATTGTGGATGATTTGGGCGCTGTTTTGGTGATTGCATTGGTCTATACAGAGTCGATCAATCTTTTGGCTTTGGCTGCGGCGGGTCTCATGTTGTTGCTGCTGGTTTCATTGAATCTTGGCGGAATTCGCCGCCCTTTACCCTTTGTTTTGATTGGTGTGGTGCTGTGGGTAGCCATGTTGATGAGTGGTGTTCATGCAACGCTTGCGGGCATCTTTTTGGCATTTACCATTCCTATGCGTCCAAAGTATGATCCAAAGCGTTTTCTGGCACAGATTACGGGGATGATTGGGTCGATTCAAAAGGCTTATCAGCGTGAGGAGAATATCCTTAAAAATGATGAATTACGCTCTAAAGTTCGAGCATTAGGTGAGGGGGTGCAGTTGGTGCAGGCACCGGCTCAAACCTTGGAGCACAAGATGCATCTGCCGTCTGCCTATCTTGTTATTCCGATCTTTTCATTAGCCAATGCAGGTATTCCAATTGATTGGTCATCTTTCGGCACAATTATCACCCATCCTGTCTCAATGGGCATTGCCCTTGGCCTGGTTTTTGGCAAGCTGATTGGTATTGCTGGGTTCTCTTGGCTGGCGGTAAAATTTGGATTGACAACCCTTCCACAAGGCTTGAATTTTAAGCATATTGTGGGCGCTGCGTTGATGGGGGGGATTGGTTTTACGATGTCGATATTTATTGCAGAGTTGGGTTTTGCCGGCCATGCCCAAGATCTATTGATGGCTAAGACGGGGATCCTTCTTGCATCATTGGTGGCGGGAATTTCGGGTTTTCTTTGGCTCTATTTTACCTCTGAGAAGGGCGGGGAGCAGAGCCGTCAATAAGATGGATGCTATATTAATATTCTTTGTACTCAGCTAGCCCTTTTTCAACCAATTCATCATTTATGCAAATACCATCAATCCACACATCTGCGAGCCAGCGGCCATATTTACCTTTTTTGTCTTTTCGTGTAACGAGCATCACTTCTTTTTCTAGTATTCTTTCACGTAGCCAATCTCTTGATATTCTCCCTTTTACTTTTTGAGCGCCCCTAACTTCTGGTGTATTAATTCTGAAAAGCCTAATTTTTTCCTTTTTTAGTGTTACATGAAAACCGAGTTCAACATTAACAGTAATTGTGTCTCCGTCATAAACACTGGTTACTAGGCATCGATAATGATATAAATTTTCCATATTTTCTTCCTTAAAATTATTTAATTAATGTTTTTATTGGGTTCAAGAACCCAGCATCTTTTGTTGTTTTTGAACCCAATGTGTTCATAGTATGAATTTGCATCTGGAGATGCTATTAAAATAATTTTGCACTTTGAGCCAAGCTGATCTTGAGCCTTTTTTTGTAATGCTTTTCCAATACCTTTATTTTGGTATTTTTTACTCACCGCTAAATCAGAAATATAACATGCATAATAAAAGTCAGTAAGTGAGCGTGCCATACCTATGAGTTCGTTATTTTTCCA
>JAJRWL010000108.1 GCA_024276875.1 Gammaproteobacteria bacterium
ACGACTATCATTGCTATTGTCACGATTATCGCCCATGGCAAAATATTTACCCTCAGGCACCTTAACTGGCCCTCGTAGCAGCACCTGGCAACCTGGAGGAAAATCGGGTGTACCCACTCGAATCAACACTGAGTGCTCTACACCATTAATTGTTTCTATACTGTGCAATGATCCCGTTGATCGCATACCTGCACCCACACCTGTATAGCGACCAATGGGCAACTGAGCCATAGGCTGGCCATTCACATACAGCACCTTGTTGCGATAGGAGATCTCATCTCCAGGAACACCAACGATACGTTTAATATAGTCTACTGCTGTGTTTCGTGGGTAACGAAACACGACCACATCGCCCCGCTTTGGGCTATCTACTTCAATTATTTTGGTATGCAGCACGGGCAGGCGCACACCATAGGCAAATTTATTCACCAAAATAAAGTCGCCCACTAGTAATGTTGGCATCATTGAGCTGGAGGGAATACGAAATGGCTCCACCAGAAATGAGCGTAGCAACAGCACCACAAGAATAACGGGGAAGAAAGAGCGCGCATATTCAACCAATATAGGCTCACGCGTATGCCGAGCGATATCTTCTGGAGAGATGCCGCCATTGGCCTCATTCGCCGCCATGGCTCGTCTTCTTGGGGCAAACATTAGGGTGTCAATTAACCAAATGCCACCGGTAATAAATACGGCAGCTACAAGTATTGCGGGGAAGTTAAGATCCATAAGTCATCTTCAAAAATAGAGGTTTAAATTTATTCAGTCTTTTCCAACACGCAGTACCGCAAGAAAGGCATCCTGAGGGATCTCTACTTTACCAATCTGCTTCATGCGTTTCTTTCCTGCTTTTTGTTTTTCAAGCAGTTTACGTTTGCGACTCACATCACCTCCATAGCATTTTGCTATCACATTTTTGCGCAGTGCTTTAACCGTTGTGCGCGCAATAATCTGTGATCCAATCGCCGCCTGGATTGCAACCTCAAACATCTGGCGAGGAATGATCTCTTTCATCTTTGCTGTGAGTTCACGCCCTCGGCTTTGGACGTAGTCTCGATGCACAATGGCGGAGAGTGCATCGACGCAATCACCGTTGATTAAGATGTCTAATTTAATCAGAGGTGCTACCTGAAAGCGCTTAAATTCATACTCAAATGAGGCGTAACCCCGACTCACTGATTTAAGGCGGTCAAAGAAATCCAACACCACCTCATTCATCGGCAATTCATAGGTCAGCTGAACCTGTCCACCCAGGTACTGCATATTTTTCTGTACACCGCGCTTCTCGATGCAGAGTGTAATCACTGAACCCAAATGATTTTGCGGCACTAAAATGCTGGCCTCTATGATAGGCTCGCGCACCTCTTCAATCTTGCCTGGATCTGGCAGGTCAGCAGGGTTGTCAATCTTGATAACATCACCGCTGCTAGTGAGCACTTCATAGATGACAGTGGGTGCAGTGGTAATCAGATCCAGGCCGTACTCACGTTCCAGCCGCTCCTGCACAATCTCCATATGCAGCATGCCCAGAAAACCACAACGGAAACCAAACCCTAATGCTTGGGATGTTTCTGGCTCAAAGTGAAGTGCAGCATCATTCAGTCGAAGTTTTTGCAGTGCCTCACGAAACGCTTCATAATCATCTGAGCTAACAGGATAGAGACCTGAAAAAACACGCGGCTGAATCTGTTCAAAACCAGGTAGCGGGCTATCTGCTTTATTATCAGCCAGCGTGATCGTGTCACCAACAGGCACACCATTAATCTCTTTAATGCCTGCAATAATATACCCCACCTCACCGGCACCAAGCATGGAGCAATCTTTCCGCTTTGGGGTAAAACGCCCTACCTTTTCAACCGGATAACTACGCCCTGTCGACATAACACACATCTTATCTTTGGGGCGAATGCGACCATCCATCACTCGCACCAATGAGATAACACCGACATAGTTGTCAAACCAAGAGTCAATAATCAATGCCTGTAACGGCTTGCCTGCATCACCTTTAGGGGCGGGTATGCGCTCTATCAGCATCTCCAGCAAATCAGAGATACCAAGACCACTTTTAGCACTGACATGGAGTGCATCACTGGCATCTAGCCCAATAATCTCTTCAATCTCAGTGACCACCCGTTCAGGCTCTGCTGCAGGCAGGTCAATCTTATTCAAGACCGGCAACACCTCAAGCCCTTGCTCAATAGCGGTGTAGCAGTTACCCACACTTTGCGCCTCTACACCCTGTGCCGCATCCACGACCAGCAGAGCACCTTCGCAGGCAGCCAGCGAGCGAGAGACCTCATATGAGAAATCCACATGACCTGGGGTGTCAATGAAATTTAGCTGGTAGATCTCACCACTCTTTGCCTTGTACTCAAGCGTGACGCTCTGCGCCTTGATGGTGATTCCACGCTCGCGCTCCAGATCCATCGAATCCAGCACCTGAGCTGCCATCTCTCGATCTTCAAGCCCTCCACAGGTTTGAATAAAACGATCTGCAATGGTGGATTTACCATGATCAATATGGGCAATAATGGAAAAATTACGTATGTGTTGTAGATCCGTCATCTATCGTTTTAACCGCCGTCGGTATCTACAGTTGAGTTAATGGCTATTCAGCCAACACCCGTAGAGACTCAGTGTTGCAAAAAGCCCCTAACATATTGAAAACGGAGCTTTTCTGTATGAAAAGCTCCGTTTTCACTACGCATCAGGGCAACAAAATCGTATCGCGCATCATACCTTATATAGCTTGCTGCTAGAAACTCTAACATCAAAAGGCACTTTTAACTGTTCAGGTAATCAAGCAGCCCCCGCTCATCCAGATAGTAATTGCATAGCTCTTTCCCTCCCTCGATTTCAAGGACGGGGATACGTGTACCATGCTTTGCCTCCAATTCGGTATTGTCCGTAATATCAATGGTAACAACTTGAAAACGATACTCCTTGCGTATCTCTTGCAGGTGCTCCCACATATCATCACAAAGATGGCAGTTGTGGCGATAATAGAGGTTTAGAACAGGCTCAGCCTCACTCATCCTCTGGCAGCCTGAGCGCAAGAAAGATGGGGCCTTGACGGCGATAGACCAAGACGGCCACCGATTTACCCTCGGGCAGATCTTCTACCTGCTGTTTAAAATCAGCCCTATCTTTCAACCAAACATTATTGATCATCTGAATCACATCACCCTTGCGGATGCCCGCTTTTTGAGCAGCACCTGCTTTTACCTCTTTAACCAAAACGCCGCCCTCAGCCTTCAACTCCAACTGCTCCCTCTCTTCCGCAGTTAATTCTCGCACCACTACACCCATTTTATTATCGGGTATCGCATGTGAGCCTGCCGACCCCATTTTCAGTGCAGCATCCTCTGGCAAGGCACCAATAATCACTTCAATAGTTTGATGCTTACCTTGGCGTAAAATCTCCACTGCTGCTGGACGATCAGCTGGGCTGGCGCCAACCATCGGCGGTAATGAAGCGGAATTTGCCACCTCATCACCATTAAAATTCAAGATAACATCGCCTGCTATTATGCCTGCTTTTTCAGAGGGGCTGCCAGGCTGCACCTGAGCGACCAAGGCACCATAAGGACGAGAAAGACCAAACGATTCAGCCAACTCACGCGTCACATCCTGGATCAAAACGCCCAGCCAGCCACGGGTTACAAAACCTTTGTTTTTGATCTGCTCAACAACATTCATTGCCATATCAATCGGTATGGCAAACGATAGCCCCATAAATCCACCCGTACGACTATAGATTTGGGAGTTGATGCCAACAACCTCACCATCCAGGTTAAATAGAGGCCCACCCGAATTACCTGGATTGATGGCAACATCAGTCTGAATAAAAGGGACATAGTTTTCATGCGGCAGGCTGCGCCCTTTAGCACTCACAATGCCAGCCGTAACCGAATGATCAAACCCAAAAGGCGAGCCAATCGCTAATACCCACTCGCCCACCTTAAGGTCTTTTGTCTGGTTGATCGCAACAACGGGGAGATCATCTGCCTCAATCTTTAACAACGCAACATCACTGCGCGGGTCTGAACCAACCAGCTCTGCCTTAAATTCTCTATGGTCACTGAGGCGGACAATAATTTCATCAGCCCCATCAACGACATGACGATTGGTCATCAGATAGCCATCTTTAGAGATAATAAACCCCGAACCTAATGACTGCCCTTCAAAGCCTGGCCCATGCGGTGAACCACCACCTGACCCTCCTGGGCTATGGGGCGCACCAAAAAAATGCTTAAAAAGGTCATTCAACGGGCTATCTTCAGGTAAATTAGGGATTTTATAATGGGGCGACACAGGCTCTTTTGCCACCTTCTTAGGCTTCTGCTTAGTGCTGATATTAACGACAGCAGGGCTATACTCCTCTACCATTTTAGTAAAATCAGGCAACGATCGTGCATGCAGATCCGCCCCACCAAACAACAAACAGGTAACGACCAGCATGGCTTTATAGCCTTTCAACTGGAATATACGCATAGACCAACTCCTAATTATTTAACCTGGAAACATCCGGATTTATAGCACACTCAAGATCAACTCTAACTTCACCAACCCGACGCAATACAACCGCCGTATAATGCTTGTCCTGGCTTGTCTTCACTGCAAAATAACGCAACCACAACAGCCCAGCGGCCAGCCCAAAAACACCCCCCAGAGCCGCCGCGCCTTCTGACGAGGCCAACCACTGGCCAACCAATGCAAATAGGATAAAAGTAACCAATGGCACTGCATAAAAAGCCATGGAGGCTTTGGTTAACGCCTCCTCTTCAAAACCAATAACAACGCGTTCACCTGGCTGGGCATTGATTGGATTTAGCACCTGCAACACCACATCAAGCGCCTTGTCTGGCTCCTCTTTCAGCGATGCTGTTTCACAAGCTGAGCGCGATGAGCATGAGCCACAGGCTGACAATCTTTCCGTTTGAACCTGTGCATATTCGCCTGCACATTCAAGGATTACCGCCGTTTCTTCAATCACTGCGCAGTGGACATCGCTAAATATTCAATGGAATTTGCAACCGTACGAACCGTCTGTGCTGGTACTTCACCAACAACCGTCACTTGATATCCTGATATTTGGATACCAAATGCATTAACCGCCCCCATCTTCGATGCTTTATTCAGGCCATTCTCATCACCTACCTTTTCAAAGTAGACCGATAGTGTGGCTAAGCCATCTGAAAATACAACATGCTCCATCTCCTTTTCAGACGAAGAAGCAGGGCGCTTGGTTCTCACCTGCAACTGAAATCCTTGCGGAAGCTTATTAAATTTCCAGCGAACGTCTGTTGAAGCTAGAATCTCCTGAGCGGGCTTAGAGTGAGTCCATGAATAGTCGCTTTTGCCATACATGGCAGGAGATATACTTGGAATTGAAGGATCAACCCGAAGTGAGGTGAACATGATTTGTGACACCATCTCACCCTCTTCATTAATGGTATCTGTTTTTAGGGGCAGCGCATGATCTGCATCCAGAAATAGACGATAGCCATAGCGCAGGGGGTCTCGGGGTATAATGCCGATGACGATCGCCTCTCGGTCTGCAATCCGCGCCTCACCCAGCAGACGAAATTCATAATAGTCTGATAGACGGCTGATATTCATTGGCAAAACGGAGGGAAATCGACGATCGTTTTTTCGATGCTTTGTCACCGATACCGTTTTAGCATCGGGTAATACACAGATCACTGAATCCTGATTACGAATCACCTCTCGCGCCACACCATTGAGAGAAAAAATGCGTTCCTGCTCTTGACTGTTATTTGCAGTATGGGTGATCTGTAAGGTCTCCAGCTGCATGCTATGGAGGTAGACAAAGGTTCCCTCATACGACAATGTGCGTACCGACTGCACCATCTGTTTTAACCAAGCACCTACATCTTTTTCTGTCTCTCCAGCAACACTAATAGGCGCGATACCCAGCAAAAAACATCCAATCCAAGCACGGCAGTTTTGAAGCATGCGGTTATTGCCTTGCGTCATATCCCACAAAAGTAGCGTAAGGAACAACCCCTCTCATGGGCGCTTGCGTTGCATACTCGCTATGATCTACTAAATATTTATTTAGCTTATTTGCCGTAGCTGGCTGAACGAGGTTTTTCCAACGTGCGCCAGAATACTGGGTCGTCCATTTTGCGCTTGGCCGAGCCGTCATAACAGGGCGCACCCTATACGGGGAGCCACTGACCAAGTGATAATTTCGAGTGGCAGGTATAGCGGGAAGCTGAGCATAGCTTGGGGTTGCCATCTTCGTTGTTACAACCTGGGGGGAGACCGCCGTTTCAGGGGTCAGTAATTGCGGTGCCGTCATCACCGCAAGAGCCGCTACGGAGGCAGCAATCGCCGTACCCGCAAGTGGCTTCACCCATGCTGCTGCACTGCTGACTGGTTTTGGTGCTGCCAAAATGGCGGGTTCAGCATCGACCTGCGCTCGTATTTTATCTGCAAAATCAGAAGCAGCTCTCCCACCCACATCACCACGCATCACGTCACTGATGTGATTATAGCGACACCAAATATCCTGCAGCGATTGCTGCTCACTCAGCTGATCCAGGGTTAAGTTCACATCCTGCTGGGATAATTCACCATCTAACAAGGCGGAAATTTTTTCGCGAATATTTTCAGTAATCGTTATACTCAATATCTAACTTGGCTCAAGCAAAGGTTTTAGCTTGGCATCAATGGCCTCACGCGCCCTAAATATCCGAGATCTGACAGTACCCACTGGACACGACATAGTATTTGCAATCTCTTCATAACTCAGGCCTTCCAGCTCTCGCAGGGTTATTGCCATGCGTAAGTCATCAGGAAGATCATCAATGGCCTGGCGTACTGTCTGCGCAAGCTCCTCTTCTAGCAGAAAGTTCTCTGGGGTTGCATGCTCCTGTAGTCGCACTCCCACATCCAACTGCTCTGCCACTTCTGTCTCCACACCACTACTGGGCGGTCGACGGCTTTGAGAGACAATATGGTTTTTTGCAGTATTGATGGCAATTCTGTACAGCCACGTATAAAACGCACTATCGCCACGAAACCTTGGCAATGCACGATAGGCCTTAATGAAAGCCTCCTGTGCAACATCCTGAGCCTCACTGCTGTCACGAACGTAGCGTGAAACAAGGTTAATAACCTTCTGTTGGTATTTCAAAACCAGCAGATCGAAGGCTCGTTTATCACCGCGCTGCACCCGAAGAATCAGTTCCTGATCAACCTTACGCTCACTCATCCACGGTATCTCTTAGGATAAAAGCACGCAATTCTCTCAGCACATAAGGATTGACCATGAGTAAGCAATTTAGTTCGCGACTGTGGCAACATTTATTCTCGAAAGCTCATATTTACGATAGGATTGAGTATATTGACCCAATATTCTTTTCATTAGCTAATTATGACTTTATTCTGCCCCTGCGGTAAACAGCTGTCACACTTATGAAAAAAAATTATCTGCATGATGTACTCATCATAGGCAGTGGCGCTGCCGGACTCAGCCTGGCTCTGCGTCTACCTTCAGACATCCACATTGCCGTTATTGCCAAGCGCAATCTAAATGAAGGCAGCACCTTATATGCACAGGGTGGCATCTCTGCTGTGTTGGACAAGCAAGACTCTGTTGCCTCCCATGTCGCTGACACCCTCGCTGCAGGCGCCGGACTCTGCGATGAAAAAACCGTACGGCTCGTTGTAGAGAACGGCCCAAAAAACATCCACTGGCTATTAAAAGAGGGGGTTCAATTCACCCAAGAAGATAGCGCCATCTCCAGCTCAGGGTTCCACCTAACACGCGAGGGGGGACACTCTCATCGTCGCGTTATTCACGCAGCCGACTCTACCGGCTATTCGGTTGAAACCACGTTAGAGCAGCAAGCCAGAAGCCGCGAAAACATCACCCTCTATGAACACCATATCGCCATTGACCTTATCACCAGCAAACAGGATAACCCGACAAACCGCTGCACAGGAGCCTACATTCTAAACCTTGAAACCGAGCATGTTGAGACCTTCAACGCCCGCATCGTGGTGCTTGCCACAGGCGGAGCCAGCAAGGTCTACCTTTACACCAGCAACCCAGATGTCGCTACCGGTGACGGCATTGCGATGGCCTGGCGTGCAGGCTGTAGGATTGCCAACATGGAATTCATCCAATTCCACCCCACCTGCCTGTACCACCCAAAAGCCAAATCATTTCTTATTACCGAGGCCCTGCGTGGTGAAGGAGCCTACCTTAAACGCCCTGATGGCAGCCGTTTTATGCCCGATTATGATGAGCGAACAGAGTTAGCCCCGCGTGATATCGTGGCGCATGCCATTGATCATGAAATGAAGCGTCTGGGCATTGAGTGTGTCTATCTCGACATTACCCATAAACCCGCCGAATTTATCCAAGAGCACTTTCCTACCGTCTACTCACGCTGCCTTAAATTTGGCATTGACATCACCCGCGAACCCATCCCTGTCGTCCCCGCCGCTCACTACACCTGCGGTGGGGTCATTACAGATCACCGAGCGCAAACCGACATCAATGGTCTCTATGCCATCGGTGAGACCGCCTACACGGGCCTGCATGGTGCTAACCGCATGGCCAGCAACTCACTGCTGGAATGCCTCGTTTTCGGACAGCTCGCCTGCGAAGATATTCAGCAGGTATTAGCAGAGACTCCCGCCCCACCACCCGCAGCAAAGTGGGACGAAAGCCGCGTTACAGATTCAGACGAAGAGGTGGTTGTCTCCCACAACTGGGAAGAGCTACGGCACTTCATGTGGGACTACGTCGGCATTGTGCGCAGCAACAAGCGTCTGGAGCGGGCAAAACGTCGCGTGAATCTACTGCGCCATGAGATTCGCTGGTACTACGATAATTTCCGCGTAACCAATGATCTGCTAGAGCTACGCAACCTGGTTGATGTTGCCGACCTCATCATTCGCTCTGCCCAACGCCGTCGCGAGAGCCGAGGGCTGCACTACACCATCGACTTCCCCCAAACAGATGATGTCACACAAAAGAAACCCACTATCTTGATACCCGATAACTACTCACCCCGCCTCTCTGATTAGATCGAGAGCCCCCCCTAATTCATAGTCGTGAGCAGTCATCTTGGCTGCTCCTCAATCTATCTGCGGCAAAACACCACGCGACCTTTTGTCACATTCCATGCGGTTATTTTTTAGCCTAGCATCACCCCCCTAATTTGGTGGCAACAACCACCGCATGCGATTTAAATCACACAAGGTCTGAAGTCCATGACATATAAAAAAACGCCCTTAGCGCTTGCGCTCTCTTTTGCACTCTCACCCTGTTTGTCCGTAGCCATTGAGACCACATCCCAACTGGAAGCACTGGTGGTAGAGGGGGAATCAGCTCAAATACCAACCACGCACTACACCAGCCCAACTACACGAATCACCGATATTGAGGCTGAAAGCATCAGCGTCACAACGGTAGAGGATTTCATCAAGTACGAACCCAGCATGGTGGTGCGGAAGCG
>JAJRWL010000109.1 GCA_024276875.1 Gammaproteobacteria bacterium
CATGCGACCTTTCGCATCTAGGCTGATATTGTTAACGCCACGGAACAAAAAAGCATCTCCCCAAAAGGCGGTTATCCCTTATTAACCACTTATCTCCACTTTTCATCAACTTTAGACACGATTCACCACACTGTCAAGGCGGAATAGGAAAAACATCCTTTAAAGACAGCGACTTAGAAATGAATCAGGAAGAAAAGAAACAAAAAATAAGATGACCAAAAACAGCCCAGTATGGGGTTTACTTAATGTAGATTATTAAGACATAGGATTGCCATTCCTATTTACAACACTCAACGAAGGGGAATTACATAAAATTAAAGTGAGAGTTGGCCTGTAAGCCGGGTTTTGTCAAAGAATGGTCATTCATCTAGGATGCACGTCACCGTACACCTCAAGCAACCTACCCGAGAACCGTGCGAGCCACACGTTTACAGCCGAAGCTGTCTGCTCTCCTATTTGGTCTTGCTCCAGATAGGGTTTACCCTGCCACTGATGTTGCCACCAGCGCGGTGCGCTCTTACCGCACCATTTCACCCTTACCAGCCAAAGCTGGCGGTATATTTTCTGTGGCACTTTCCGTAGGCTTGCGCCTCCCAGGCGTTACCTGGCATCTCGCTCTATGGAGCCCGGACTTTCCTCCGTTCGTAAAAACGGCGACCATCCAGCCAACTCTCGTGGCATACGATAATGCCCCTTCTCAGCCAGTGCAAGCTATTTTCTCTTTACAATAAACGGGTTATACATTCAGTCCAACAAAACTGAACTAGAATACTGTATATTTAGAGGCATGCCCAAGCCCAGCACCCCGCCGGATCCACATATGAGTAATACCGACCTGCGCAATCCAGACTACTACATCAACCGCGAAATAAGCCTGCTCGCATTTCATCACCGTGTGCTGGCACAGGCAGAAGATGACAACCTGCCGCTACTAGAGCGCCTACGCTTTGTCTGTATTGCAAGTTGTAATCTAGATGAATTTTTTGAGGTACGCGTTGCTGGACTGAAAGAGCAAGCCAGCTATGGTTCGGTTCAGACTGGGCTGGATAACATCCAGCCCCATGATGCTCTCCGGCAAATCAGCCACAAAGCACATAAGATTGTAGAAGATCAGTACCGCATGTTGAATAAGGTACTGCTTCCTACACTAGAGCAGGAAGGCATCCATTTTTTACGCCGCCATCAATGGAACGAAGATCAATCAAAATGGATACACCAATTTTTTGAAGAGGAGCTACTGCCTGTACTCAGCCCTATTGGACTGGATCCTGCCCACCCATTTCCACGCATTCTAAACAAGAGCCTTAACTTTGTTATCTCCCTTAAAGGGAAGGATGCCTTTGGACGTGAAAGCGGCATGGCTATCGTGCAAGCACCCCGCGCCCTGCCACGCATTATCGCCCTGCCAAAGTCAGGTGATAAAAACAGGCAGGACTTTGCCTTTCTCTCCTCCATTATTCACAACCACATAGACGACCTATTTCCTGGCATGAAGGTGACCGGCTACCACCAGTTTCGCCTCACCCGCAACAGTGATCTCTTTGTTGACGAAGAGGAGATTGTTGACCTCAAGCGTGCATTGGAAGGCGAGCTGCCCGCACGCCGCTATGGCGATGGCGTACGCCTTGAGGTCGCAGATAACTGCCCAACAAAAATTGCTGACTTTCTACTCAAGCAATTTAATCTGGTGCAGGATGACCTCTATCAGGTAAATGGCCCCGTCAACCTCAATCGCCTGATGGCACTGCCCGACCTGGTGGATCGCCCAGACCTGATTTTTCCAGGCTTCATGCCTGGATTACCTGGCAATCTCACCCCCAACAGTAATATGTTCGAAGCCATCCGCAATGGCGACATCCTGCTGCACCACCCCTTTGAATCCTTCACCCCCGTTGTTGATCTATTAACACAGGCGGCTAAAGATCCTGACGTTATCGCCATCAAACAGACACTCTATCGCACCGGCCCAGACTCCGTGCTTGTCGATGCATTAGTAGAGGCTGCACGCAGGGGAAAAGAGGTCACCGTAGTGGTTGAACTGCGCGCCCGTTTTGATGAAGAGGCCAACATTGGACTTGCCACGCGCTTGCAAGAAGCGGGGGCACATGTCGTATATGGCGTTGTAGGGTTTAAAACCCATGCCAAAATGCTCATGATTGTACGGCGGGAAAGAAAGAAACTACGCCGCTACGTGCATCTAGGCACAGGCAATTATCACGCACGCACCGCTCGAACCTACACCGATTATGGCCTGCTCACCTGCAACCCAGATATGGGCGAAGATGTGCATAAAATGTTCTTTCAACTGACCAGCCTGGGACGAGGTACTAAATTAAAGAAACTGCTCCAATCACCCTTTTCCCTGCACAGTGGGATGCTTGAACGAATCGCACGTGAAGCTGAGCATGCAAGAAATGCTAAGCCTGCTCGCATCATTGCCAAAATGAATGCCTTGGTAGAACCCAAAATTATTCAGGCACTCTACCAAGCATCTCAGGACGGCGTAGAGATCAATCTCATTATTCGCGGTATCTGCTGTCTACGCCCCGGCATCGAAGGTATTTCAGAGAATATCCATGTCCGCTCTATTGTTGGACGATTTTTAGAGCACACCCGTGTGTTCTATTTTCTTAACAATGAACAACCTGAAATCTTCTGCTCTAGCGCCGATTGGATGAACCGAAATATGTTTCGGCGTGTTGAGACATGCTTCCCTATCGACAACAAAAAACTGCAGGCGCAGATTGCCGCAGATTTGGAGCTGTATCTCTCAGATAATACCCAAACCTGGCTTCTTGACAACGCGGGTCACTACACACGCCAGCACCCCATTAACAACGATGCGCCTATCTGCACTCAAGCGGCACTATTAGAGCAGCTGGCTGAGAAGGTTTAACCTATTCAAAATCATGGGTGCTCTTAATCTAAATGACGCTGAATAAGTAGCATTAAATCCTTCGCCATAATGGGCTTGGTTGCCACCTCATCCATCCCCGCCATTAGACACTCCTGCCCCATCTCTTCTGATGTGGTGACTGATAATGCAATCACCGGCATATGGCAATCCACCTCACGGGCACGATAGGCACGGATAAACCCCAAGCCATCGAGGCGAGGCATATGCAGGTCAACCAGCGCGATCTGATAATCATTGTGCTCTGTTAACTCCAGCGCCTCCTGCCCATCCTTTGCCACGGTGACTTGATAGCCATTATTAAGCAAGATCGTCTCCAACACCTTGGCATTGATCTCATTATCTTCTGCCACCAAAACATGGATGCCTTTCTCTTCAACCAACACCGATGCAGCCTGGCATGCTGATACACTGGGCAGGTTACGACGGCTTAAAGAGAGCGCTTGATCCATCTTGAACCAAAGCTGTTCAGAAATAAAAGGCTTCACCAATAGATAATCGCTGGGCATATCATAAAGAGACTGGCGGGCGCTGTAGCCCAAATAGACAATAGAAGGATCTTGCTGGGAAAACTCACGGGCAATCGCCGCCATTCTTGAAAAATCCTCTCCTTGGGGAGAATCTGCAATAATGACCAAATCTAAAATACCCTCTCTATTTACGGCTGAAACAGCATCCCGTAAACCCCCCACTGTTCGGGCTGTTCGACAATTTAAAGCCACCTCTTTGCAGGCATCCACTATCACTGATAAGTGCGTGGCATTGGTTTCAAATATCACAATATTCAATCCACGCAACGCAAGATAGTGCGGACTGGGTAGATCGACACCATACTTTAGCAGAGGCAGTTTGACCCAAAAACAGCTCCCTTTATTCAGGGTACTTTGCACCCCAATTTTACCGCCCATTAAGTAAGTCAAATGCTGCGCAATAGAGGTTCCAAGCCCCGTCCCACCAAAACGTCGTGTGGTTGATAGATCGACCTGAGAAAACCGTTCAAATAACGTCGCAAGCGCATGCTCTGGAATACCAATACCCGTATCAATAACCTCAAGATAAAGATAAGGATCAACCATATCCTTATCTGCCGCCCTCAGCTCAGCACGCAGCAGCACCTCTCCCTTCTGGGTGAACTTAATAGCATTACCCATCAGGTTAAACAGTATCTGCCTCAGGCGCAGTTCATCACCCCGAATCATCTGCGGAAGCTGCTCATCTACCTGGCAGATTAACTCCAACTTTTTGGCCGACACCTGACTCATCAGGCTGGCGCAGATACCTTGCAAAAGCGTACGAAGTTCAATCGGAGAGACATCCATCTCTATCCTGCCTGACTCAATCTTTGACATATCCAACACATCATCAACCAAGGCACTTAAATGGTTTGAAGCTTTTAAAATTGCTTCAACATGATCTTTTTGAGCCGGCGCCAGTTTCGTCTCCTGTAACAAGCTAGCCATGCCGGCAATGCCACTCAAGGGCGTACGCAACTCATGTGTCATGGTTGAAAGAAAATCACTTTTGACTTGATTTAGACGTTCAGCTTCCGCCCGCGCTTCTCGCAATCTTTGTAATAAAGAGTGTTGATAGAGCGGCAACAGCAACAATGAAAGCATTAAAAAGAAGGACTCAAACGTGTAGTCACCCCAACCATCCATCAAGGTCAACAACACACCATATGATGCGAGACTCAAAAATGAAGCAACTGTAAGGTGAGCCTTACCATAACGCGTCCCTTGGGAGATAAATATCCAGATATAGAGCAGGAAAAAGGGGCTAATAACTTCATTAGTTAAGAAAATTGAAAAGCTGGTTGCACTAATATCAACCACCACCGAAAAATAACGCCGCGCTTCCCAAACAGGACGATGGATAATGCTAACCAATAACCCACAAAAAATAATAAAATAGCCGCCAAATAACCAATAGTAGTAAACATCAACGACTTGATAGTAATGTGATAGACCACCAATACCGATGAAACTGGCCGCAAACAGCCAGATAGAGAAACGAATCAGCGCCGCTTGGAACTCTGGATTAGAGCGCAATTCAGGTTTTAGTATTCGATCTAGCATCGCTATTATTTCTTAATTTAAAATCTAAGGCATACTACCACTTGTACCAAAATGACCACAGACACTCATGAATAAAGAGAATCGCACCGCTATTTTTCAACGCCTACAGTCCGAGAATCCAACGCCTCGCTCTGAGCTACATTACAACACCCCTTTTGAGCTACTCATTGCCGTCATCCTCTCTGCCCAGGCTACGGATAAAGGGGTTAACAAAGCAACAGCTAAGCTTTTTCCTGTGGCTAATACCCCAGAAGCCATTTCACTACTGGGAGAAGAAAAATTAAAGAACTACATCAAAACTATCGGTCTTTTTAACAGCAAGGCCAGAAACATCATCCAAACCTGCCATAGACTAAAGACAAAATTTAATAGCCAGGTTCCAGAGGGTCGAGTTGAATTAGAGTCGCTACCTGGAGTTGGAAGAAAGACAGCCAATGTCATGCTAAACACGGCCTTTGGGCAGCCCACAATGGCGGTTGATACGCATGTTTTCAGGGTTGCCAACCGCACCAAAATAGCCCCAGGAAAAACAGTTCTCGAAGTAGAAAAACGACTGCTGCGGCTAGTGCCTGCCCAATTCTTAATGGATGCGCACCACTGGCTCATTTTGCATGGGCGCTATACCTGCATCGCACGCAAGCCCCGTTGCGGCTCTTGTGTTATCGAAGATCTCTGCGAATACAATAAAAAAGCCTATGCCGAAGAGAAAAACTAAGATTTTATTGCCATCGCTACCGTATAGACCTTCCCCTGTTTTACCTTTGTGTAATTTCCAAACACCTCTTTAAATGCCCGACTGACAAACTTACGCAACCCAGAGATTGTGACCACATAGATTCGCCCACCGGGATTAAGGCGCGCCAATGCGTCATAAAAATAGAGATAGTAGAGCTCTTTGCCTGTTTTAGCCGGTAGGTTGGACACAATCAGATCAAAACAACGATCACCCACCTGATTAAAACCATTACTTAAAAAGGTCTCTGTATTGTCCAGCTTATTTAGCCGTGCATTTGTCTGGCTATACTCTACCGCTACAAAATCCTTATCCACTAATAGATGCTGCCCCTTGGGTGCTAATTTAGCCATGGTTAGCCCCAGCACCCCGTAACCGCAACCCAAATCTATGGTGTCATCATCTTCATTAATCTCCATGAGATCTAACAGCAGCCGACTGCCTTCATCTACACTCTTAGGTGAAAACAGCCCCCAGGTTGTCTGAAATTTCAGCTCCTGACCACAGATTTTTTCAGAAAAGAGAATATCTTCCCGCAGCTGATTCAGATACTCTTGCGTTGCAGAAGGTAAATTTTTATTCATTTATTGAGTACCGCCCCTATAATTAATCACAATGGATTGTGACAGAATTAAATTAAAAATCCTGTAAAATTCTAAAACAATAACCAGGAGTCTACCCGACAGTGTCTGAAGATAAAATAACACTCCAACAATGGGTTAGCGACATCACATCACAAGATATGCCCGTGCTTGGGCATACAACACGAACCGTTCTCAACCTGTCAAAGGATAGCAATTCAACCATTTCAGATCTGACCCAGGTCATTCTTCAAGATCCCTCTATGACGGCTCGCATATTGACACTCGTCAATGCCGTCTTCTACAACCCTCGAGGCAAATCAATCAGCACCATCAGTCGGGCTATCATCCTTTTAGGGCTGGAGGCCGTATGTAATATCTGCCTCACAATCAAACTCATTGATACGCTGGTTAAAAAAAGCAATCAAACCCACTTAACCAGGGAGATGGGACTGTCTATTCATGCAGCAGTGCAAGCACGCAATATTGCAAAAGAGAGGGGAGACAAAGAACCAGAAGAGGTTTTTATCGCCGCACTACTGATGCAGATCGGCAATATGGCTTTTTGGTGCTGTGATAATGCAGCGACCGATAAGCTAGACAAAGCCCTCAAGGCATCCAGCGACCCTGTAGAAAAAATAGAAAAAGAGGTGCTCGGATTTTCTCTACACGAGCTGACCATGTCGCTTACCAAGGAGTGGGGATTAGGGCAGATGCTACAAGATGCATTAGAGAATAAAGTCAATGCTGGTGCAAGGATTCAAAATATCATTCTCGGCAACAAACTGGCCAAAGCTACAGATAAGGACTGGGAAAGCGAAGAGGTACAATTTCTCACTGAAAAGGTTGCATCCCTGGTTGGACAACCTGTCGAAACAATCTCAGACATACTACATGAGAGCGCCAAAGATGCAGCCATGATTGCCTGCACCTATGGCGCATCCAATGCAGCCAAGGCCATCCCCCTTCCTCCTGAGCTTAAAAACAAGGTACAGTTAATTGAAGAGCGTGAGCCAGATAAGCCTGACTTCCCAGAAACAGACCCCAAGCTTCAGGCAAATATTCTTAATGATGTCACCGCACTCATCAAAGAGAACCCTACCTTCAGTGGGCTATTGGAGATGGTACTGGAAGGCATCTACCGAGGAATAGGCATGGATCGCACCCTCTTTGCCCTCATGTCCCCTGATCATAAAACATTGAAAGCAAAGTACGCATTAGGGCCACAGCGGCAACTTTTTACTGAAAAATTTCAATTCAACCTAAGCAAATTAAGCCCTAACATCTTTCTCTATGCTATGGCAAAAAAAGAGTGTTTCTGGGACAAGGCCGATAAAAAACACCCGCTGGCCAAACTCATTACACCCGATCTCAGAAGTGCCTTAGGCAAAGGTAGTTTTCTTATCTCTCCGCTTATTATTGATAATAAATCAATCGGCATCATCTACGCTGACCGCATACCCAGTCAGCGTGAGGTAACTGAAGAGTGCATGACCAGTTTTAAGCATTTTTGCACCCAGGCAAATAAAGGGCTATCAGCAATATCCAAGCATAAGACTCCATAATTAAATAGCATCTACCGATGCAAGCCGCTGCTTAAAGCGAAGCCAATCAAAAGCAGCTCCCGGATCTGTTTTACGCCCAGGGGCAATATCGCTATGCCCCACAATGCGCTCAGGCGTGATAGCTGGATAGTGCTGAATAATGTGATTCACAACCTGAGCAAGCATTTGATACTGCACATCCGTATAAGGCACATCATCTGCCCCCTCTAATTCAATGCCAATAGAGAAGTCATTACAGTTGCGACAGCCTTGAAACATTGACGGCCCCGCATGCCAGGCTCGCTTTGATAACGGAACATATTGAACCAACTCAGCATCGCGCCGGATCAGCAGGTGGGCAGCAACACGCAGCTCACAAATATCCTGAAAATAGGGGTCAGCATTTGGATCCAGTTGATTGAGAAATAGGTCGTCAATCCATCTCCCACCAAACTGCCCCGGTGGCAGGCTGATGTTATGAATAACCAGTAGATCAACATCCACGCCCGATGGCCGTTCATCATAATTAGGCGAAAGACACTGGCGAGCCTCGTCCAAAAAACCTTGGCCTATTATCTCCACAGCTATCCCAAAAGGTATATTAAGTTTGCTTCAAAAAACCTATTTACACATCCCTTTTATAACCATATCTGTATAACTAACCACGCCAATCGCTTCCCCTTTTTCTGTTACCAAAGCACGACTGATTCTAAAGCGAGCAAAGAGACGCGCACAGTAGCGAATGTCCATCTCCGGCTTAATCTCAATCACCGGTTTTGACATGATTTCGTAAATATTGACCCGTTCCGGCGCTTTATCCTCAGCCAATACCTGGCGCGCAATATCTGACAGCATCACCATACCAAACTCATCATCTTCATTTCGTTTATGTACCACCAGCGCCATCGTCTCTACATCCAGCATGGTCTTTAGTGCCTCTGCCACCGTGCTCATGCCATCAACCATTCTAAAGTTGGTTTTCATCACATCACGCACACGTACAATCGCCTGTTTACTCATAACTCATCCTCTACTTTACGGGAAAGTGCTCGAATCTGGTGACTGACACCCACGGCATCTTCCACATCTATCTGAAAAGCAATACCTGTTCCTGGCTTTTCATCAAACTGCCCCACCTTGGCAATGGTCTCCAGTATGCTGCGACTAAGGTGCTCTTCAACCAGTAATAGCGCCATATCGCGCTGGCTCTCAAGATTTAGCCCAAAGAAAGATTTGGATTTTTGAACTCCTTCTCCACGCGCCTGATTGATCACTGTTGAGCCTGTTGCCCCAGCTTTACGAGCCGCATCTAAAACCTGGGTGGTTTTACTGTCTTCAACAAGGGCAATAATAAGCTTGAAATGCATAGCTACTCCTCCTGGGAACGCAATCGTTGTTTTTTAATACGGTTAGCATGCCACTCGCTCAATTGGGCATAAGCCATCACGCTGATAATGGGGCACAGGCTGGCAAACGCAATCAACCCAAATCCATCCAATAGGGGGTTGCGACCTGGGATATTAGATGCCAACCCTAAACCCAAGGCCGTCACCAATGGAACAGTAACAGTGGATGTGGTGACTCCCCCTGAATCATAAGCCAGCGCAATAATAGATTTGGGAGTGACTAATGTCTGCATCATCACCACAACATAACCTGCAATAATGTAATACTGTAAGGGTGTGCCGCTCACGATACGGTAAGTGCCTAACGCAATACCAATAGACACACCAATAGCAACGGCAACCCGCAACCCACGAATACCCACCGCACCACCCGAGACCTGATTGGCCATAATGGCTACGGCAATCAGTGATGGCTCTGCAATGGTTGTTGAAAATCCAATAGCCGCAGCAAATAGGTAAACCCACACATAGTGATGCCAATCGGGTGTATAGGTATGCGCCGCACTATCAATGCCTAGAAAGGCGGGAGCGGTCAGCTGCTCAGCCATCATTTTACCCAGTGGAAACAGTGCCTGATCCAGCCCTTGAAGAAAGAGTGCAAGCCCTACAATGACAAAGGCAAAACCGATCAATAGCTGGCGCAGATTAGGAATGCGCTGCCGTAACACAAGCAACTGGAAACCAAAGAGAACACCAACGATGGGAAGAACATCATGAACTGTGGCAATTAGCGCATCAAAGAAATTGAGTATCCCAGCAATCACAACAACATCCCATACCCCATCACAAAGATCATCGGGGTCAGTGATGCAAAGGCCACCAGTCCGAAACCATCCGTCAATGGATTGCGACCATGAACGCTACTGGATAGCCCTACACCCAATGCCGTCACCAGTGGCACCGTGATGGTTGAGGTGGTCACACCACCAGAATCATAGGCAATACCAATAATTTCAGGTGGCGCAAAACCCGTCATGATAACCACGCTGGCATAACCACCAATAATAAGCAAATGCAGCGGCCACCCTTTGATAATACGCAATACACCCACGGTGATCGCAAAGCCCACCGAGAGCGCTACCGTCAGCCGCAGTCCATTGGCATAATCCGCTATTGCCAACTCTGTATCTGCAATCATATGACCTGCCGCCGCAATCTTGCCTGCTTCATTCACCACGGCAATCAACGCAGGCTCCGCCACTGTTGTTCCAAAACCTAAGGCAAATGCAAATAACAGCAGCCAAAAAATACTGCCTTTACGGGCAAAGCCATAAGCCATCATTTCGCCAATAGGAAACAGCCCTGTTTTCAACCCATAAACAAACAGCGTTAATCCAACGACCACTAGCGCAGTGCCAATCAATAAATCCGCTAGATTAGGTATAGGCTGACGCAATACGACAAGTTGAAAAAAAACAATAACGGCGATAATGGGCAGCAGATCTTTGATACTATCGACCAAGGACGAACCAAGATGTAATAATAATTTTCTCACCGTTTACACACCGTCAAATCTCGCCCTCACAGCTAGATGCTTATCTTATCAGCCCGCACACCCTGAGCAAGGTAAAAAAATACAAATTAAAAGGGGCTTAGCCATAGCGATATAGTGCTATCCAAGCTAGAATTTAGCTACTAATTAATACTTGTTAATACGCCATTGTAAATCATAATATTTGGCATATTTTGCTATTACTTAACATCTATTTAAGGTGGTATGGAAATGAATGACAGCAGCAACATTGAAGCAATTAAACAATCTGACATCTCAGCAGGCTTGTCTGAAGAGCAATGCCAGGTTCTAGCAGATATTATTGAAATCCATGATCTCTCTGACGGCGATGTCTTAATATCTGAAGGCCATACAGATAATCGCTTGTTTATGATCAATAAAGGTAGAATTGAAGTCACCCGAGGCACTCAAGGGGGCGATTGGGTCACCCTGGCCATACTAAAAGATGGTGATTTCGCCGGTGAGATGGGATTTATTGATGGATCTGTCCACTCTGCAACACTCCGCTCAATGGGCAATACAAGAGTGCTCAGTCTCTCACGCGATGCCCTTGAATCACTCATCGACAGCCAGCCTCACCTGGTTTATAAACTGATGCAAACCATCATTCGCGTCGTACATAAGCTGCTCACAAAAATGAACCAACAATATGTTGAGATGAACAACTACATCACCAAACAGCACGGGCGATACTGATACATCCCCACATTAGCGCTTAAAAAACGGCACGCAACAGTGCCGTTTTTTAGTATCACTCTAAAGACATCACATATAAAACGAGCGTAAAATTGCGCATATTATGTGAAAATTGAGACCCAACAGCATTCACGAGGAGCAGCCGATGCTACCACCCGCGTCGATCATTCAAGAACAGATAGCCCACGCATTAGCAGAAGACATCGGTTCAGGCGACCAAACAGCTGCACTCATCCCTTCAGCAGCCACCACAACGGCTCAGGTTATCTGCCGGGAGCATGCGGTACTTTCAGGCATTGCTTGGTTTAATGAAGTATTTCATCAACTAGATACCGGCATCACGATTCAATGGCAGGCAGAAGATGGCAACACCCTGCAACCAGAGCAGCATCTTTGCACCCTCACTGGCAATACCCGCGCCCTGCTCACCGGCGAACGCACCGCGCTCAACTACCTACAAACACTCTCTGGCACCGCGACACGAGCCAAACGTTATGCCGATGCTGTAGCAGGCACTGGCGTGCGCATTTTGGATACCCGCAAAACACTGCCTGGCATGCGGCTTCAACAAAAATATGCGGTAACCTGCGGTGGCTGCCACAACCATCGCATCGGTCTTTATGATGCCATTCTCATTAAAGAGAACCACATCATGGCAGCCGGCTCCATTCGTACCGCTGTTGAAACCGCACGTAGTCATGCGCCTGATCTAGAGATTGAGGTCGAGGTAGAAGATATGAATGAATTAGGGCAAGCGCTCACCGCAGGTGTGCAACGTGTACTGCTGGATAATTTCAACCCCAATCAACTGCGCGAGGCTGTGGCATTCA
>JAJRWL010000110.1 GCA_024276875.1 Gammaproteobacteria bacterium
GGTGGTTTAGTGACAGTGCCGTACTGCTCGATACCGCAGGGCGATACGTCACACAGGATAGTCATGCGGAGGTAGATAACGCTGCGTGGACAGGGTTTCTCGATCTGCTGAAGAAACACCGCCGCCGTCGGCCAATCAATGGGGTGCTGGTGGCGATCAGTATTTCAGACCTGATGGTGCAGAATGAACATGAACGCAAACTGCATGTCAACGCGATTAAACAGCGGGTGAATGAACTTAATCAACATTTTGGCATGCGTTTCCCCGTTTATGTACTGTTGACAAAATGCGATTTGATTGCCGGGTTTAAAGAGTTTTTTGACAACCTCGGACGGGAAGAGCGTGCCCAGGTGTGGGGAATGACCTTTCCACTGGAAACGCAGCCGTCCGCGCTGGCCGCAGACTCGGTGAACCGGGAGTTTGATGGCTTATTGCAACGCATTAATGAGCGCCTGATCAGCCGCCTAAGTCAAGAACGAGACACCCAGCGCCGCACCCTGATTTATGGATTTCCACAGCAGCTGGCGGCCATCAAAGAGTCACTTGACCAGTTTCTGCAGGATATCTTTCGCCCCAGCCGTTTTGACGAACCAGCGATGCTACGTGGTGTCTATTTTACCAGCGGCACACAGGAAGGGACACCCATTGACCGAGTGATGGGCAGTTTGGCGCGTAGCTTTGGACTCAACCAGCAGGCAATCCCCTCTTTTGGCGGCAAAAATCGCGCCTATTTCATTACCGATCTACTCAAAAAAGTGGTAATACCCGAGGCACAGCTCGCCGGTACCAATCGGCGCCTGGAGCGTCAACGCGTCTGGCTGCAAAATGGTGCTTACGCCAGTGCTGTCGGCATCACGTTCCTCTGTCTGATTGCATGGGTGGTGAGTTATAACCAAAATCGCAGTTACATTGAAGAGGTCTCTCTCCAGGTCAATGAAGTTCATGCCGATATTGAGGCGCTGACGGGCGCCCATCGTGACCCTTTATTAGTACTGCCACCACTCAACACCATCAGGGCGATCACGACGGGTGTGGAAGCCAACGAAGAGGAGGCGCCGTGGCTGATGGGGTTTGGCCTTTACCAGGGAGAGCGGCTTGGTGCCAAGGCACGTGCCTCTTATCAGCGTCTGCTTAACAATGTTTTTTTACCTCGGCTGATATTGCGGCTTGAAGCGCAGTTGAAACAGGGTAGCGGCAACACGGACTACCTGTTTGAAGCGCTCAAGGTCTATCTGATGTTACGCGAGCAGACCCATTTTGATGCGGCAACGATCGACACATGGATCTCACTGGACTGGGATCAAAACCAGCCACGGGAACTGACCGAAAAGCGCGTACAGCAACTGAATAACCATCTCAGTACGTTATTGGTGGCGGGGCCGCCAATACTGCCAATGGTGCTTGATGAACAGTTAATTGCTGACACTCGAACCACGCTGAAGCGGATACCCCTGGCGCAGCGCGCCTATGGACGCTTAAAAAGGGCAAATCTTAATAGCGATATCCCTCCATTCAGGATCACCGAGGCCAGCGGGCCAGATGCGCCCGTGGTCTTCTCTCGCCGTAGTGGACAGCAACTCAATAGCGGGATCGACGGATTTTTTACCTACGCAGGTTTTCAGCAACGCTTTTTACCTCAGAGCCAACTGCTCAGCAAGCAGATGGCGGAAGAGCGCTGGATTATCGGTGAAGAAGAAAACTTAACCGATGACGACACTGCGCAAACACAACTCAATGAAGCGGTTCTGCAACTCTACCAGGCGGAATATATTGATCGCTGGGAAGCGCTGTTAACGGATTTGAGGTTGGTGCCAATAATCAACATTGCTCGTGGTGTCGATGTGCTTAATGTCCTGTCCGGCCCGAACTCTCCCTTTCGCCGCCTGCTCATTGCTGTTTCACGCGAAACATCCTTAACCCGCGCACCCAACAGCGTCTCGGGTTTGATGAGCAAAGCAGTCAATAGTGCTGATGCGTTGAAAAGAAGGCTCACCCATATTATTGGCATAGAAGAACCACAAGGTTTTCTAGAAGAGACAGAACAACAGCCGGGGCACCTGGTCGAGGAGCACTTCGCCGCGTTGAACGCGCTGGTCACGGTGCGTGAAGATGGCACGATGCCGCTTGATGAGACTCTGGTGGGTTTCAATGAGCTATATGTCAATCTGGATGCCATTGCCAATGCGACTGACCGTGGCCAGGCGGCAATGGAAGCGGTCAGGGGGAGTGATGCGCTGAGTAACATCGTGCAAAAAATAGAAGTCAGAGCTCGGCGTCAACCTGCTCTGGTGGGTGATATGATGATGGCCGTTGCGACCACCAGCAAAAGCCTCACCATCGGCGGCATGCGTGAACATCTCAGTGCTATGTGGCAATCTAAACCCCTCGCCTTTTGCCGCAAGGCAATTAATAAACGCTACCCTGTGGTGCGTTCCAGTGCACAAGAGATCACGCTAGAAGATTTTGGCCGTTTTTTTGGTCCGGCTGGAATAATGGATAACTTCTTTAACGACTATCTGGCGGGGTTTGTCGATACTACCACCGCTCCCTGGCAGTGGCGCGGCGCCGCAGGGGTTGAGCCCCAGGTACTGGAACAGTTTCGACGTGCCAGCGTGATTCGCGAGGCTTTTTTCCAGGGCGGAAGCCAGTTGCCCGGTGTTCAATTTGAACTCAAGCCGATCAATATGGATAGCTCCATTACCCGTTTTTTACTCGATCTCGATGGTCAAAAAGTGACTTATAGCCATGGTCCTGTCAGATTAACGGCCATGCAGTGGCCTGGGCCAGGCGGTGAAAATCAGGTTCAGCTGCAATTGTTACCAGCGATTAACGGTGTGCCCTCAAGCGTGCGAGAACTAGGGCCATGGGCCTGGTTCAGGGTGCTGGACAGTGCCAACATTCAATCAACATCGAGGCCAGAACGCTATCGGGTCACCTTTGATATCGGTCACCGCAAGGCGCGTTACGAGCTTCACGCAAGCAGTACCTTTAACCCGTTTCGTATCAAAGAATTATCGCAGTTTCGCTGCCCTGAAAAACTATAATGGACAGGCAAATCAAGCATGTTGAGTAGTTCACAAACACAGCGTATCTGGCAAACAGGGTACTACGGTAAAGTGCCGGGGCGCGGTGATTTTGTCTGTAACCACTTGCCACGTGGGTTTGTTGATCCTTGGGATGCATGGTTACAGCGTGCCATTGCAAGTAGTCGCAACTGTCTGTTAGATGGTTGGCTGGACACCTACTTAACCAGCCCCATCTGGTGCTATTACCTTTCACCAGGGGTTTGTGATAGCAATGGCTGGATCGGTGTGCTGATGCCAAGTGTGGATAAGGTGGGGCGCTATTTTCCATTGACGATGGCCTGCTCAGTGCCTGCAAGTGTAAACCCTTTTGAGCTGATGGCGAGCAAAGAGAGGTGGTTTGCCGAAACCGAGACGCTAATGCTCGCCATACTGGAGGATAATTTACTTGAGCTAAATGAGTTTGATCGACAGGTACGGCAGTTAAACACCCATTTTGATGAGAGCCTTCCCAATCTCCAGGAGACAGCCGGTTGGGACGGCATATTAGGCGCAGGACCCCATTGGCGATTACCACTCAACGAGGACAGCGGCCCTATGGCCAGTTGTACCGAACTGTCGAGACAGATGTTAGCGGCGCGTTTTAGCACCTATAGTCTATGGTGGAGCAATGGCTCAGATCAAGTCTCCCCCAGTCTGTTGGTGTCAGCCGGGCTACCTGCTGCGGAGAGCTTTTCAGCACTGCTGGACGGCCGCTGGCAGGCAGGCAGCTGGGAAGAGTGGTTATTGCCCGCAAAGCGCGACAGTCAACTGTCGAACGGCAATGAACAGGCGCAGACATCACCAATCTCCATTGATCAAATCTTGCAATCGGAGCGTATACAGCGTGACAATGTGGCATGCCGATGGTGGCATTCGAGCGCAGGCAGTGATGTCGGAAAGATTCGCACCGTCAATGAAGATGCTTACCTGAACCTTCCTGAGGTGGGGTTGTGGGCCGTTGCTGATGGCATGGGTGGCCATGCGGCAGGTGAACTGGCGAGTGCTATGACGGTGGATGCTTTAAGCAATCTCGGTCGCACAGAGAACCTGAATGACTTTGTGAATGACGTTACCACCTGCCTGCAAAGGGTCAATCGAAGTTTATTGCAAATCGCACATGAGAGATCGGTTTCTACCATTGGCTGTACTGTGGTGGTGCTGATGATGATAGAGCGGCGTGCCGCGTTTATATGGGCTGGCGACAGCAGGGTATACTTGAGTCGCGATGGTGAACTGATGCAGTTAACGCGGGATCACAGTTACGAGACTGATGAGCCCACCGGGGTGGCAATAAATGCGACTGAAAAACAGCTTGCTAACATGGTGACCCGCGCAGTGGGAGCAGCAAGCGAGCTTGAGGTCGAAGTGGGTTACGTTGAACTGATCGACGGTGACTGTTTTTTGCTCTGTAGTGACGGCTTGAACAAAGAAGTGACGGCGGGTGAAATTGACGCAATATTGCGTTGTGGTGATGAATCTGATGCTACCAGGAAACTGCTTGACCTCTCATTAGCACGCGGGGCACGAGATAATGTGACCGTGGTTACGGTACAACTGTCGGCTACTGATGAAACAAGAAATAATAGTCAGGATTAGATATGGAAGCGATTAATATTGAAAAACTTTTAGAACCAATATCCGCAGAGAAGCCCTGTGGCGAGAATCTTGAGTATGACCCGGATTATCAGGTGCTTGAGCAGGCGGCAGCAACAGTACCGGCGCAGGAATATGGTGACACAATAGTCCCCGCTGAAGAACCCAACTGGGACAAGGTGGAAGAGCTTGCCGTCAAGCTTCTGTTGCGTACCAAGGATCTGCGCATTGCCACTACCTACCTGGCGCGTGCATTGATACATACGGGCGGTTTTGCCGGGTGCGCACAGGTGTTACTGCTGGTGCGTGGTTATCTCGATCAATATTGGGAAACGGTGCATCCACAACTGGACCCTGATGATGATCTTGATCCCGCGATCAGGATTAATGCGATCGGAGCATTAAGCGACCAAATGACCACTATTCAGACATTGAGACAACTGCCCCTGATTGATGTGCAGGGTGTGGGACAATTCAGTCTCAGAGATATCGATATTGCGGCTGGAAAAATAACCGTAGTAAAAAATGATGAGAAAGAGCTGCCAACACGGGAGATTATTGAAGGTGCTTTGCAAGAGAGTCGCCTTGATGTGCTGAAAAAGAATGCGGCAGTGATTGGCGCCTCTCTGGAGGCGATTGAACAGATTAAAACACGCTTGATGGTGTTAACTGATGCAGAGAACGCACCCCACTTAGAAGGGCTTGCCACTGAATTGAAACAGGCGCAGGCGGTATTGGAAAAAGAGTTACGACGACGAGGGACTCAAGGAGATACGATGAATGAGCACGATGTAGCGGCTAAGCATGATGGCACAGCAGAGCAACCGCACCCTGTCACGGTGGGCGGAAGTCCGACAGGCGCGGTTAACAGTCGTGCCGAGGTGATTATAATGCTGGATAATATATGCAGTTACTACGCACATTCCGAACCATCAAGCCCTGTGCCACTATTATTGCAGCGCGCCAGGCGGCTGGTACCTATGAATTTTATGGAGATTGTCAAAGAGCTGAATGTGGACGGTGTCACACAAATTGAGAAAATTGTCGGCCGTGAAGAAAAAAAGAGATAACATAACTGATGAGATAAAAAGGGAGTATATCGAGGTACTTGCAAAACTCCTGAGGCGGCCCCTTGCGGCGTTAAAAACTGGCTCAAAATATGACCGAAGGAAATGCCTGTGGTACTCATTTGCTGCGTGTAAACCCCGCTTTTTCGCCAATTTTTGCCTTGCCAGGAACCACCTCAGGAGTTTTGCAAGCACCCCTATCGTTAATTTTATTGAAAAGAGAGAGGGTACTAGAGTACTCTCTGTACCATCAATTAGGTGATTTTGTTAGTTTTAGGAGATAACGCTATGGTAAAGCCGAGCAGCCAAAAATTTATTGCGCGTAACCGGGCTCCAAGGGTACAGATTGAGTATGACGTTGAAGTGTATGGCGCTGAGAAAAAAGTACAGGTTCCCTTTGTGATGGGCGTAATGGCTGATTTAAGTGGTAACCCGAAAGAACCACTGGAATCTGTGGCTGATCGCAAGGCGCTCGAAATCGATGTCGATAATTTTGATGGCCGGCTTAAATCGATGCAACCACGCGCTGCTTTTTCTGTGCCCAACACTCTCACAGGAGAAGGCAACCTGAATGTGGAGCTCTCCTTTGACAGCCTGGATGACTTTTCACCGGCAGCCGTTGCAAGAAAGGTTGAGGCGCTGAATAAATTGATGGAAGCACGTACCCAGCTGGCTAACCTGGTGACCTATATGGATGGAAAAGCGGGTGCGGAAGAACTGATTGCTAAAGCAATTAATGACCCTGCACTGATGCAGTCCCTGGTCGCAGCAGCGAAACCAGCAGAAACCAGTGAGGAGGCGTAACGATGGCTAGTGCAGATCAGGCAGAAGTGTCGGCAGAGGCAACAGAGACGCTTGAACCCAATATCTTCGGCGAGTTGCTACAGAAAGAGTTCAAACCCAAATCAGATCGTGCTAAAGAGGCCGTTGAAAATGCAGTCACCACATTAGCAGAGTACGCACTGCAGGATACTGCGCTGGTATCGAATGAAGCAATGGGGACGATCAGTGCCATTATCGCAGCAATAGATAAAAAACTGACAGAGCAAGTCAACCTCATCATTCATCACGAAGAGTTCCAGAAGCTTGAAGGGGCGTGGCGTGGGCTTCACTACCTGGTGAATAATACAGAGACCGATGAGATGCTCAAGATACGGGTGATGAACATCTCGAAAAAAGAGCTGGGTAAAACCCTTAAGAAATTTAAAGGGACTGCATGGGATCAAAGCCCTATCTTCAAAAAAATGTATGAAGAAGAATATGGCCAGTTTGGCGGAGAGCCCTACGGCTGTATTGTCGGTGACTACCACTTTGACCAGAGCCCTCCCGATGTCGAATTGTTGAACGGTATGGCGCAGGTCGCGGCGGCCGCACACGCCCCTTTTATCGCTGGCGCAGCCCCGACGTTAATGCAGATGGACTCGTGGCAGGAGCTCACTAATCCGAGAGATCTCACCAAGATCTTCTCTACTCCAGAGTATGCCGCCTGGCGTTCACTGCGTGAGTCAGAGGATTCTCGTTACATCGGCCTGGCGATGCCGCGCTTTTTAGCTCGCCTGCCATATGGTGCCAAAACGGATCCGGTGGAAGACTTCGATTTCGAAGAAGATACCGAGGGTTCGGATGCGAGCAGATACACCTGGGCCAACTCCGCCTATGCCATGGCCGTGAATATTAACCGCTCATTTAAAGCGTATGGTTGGTGCTCACGGATTCGCGGGATTGAATCAGGGGGTGCAGTCGAAGGATTGCCGGTGCACACCTTTCCAACGGATGATGGGGGTGTCGGTATGAAATGCCCAACAGAAATTGCCATCAGCGACCGACGTGAAGCTGAACTGGCGAAGAATGGTTTTATGCCATTAATCCATCGTAAAAACTCTGATGTTGCTGCATTTATCGGCGCGCAATCACTACAGAAACCTGCTGAGTATGATGATCCGGATGCGACCGCAAATGCGCAACTCTCAGCACGATTGCCCTACCTGTTTGCCACCTGTCGTTTTGCACATTACTTGAAGTGTATTGTGCGTGACAAAATCGGTTCATTTAAAGAGCGCGATGATATGCAGCGCTGGTTACAAAAATGGATTATGCAATATGTTGACGGTGATCCTCAAAATTCCAGTGAAACAACCAAGGCCAAAAAACCCCTTGCCGCGGCTGAGGTAGTGGTAGAAGAGGTGGAAGGAAACCCAGGCTATTACGCCGCGAAGTTTTATTTGCGGCCACATTACCAACTGGAAGGGCTAACCGTGTCGCTGCGTTTGGTTTCAAAGCTTCCTTCAGTAAAAGGGTAAACGATGACGTATGTAACGAGCATTATTAATTATTAATCAGACGATACAAGGGAGTAAATTATGGCTAGTGACATGTTTTTAGATTTAGGAGATACCATCAAAGGTGAATCGAAAGATTCAGTCTATGAGGGGAAAATTGATATCCTTAGTTGGAATTGGGGGGTGAGTCAAACGGGTAGCTCCCATAGTGGCGGCGGAGCCGGTGCGGGAAAAGCGAGTTTTCAGGATATTACGGTTACTAAGTATGTGGATGCCGCTTCAGCTAATTTGATGCTCTATTGCGCAAAAGGTAACCATTTCGAGGAAGGCAAACTTGTTTGTCGTAAGGCGGGTGGAGAGCAGCTTGAATACCTGATTATCACTATGAAAAAAATTATGGTAACTAATATTTCGTTTGGGGGCGCATCTGAAAATGACCGTCTCATTGAAACGACCATCCTAAATTTTGCTGAAGTTTCTTATGAATACGCAGCACAGATGGACGATGGTTCTGGCGATGCTGCGGTGACCTTTGGTTGGAATATTGAACAGAATATTGAACTATAGGCGTACAGTAATTTACCACTCACATTAACCATCTTAGCTTATGATGTGGGCAGGGATTAAAGGAAGATGACACACCCCAGTCAGTGATAATGACTGGGGTGCTGTTAACATGATTTTTCCCGTGGTAACGGTGCCAAGGGGCGTTTTCAATCACCGCTCGCGGCAAGATTTTGTGCTGGCACCAAAAGTAGTTACTTTAGGCCACGTCACCAGCGCGAAAAAAGGCCCGAATCTCGCCACGAAACGGTGATTGAGCGCGCGCCCTAGAGTTGTGCCTGACTCTGTTGGCACAATTGAGCAGAGAGTCGCCAAAAACCGCCATTCATTAAGAGTTGAAATTTACATGGTTGAATTATCAACACAAGAGCGTCTGCAACCTTCGTTGTTAGACCGACTCACCGACAATGAGCCAGATAAAACGCAGGAGTCTCGTACACAGCGCGTGCTCACGATACGCCAGTTAAGGGCGTGTGTGATCCGCGACCTGGCATGGCTATTGAATACCGGGAATCTGGAAGAGGTGTTATCACTATCCAACTTTCCCCAGCTCAAAAATTCGGTGCTTAATTACGGTATGCGCGGCCTGGCAGGTAGCACAGTAAAGACCTTGAATACACGAGAAATAGAGCGCCATCTGCGACAGGTGATTCTGGATTTTGAACCCCGTATTTTGCGTCATAGTGTCAAGGTGCGGATGACCGTTGATGAAGAGAAGATGAGTCAAAATGCAGTACTGTTTGAAATAGAGGGTGACCTGTGGGCACAGCCAGTGCCACTCCGCCTTTTTATGAAAACAGAGATTGACCTTGAGACAGGCTGTGTCAATGTTTCTGATTATAGTAGCCAAAAGATAAGCTGATGGATCCGCGTTTTCTCAAATATTATAATCAGGAACTGCAGTTTATGCGGGAGATGGGTGGGGAATTTGCTAAAGAATTCCCTAAAATCGGCGGCCGCCTGGATCTGGACAATTTTGAATGTGCCGATCCTTATGTCGAGCGCCTGTTAGAGGGCTTTGCTTTTTTAGCGGCGCGTGTACAACTAAAAATTGATTCAGAATTCCCCCGCTTTACCCAGCACCTGCTGTCAATGGTTTACCCGCACTATCTTACACCCACTCCCTCAATGGCAGTTGTCCAGTTTGCGCCTGATTTAATGGAAGGCTCCCTGGCAGACGGATTTACCATCCCTCGTAGCAGTATTTTGAAAAGCCTTATGGGAAAAGATGATCAGACGGCCTGTGAATATCGCACGGCTCATGAGATAACACTGTGGCCGCTAGAAATACACGAGGCCAACTATATTGCTGGCAGCGGTGCGGTAGCATCATTAGGGGTGCCTGTGCGCGCCAATACAAAAGCGGCGATACGCCTCTGCTTGCGCTCCACTGCCAATCTCAATTTCGATCAACTAAACTTGCAATCCTTGTCGCTCTACCTGCGTGGTAGTGGTGAGCTTGCCGCACGTATTTATGAACAACTGGTTGCCAATGTCACCGGCATAGTGGTGCGTCCTGGTGGTACAGCAGATGCAGCTAATGCCTGGTATCAACGTTTATCAGCCAAGCTGCTTCAGCCGGCTGGGTTTGACGATGCAGAGGCGCTGTTACCCTATACACAACGTTCTTTTAAAGGATATCGATTACTACAAGAGTACTTTGCCTTTCATCAACGCTTTATGTTTGTCAATTTGCATGGTCTAGGGGCGTCCATCAAGCAGTGTGCCGGCAACGAGCTTGAAATTATTGTGTTACTGGATCGTCTTGAGCCGCAGTTAACGAGTGTGTTAAGTAAAGATAATTTTTCTCTCTTTTGCGCCCCAGCCATCAACCTTTTCCCCCGGCGGGCGGATCGAATACACCTGAATACCAGTAACGCAGAGCATCATGTCGTGCCGGATCGCACCCGCCCGATGGACTTTGAAGTACATACTATCCTGGATATGACCGGCTATGGCTCAGGCACCCAATCTGAGCAGCGCTTCCACCCTTTTTATGCGCAGGATCGCGAGGCAGGCCATCGTGAGCAGTGTGCTTATTTTACGCTCTATCGTGAACCTCGTCTGCTCTCATCCCGTCAGCGGGTGAACGGACCGCGTTCCAGCTACGTCGGTAGTGAGGTGTTTATTTCATTGGTAGATGGTAACGAGGCGCCTTATTCCAGTAAGTTAAAACAACTCGGATTCAACCTGCTCTGTACCAATCGTGACCTGCCGCTACAGATGCCAGTGGGTAAGGGGACAACGGACTTTACCATGGAGTCGAGTGCGCCGGTGGTATCCGTTCGCTGTTTAACCGGGCCGACAAAACCAGTGCCTGCTCATACGCCAGGGCGCGCCAGTTGGGATCTGATTAGCCACCTGTCACTCAATTACCTCTCGTTAGTGAATAGTGAGGATGGCAAAGGCGCACAGACGTTACGCGATTTATTGCGCCTGTATGCGGATGAAAATGATACAGCGACACACCGGCAGATCGATGGCCTGTTATTCATCACATCAAAACCGATTACATGTCGTGTACCGATTAGCGGCCCGATGGCGATGGCGCGAGGTATTGAGATTACGCTTGAATTTGAAGAGGGTGCATTTGAAGGGGTGGGGGTGTTTTTACTGGGGGGAGTACTGGAACAGTTCTTTGCACGTTATGTCGCAATCAATTCATTTACTCAAACAATAGTGAAAGGTTCTCACCGCGGCGAGATCATGCGCTGGCCAGTCAGGATGGGACGATGTCAAATCCTTTAAATATAGTCGATGCGCTTAAACAAGCGCCCGAGAAGTTTAATTTTTTTCTTGCGTTGCGCAGTATTGAGTGTGCCGCCGCTGAACAGCCGCGCTTAGGCGAATCATTGCGACCAGTAACGGACCCGGTACGTTTGGCGCAAACCCCCTCACAGGCCTTCGCTAACGCAACACTGGACACGTTTGAGCAGGGCAAGGCGGGAGCGCCACCCAGGCTGAGCAGCTTTTTTTTCGGCTTATTCGGCCCCCATGGCGCACTGCCCGCACACTTGACTGAATACGCCAGAGATAGAATACGGCACGATAAAGATCCGACCTTCTCCCGCTTTCTCGACCTGTTTCATCATCGCATGCTATCGCTCTTTTATCGCGCCTGGGCGAATGGGCAACCGACGGTCAATTTTGATCGTGAAGCGTCGGATCATTTCAGAAAATATGTGGGTGCACTGTGCGGTTTAGGCATGCCATCATCACAGCAACGGGATGAATTTCCGGATCGGAGCAAGCTGTTCTTTAGCGGTTCATTTTCTAACCAGGTCAATAATGCCGATGGATTGGTGGCTATTTTAAGTGGTTATTTCAAGATGCCGGTAGTGATTGAAGAGTTTATTGGTGAATGGATGTCGCTCCCGGCGGCAAGCCAGTGGCGCCTGGGTGAATGTGAAGAGAACGGCATGATCGGAAAAACAGCCCTTGTGGGCGAAAAAGTGTGGGGTTGTCAGCACAAATTCCGGCTCCGCTTTGAGCCGTTGAATTTTGCACAATTCAGAGCACTGTTGCCCGGCGGAGAAGATTTTCCGCGTGTCGCCGCAGCGGTAAAAAATTATGTCGGGTATCAACTGGACTGGGATCTCAAGCTGGTGTTAAAGCGAGAGCAAGTACCCGCATTTGTATTGGGTGGCGACAATCAACTGGGGTGGTCTACATGGCTGCACTGCGGTAGTGCCCCGGCAGCGCGTAGCGACACCATCATCAAAGGTATAGAGGGAGGGTGTCATGGCTGAGATCGGACGTGTTGCACTATTTGGCAAACTAAACAGTGTTGGTTATAAGGCTATTGAAGGGGCAACGGTTTTTTGTAAACTGCGTGGCAATCCCTATGTTGAATTGACACACTGGTTACATCAGGTGTTGCAGTTGCAGGACTCTGATCTGCATCGCATCATCAAACAGTTTGATATCAACCCCGCCACATTAGCAAAAGACTTTACCGAGGCGCTGGACCGACTGCCGCGCGGCTCCACTTCAATCTCCGATCTCTCTTCGCACGTTGAAGAGGCGGTTGAACGGGGCTGGGTCTATGGTTCTCTGATGTTTGGTGATACACAGATTCGTACTGCTCATCTGATCGTCGGCATGCTCAAAACATCAAGTCTGCGTAATGCGCTGTACGACATCTCTAAAGAGTTTGAAAAAATCAAGTTTGATACATTAACGGATCGCTTTGATGAGGTGGTTGAAGGTTCGCCGGAAGCGACACTGCGCGCCACCGATGGTTTTCAGGGTGAAGGGGCCGCACCAGGAGAGACAAGTGGTGCGATCGCGCCAGCACAGATGGGCAAGCAGCAAGCCTTGAAACAGTTCACCACTGACCTCACCGAACAGGCGCGTAGCGGCAAGATCGACCCCATTGTGGGACGTGATGATGAAATTCGCCAGATCATCGATATTCTGATGCGCCGCCGCCAGAACAACCCTATCCTGACCGGTGAGGCTGGGGTAGGAAAAACGGCGGTCGTTGAAGGTTTTGCATTGCGTATCGCACGTGGGGATGTGCCGCCTGCACTGCTGGATGTCTCGTTACGGGTATTAGACATCGGCCTGCTACAGGCGGGCGCCAGCATGAAGGGTGAATTTGAAAACCGCCTGCGACAGGTGATTGAAGAGGTGCAGTCTTCGAGTAAACCGATCATTCTCTTTATTGATGAAGCACATACCTTGATCGGTGCGGGTGGCAGTGCGGGTACCGGTGATGCGGCGAATCTATTAAAGCCAGCACTGGCGCGCGGCAATCTGAGAACCATTGCCGCAACCACCTGGAGCGAGTATAAAAAATATATTGAAAAAGACCCGGCGCTAACACGTCGCTTTCAGGTGATTCAGGTACATGAGCCGGATGAAGCAAAGGCGATCCGGATGATGCGCGGTATCGTCTCGGTACTTGAACAGCACCACCAGGTGCAGGTGCTGGACGAAGCGCTTGAGGCCTCTGTGCGCCTTTCCCACCGTTATATTCCTGCCCGCCAACTGCCGGACAAAGCGGTCAGCCTGCTCGATACCAGCTGTGCCCGGGTTGCGATTAGTCAACATGCACTGCCTGCTGAACTGGACGATTGCCGCAAGAACATCGATGCACTACAGACAGAGCTGGAGATCGTCGGTCGGGAACAGACCATTGGCATTGTGGTGGACGACCGCAAAGCCAGCGTCAGTGGCCAGTTAGTCGATGAACAGGCGCGGCTGGAAAAACTTGAATCTCGCTGGCAATCGGAAAAAGAGCTGGTAGATGGCATTCTCAAGGTACGCCAGCAATTACGTGCGCTAAAGATGGAGGATGAAGGTGAAGAAGGCACGGGTGCTTCATCAGAGACGACTCAAGAAGCCACCACTCAATTAGATGATACCGACCATTTTTCCAGAGAAGAATTGCTGTGCCAACTTAAAGAGATGCAGGATAAACTGGCACAGTTTCAAGGTGAAACACCGCTCATTTTACCCAGTGTTGACGCCCAGGCAGTTGCCTCAGTGGTCGGTGACTGGACGGGCATCCCGGTGGGTCGTATGGTCAAAAATGAGATCGAAACGGTGCTCAATCTGGTTGATATCCTGCAACAACGCATCATCGGCCAACGTCACGCACTGGCCATGATTGCCAAACGTATCCAGACTTCGCGTGCCAACCTTGATAACCCGGGTAAACCCATCGGCGTTTTTCTGCTGGCAGGCCCCTCCGGTGTGGGTAAAACAGAAACGGCGCTGGCACTGGCGGAGGCGCTGTATGGCGGTGAGCAGAATATCGTCACCATCAACATGAGTGAATTTCAGGAAGCTCACACGGTCTCTACATTGAAGGGCGCTCCACCCGGTTATGTCGGTTATGGTGAAGGTGGCGTGCTCACAGAGGCAGTACGCCGTCGTCCATACAGCGTGGTGTTGCTGGATGAGGTGGAAAAGGCGCATCCCGATGTGCATGAAATATTCTTTCAGGTCTTTGACAAAGGCTGGATGGAAGATGGCGAAGGCCGGGTGATCGACTTTAAAAACACCCTGATTATTCTCACTACCAATGCGGGCACTGAGCTGATCATGAACATGTGTCAGGCACCCGCGCTGGCACCTGACCCTGATGATTTGAGTAAGGCACTTCGCGCACCGCTATTAGACGTATTCCCCCCTGCGCTGTTGGGACGCATGGTCTCGATCCCATTTTATCCGTTAAGCGATGAGATGATCACCGCCATCTCTAAATTGCAGCTGGGGAGAATCGAAAAACGGGTACTTGAACATTATGACATCCCCTTTAGTTACGATGATGAGGTGGTTACACTCATTGCCAGTCGCTGTACAGAACTAGATAGTGGTGGACGGATGATTGATTCAATACTCACCAACACCGTATTACCGAAAATCAGCGAGGAGTTTCTTAACCGGATGTGGGCAGGTGAAGCGATTGAACGTGTCCATATTACCGTCAAAGGCGATGAATTTAATTACCAGTTTTAATCTTGCGGGACTCAATCTCCTATTAGCTTGACGCAGAGCGGTTTAATGCATACCTTTAAAAATATCAGGAGCTGCCATGTTAATGAAACAGCAGTATTTTTATCACGCTTCGAATCTGAATTGAAGGTCGGGTCAGGTAATCAAGTTGAATGACAATGGGCTTTACGCAAACTAACGCACCAATCAAGGTCAAAACCCCACTAGGTGACGACGTGTTGCTGTTGCGTGCCATGTCCGGTCACGAAGCGTTAGGGCGTCTCTTTCAATATGATCTCGATCTTTTAAGCGAAGACTTTCAGCTCAAACTTGACGATGTACTGGGTCAGAACCTGACGATTGAACTGCCTCTTGAGGGTGATGAGGTTCGTTGTTTCAACGGCATTGTAAGCCGCTTCTGCCAGGTCGGTACTTACGGTGAGTTTGCCAGCTATCAAGCGACGTTGCGGCCCTGGTTCTGGTTGTTAACGAGAACATCAGATTGCCGTATTTTTCAGGAGATGACGGTTCCGGATATTATAAAAGAGGTGTTCCGCGCGCACGGTTTTTCCGATTTTGAAGAGTCCCTGAGCGGTGAATATCGAGTTTGGGAAAACTGTGTGCAGTACCGTGAGACCGATTTTAATTTTGTCAGCCGTCTTATGGAGCAAGAGGGAATCTATTACTTCTTCATCCATGAGGATGGTAAACACACTCTCAAACTATCTGATTCCATTAGCGCACACGAAGCGATTGTATCGCCTGATGTGCCATACTACCCACCTTCACAGAATATTGAGCGTGATGAAGACTATATTCACCAATGGAGTATCTCCCGGGACCTACAACCGGGCAGCTATCGCTACCGAGAATTTGACTTTAAAAACCCTAAAGCAAATTTAGAAACAAAGCTCTCCAATCCGCAGGGACATGATCAGTCCGACTTCGAAATCTATGACTACCCTGGTGAATATGTCAGTGCGAATGAAGGAGATCAGTACGTCAGAACGCGACTGGAAGCATTACACGCCCAGTATGAACGGATGCAGGGGGAAGGGAATGTACATACGCTTTATACTGGTGGGCTGTTTAATTTAAGCGGCTATCCGCGCGATGACCAAAACCGGGAATATTTGGTGGTGGCGGCAGACTATAGCCTTCAATCAAGTCAATTCGAAGGTGGCCAAGGAGGGGGCGATGACATCTATACATGTGGTTTTGAAGTGATCAATAGTGAGCAGCCCTTTCGTTCGGCCTATGTCACCTCCAAACCAATCGTTCAAGGACCACAAACCGCGATTGTTGTTGGACCTTCTGGCGAAGAGATCTGGACCGATGAACATGGGCGGGTAAAAGTGCAGTTTCATTGGGATCGTTATGGCGAATCTAATGAGAATAGCTCTTGCTGGATGCGGGTCTCGCAGGTACACGCCGGCAAAGGGTTTGGTGGCAGCGATATTCCCCGTATTGGCGAGGAGGTGATTGTCTCGTTTCTGGAAGGAGACCCAGACCGCCCAATGGTCACTGGCAGGGTCTATAACGGTGACAACAAGCCGCCCAATGGATTGCCTGGCGCTGCGATGATCAGCGGCATCAAAACCAACAGCACACCCGGTGGCGGCGGTGATAACGCCATCATGCTCGATGATACTGCGGGTAATGAACTCATTCGTATTCATGGAAAATTTGATATGGACACCACCATTGATAATGATCTGCGCGAACATGTGTTGAATAATCGTAGCCGCGATGTGACCGTGGATGAAGCCATCTCGGTCGGTAATGACCGCACAAAAGATATTGGCAACGATGAAACAACGACCATTGGGAATGATCGTACTGAAACTGTTGGCACTAACGAGACCATCTCTATTGGCGCAGATCGCACCGAAACTGTCGGTGCCAACGAGACCATCTCTATTGGTGCGAATCGCACTGAAGATGTGGGCAGTAATGAAACCATCTCCATTGGCAGCAGCCGCTCTGTGACCATCGGCAGCAACAAAACTGAAACCGTTGCTATTAATAAAGCAGAAACGATCGGTGTTGCCAAAGCGCTCACGATTGGCGGGGCATACCAGATCACTGTCGGTGCGGCGATGAATGAAACCATCGGTGGTGCCAAGGCGCAAGAAATTGGCGGGATAAAATCTGTCAATGTGGGCGTCAATAGCAGTGAAAATATCGGGGGTAATAAGTCGGTTAGTGCTGGTAAAGATATTTCGGAGAGTGCGGGGAAAGACGTTAGTCTCTCTTCCGGTAAGAAAATGGCTTTAACGGCTGGGGATGATTTTGCGATTAGCGGTGCGAAGAAAGGGGTTATTGAGATTGCTGATGAGTTGACTATAAAGGTGGGTAAGGCGACGATCTCGATGAAGAAGAATGGGGACATTAGTATTAATGGAAAGAAAATCACGGTGAAGGCTTCAGGTGATATTGTGATGAAAGGTAAGAAAATATTGCAGAATTAGAGGGCCTTGTGGCTTAGTAAGCTGGCGGAGAGGAACGACCCCCTTAACAAATTATTGCTTGGGGAACAGTAGGCATCAAATAATGAATGAAAAAACCATAGAAATTGTTAGTGACCTGGCTTTGGATCAAAAAATAGACGGTGTTGTGATCGGTGTGTTGTTAGGTTTTTCTAACAACAATAAACCTTTGGTTGCCTTCCCTGGAAACAAAAGTGAAACAGGTATCGCAGCAAACACCACCTCCACATTAAGCCCAGACGACGTAGGAAAAAAAATGGCACTGTTGTTTGAAGGCGGTGACCCCGGTCGTCCTATCGTTATCGGAAGAATTCAACATCCGGACGAGATTATCCAGTCTAATAAAAAATCAACGGTGGATTTGGATGGCGAACGATTAGAGTTTAATGCCAAAAAGGAAATCGTACTTCGCTGTGGTAAAGCGAGCATTACCTTAACCAGGGCAGGAAAGATTATTTTAAGGGGGACTTATTTGCTCAGCCGCTCCTCTGGTGCCAATCGCATTAAAGGCGGTTCGGTGCAAATTAACTAAACCGTCATGGATCTAATCAACGCTACCAAAATGTTAACGGGCTACACCATGGGCATGGATCCCAGCGGCCGTGAGCATCTGCTTGTGGTTGTGAAAGGGACTTATTCGCTGCCTTTAGATGGTAACCCACCTGCTTTATTAGAAGAGCAAATTCCCCCGGTTGAAGCGGATGTCTATACCGGTGACCCCGGCTTTTCTGCACCACTCTACGAGACAGATTATGCACTAAGAAAATCTCGCTGCGACGTTATTTTAAACGGCAGCGCTTATGCGCCAGTAGGGGAACGCAAAACAAAAGTCACGGTATGCCTAAAAGTGGGCTCTATCAAAAAAACATTCAATGTTGTGGGTGATAGAGCTTGGGAATCACCTCATTTTTCTATTGGCACGAGTTTCGCCCTCCCTTTTTCTGTGAAGCTAATAAGTTATGACAAAGCCTATGGTGGTACCGATAATTATCACCCCGACCAAAAAAAACATAGCGCCTATATGCTAAATCCTATCGGTTGTGGTTATCACAACCAACTAAGCAGTAAACTGGTTGATGGAATGCCTTTGCCGAATACAGAGGAGATCAATGAACCCGTCACCATGCCCAATCAAAAACATCGGCCGATGGGTTTTGGTGTGATTGGCCGCAATTGGGAGCCGCGTTATCGTTATGCCGGTACCTATGATCAAAACTGGCTCGACAATGTGTTCCCTTTTTTACCGTCTGATTTTAATGATGCCTATTACCAGTGCGCACCACCCGACCAACAAATCGACTTCATAAAAGGCGGGGAGCTTGTCGAGTTGCTTAACCTCACCCCGCAAGGGCGAACACTGTTTCAACTGCCGAGGGTGGATATGCCGGTGGTATTTTTTAGAAAAAAAGGGGGGAGAGAAGAGCGCCAGGCAGTTGCGGATACACTCGTTATCGAGCCCGATCAGAATCGATTTTCTATTACATGGCGTGCAAGTTTGCCGCTGAAGAAAAACATGTTTGAGATTCCTCAGGTATTAGTGGGAAAAAAATCAAAGGCATGGTGGCGGGCGAGGGAGTTGGGTAAGACTTATTATCTTTCTTTGGCGCATCTCCCCAAAACGAAAAAAGCCGAAACGAGTGACGCATGAGTGTAATGCCGTTGGCGCTTTCTAATTTTGGTTTGGTGACCAGTGTCGGCTTGGATGCGCCTTCCACCTGTGCAGCGATTCGTTGCGCTATCGACAATGTGCAAGAAACTCGTTTTATGGATGCCGGTGGTGAATGGATCATGGGCAGTGAGGTACCGTTAGAACAACCTTGGCGGGGGAAAACCAAGCTTATCAAGATGGCAGCGCGAGCAATTAAGGAGAGTCTTGCGCAAGATGAGGCCGTACAGTCTGAACAAACACCGCTACTGCTTTGCCTTGCCGAGCCTGAGCGACCTGGCCGTGTGATTGATGATGACAATCAGTTTTTTTCTGATTTGTGTACGGCACTTGAATGTGAATTTCACCCTAAGTCCTGCGTTATTGCGCAAGGACATGTTGGTTTTGCCACTGCACTGTTGCAAGCACGTCGGCTTATTGAAGAGTTGAATGTACCGCAGGTTTTAATTGCTGGTGTAGATTGCTTTTTAGTGGGGCCAACGCTTGCAGCTTTTGAAGAGAAAGAGCGGTTGTTGACCAGTCAGAACTCTAATGGGTTTATTCCTGGGGAAGGAGCGGCGGCTTTGTTGGTTCGTCGGGTCAAGAGCAGTAGTGAGCCGCAACTGGTGTGTACTGGCCTGGGATTTGGGGTTGAGAAAGCGACAGTGGATTCTGAGGAACCGTTGCGGGCGGATGGCTTGGTGCAGGCGATCAAGGCAGCGTTGGATGAGGCGGCTTGTGATATGGGTGAGCTGGACTTTCGTATAACTGATCTTTCTGGGGAGCAGTATCACTTCAAAGAAGCCAGTCTCGCCTTGGGTCGTATCTTACGCAAGCGCAAAGAAGAGTTTGATATTTGGCACCCGGCGGATTGTGTGGGGGAGATTGGAGCCGCTATTGGTGGCGTTATGAGTGCGGTGATCCATGCTGCTAGCAGGAAAGGGTACAGCAAAGGAAAGCGAGTTTTGTTTCATTTTGGCAATGATGATGGCAAGCGGGTTGCGATGGTTTTTGCTTATCCGCGAGATGGGGCTGGCTGATGGCGAATGATGTTTTTGCTAATGGGCGGGAGATCGCTTGTAAGGCCGGTGCGGGGAAAACGATTTGTGCATTTCCTGATGTTTGCTTCACTCCGCCTGACAAAGTGCCACCTACACCGTTGGGCATCCCGATTCCGTATCCTAATACGGGGAAAGCTTCTGATACGACGGGTGGTAGTAAAAAAGTAAAAATATCCGATAAAGAGATTGGATTAAAAAATAAATCGTGTTTTAAAAAAAGCATGGGTGATGAGGCTGGAGCTGCAGCTAAAAAAGGAGTGGTAACGAGTAAAAATGCTGGCAAGGTTTATTTTAATGCCTGGTCGATGGATGTGAAGGTTGAGGGGCAAAATATTGTCAGGCATTTGGATTTAACTACGAATAATCATGCGAGTATGCCGGGGGATACGCCGCCTTGGGTTTATGTTGATAAACTCTACCTTGCAGATGTTCCCGAGGATTGCCATGAGAATTTTGAGAAGGCTAGAAAGGCTTGTAGTGATGACAGTGGCTCATTACCACCTGATAGATGTACAGAGGAATGTGAGAAGGCGCAGGCATGTGTTCTCATAAAGAAAACTAATGATAAGGCTCAATGTTGTGCTGGTGAAAATACGGGGCACCACTTAGTTGAGGTGCACTGTTTTCTGCCGGCAGCCGCACGAAATGGTAAAAATGAATTTTGCAATGAGTTAGAAGATTTAGATGCTTACAATGAGAAACAAGCACCATGTGTTTGTGCTTCTAAGGATAGAGATAAAGGCAGCCATGGAATTATGCATGCCGTTCAAGGTCAGATAGAAGCAGCTTATTGTAGGGAGCGTGAAGGTAATCCTTTATGTAGTTGGGAAAATGCTGGAAATAAAATTCGAGGTACAGGTCAAAGAAAAGATGGTGATTCTTTTTGGAGCTATTCTGAGGCGAGGGATGCGGGAGCTAAAGCGCATACAGTAGCCACTGGTGGTCGATGTAATGAAGAGTGCATTAAAAAACAATTAGATTCATATCACAAAGACGATTGTGGCATTGGAGAAGATGACCCTGTGCGTTCTATTTCTAATGCGGATACTCTTAGTAGCGGGGATTTAACGCCATCTCAGCAGGCCGAAGTAACTAGCTATATTCAGAACTCAATCGGCCTAGTCACTGGCATCGCATTATAATTTAAGAGAGGGTTATTATTATGGTATCAGGACTTACTATTGTCGCTGGGAACGTTCAGGATTCACAAGTTATTCGTGTTATTGCTTTTATTGATCAGCTGCGTGAGAAACGTTCTACTTCTTCAGGGGTGTATAAGCATACTGCGAATAATGGGAAATGGACGATTTTTAACTTAGATTGGACTGCAATTGACCTGTGTTTCATCGAAGAGCCTGCCCCAACACTTGTCATTATATCTGAATCTGGAACTGTCGTACTGATTAACAACGATGGATATAAGACAATTGAGCTATCCACAGGGACTAACGGGCCAGGTGGTTATGGACCATTACGTGACCTTTGCGCAATAGATTCGGCAGCATTTGTAGTTGGTATGGGTAGGCAGATTTATCGAATCTCAGCTGATGGATTATGGTCAAATTTTGACAATGGTGTTACTCGACCATCTGCTATTGGTGATGTATGTGGGTTTAATTCGGTTCATGGCATTAATGAGAATTTATTATATACAGTTGGATTTAATGGTGAGATTTGGGTATATGAATTCGGGAAGTGGGCGCAAGCTGAGAGTCCGACAAACGTAGTTTTACATTGTGTAAGAGTTGTGAATGAAAGATGTGTTTATATTGGGGGGCAAAAGGGTCTTTTATTAAAGGGAACAGGTGGAGTTTTTATCTCGATAGATACAGGCTTGGATCATGATATTTGGGGTATGGAAGTTTTTAAAGATAAATTATATTTTTGTACAGAGAAGAAGTTGTATGTGGTTATTAATGATAAGGTCGATGAAGTTGATATTGACGTAGAGCATGATACCTTAAGAAGTATACATAGCTGCAAAGATATAATGTATGTTTTTGGCCCAAAAAATATATTGAAATCAAATGATTGTAAAGAATGGGAAAGATTATCGTTCTAGCGGATCATCAAATAGGTTAAAGAGGGATGGGCTAAAGGGGTCATCGTAAACCTACCCTGATTTGACGCACACTCTCTAATGGGGACTAATAGTCCCATAGGAGAGTAGAAATGACTAGAAAACCACGAGAAACATTTAGTCCTGAATTTAAGCGTGAAGCGGTACTATTACTTGAGCAAGGAGATAAAGAAACATCACAGCTGGCTCGGGAATTAGGTGTACGGCGTAATCAGCTTTATAAATGGAAGAAGGAAATTGATGCACATGGAGAAGCCGCCTTCCCAGGGCAAGGTGGGCGTCCTAAAAAGATATCAAACAATGAAATGGCACTCCTTAAGACAGAACTCAAAAAGCTCCGGGAGGAGAATGAAATCCTAAAAAAAGCAGCCATTTACTTCGCGAAGGAATCTCGCTGAAGTATGCTTTTATTGCTGAAAACCGCCCGTTTTATACCATTACTAGGCTGAGTAGTGTTCTTCAGGTGTCGCGGCGAGGCTACTATGACTGGTTAAAACGTCCTGAGTCCAAGCAAGCGATATCGAATCGTCAATTGCTGATTGAGATCCGACGAATATTCTATGCTAATCGGGAGGTGTATGGAGCGCCACGCATACATCGAGCACTGATAGATGAAGGCCACTGCTGTAGTTTGAATCGTGTTGCACGGCTAATGCGTATCGGAAAGATATTACCTAAGACCATTAAAAAATTTAGGATAACAACGGACTCACGCAATAGTCATTCGCCCTCAGCCAATCTATTAAATAGGGAATTTGATCCGGATCAGCCAAATAAAAAATGGGTAGCTGATGTGACCTATATACCGACACGAGAGGGCTGGTTGTTTCTGGCTACTGTACTGGACTTGTTTTCACGTAAGATCGTCGGCTGGTCAATGGGAGAGCGTTTAACCAGTGAGTTAGCACAGAGAGCTTTAATCAACGCGGTTGATGCGCGAGCACCTAAAGCAGGGCTGCTGGTGCATTCTGACA
>JAJRWL010000111.1 GCA_024276875.1 Gammaproteobacteria bacterium
CATTACATTTTCAGCAGCTGTTCCACTAAAACCCACTTCTGTAAGATCTTCCTGCCCAAGGCTGGTAAGAATGGTTACAGCGATAAGATGGGGTCTATATGACAAGCTATCCAGACGATCTCTTGCTGTCTCCATCATGCGTCGCCCACCTGAGGCATGCAGATTAATCATCCAAACACCCAGATCAGCCGCTGCTGCACAGGCTGCAGCAACCGTGTTCGGAATATCATGGAATTTTAGATCCAAAAAAACATCGAACCCTTTGCTCACTAAGGTCTCAACAAAAGAGGGCCCAAAGCGAGTAAACATCTCTTTACCAACTTTTAGGCGGCACAAGGTTGGATCAAGTGCTGCAACAAGATCAAAAGCAGGTTCTGTGGATGGGAAATCCAACGCTACAATAATACGTGGGGGACTCTCTTTTATTGTCATTATTCAATAGCTCATCATTCACTAAGGCTCAAGTCTTGAATTGGTTTAATGCTATCCCATGATTTGCAACCTGGGCACTGCCAATGCAATGTCTTTACTTCGAGACCACATTGTTTGCATTGATATGCGGCGCGTTTTTTCAACAGCATAGCCAGCTGCTCATGCAAAATTAGAAAGGTATCTGCCAAGGCATCTTGAGTGGATTTACAGCTAAGATCAATCAACTTATGCACACCATCAAGACTGGAATATTTATGTAAATAATCAATTACAAGTTCAACCGCAGCTTGATTGCCTTCGTCTTCTTGTAAGAAATCAGACAACGACAGCATGACCGCAATACTTTTTTGCTGTTGGTATAGCTGCTGCAAATAAACGATTAACTCATTTCGTTTATTCAGTTTAAGATAGCATTGAATCAAGAAAGGAAGAATTTCTGAAATAAATGCGGGGTCTTGCTGCACCACTCGCTTGAATGAGTTGATTGCGGCTACATTATTTTCTTGTGCAGCCTCAACCTTACCTTGCACCAAGGCAGCCCGCACGCAGTCACTGTCGCTTTTCTGGGCTTTTTTTAATAGCTGCTCTGCCTGAACATAATCATGTTTTTTACGCGCCATTACTGCTAACTCACAGTAATAATGCGCCCGTTCAGCACCCAGCATTTCACCTGTTATCGCTTCAAGTTTGGAGAGAACATCAAGACATTTTGTCCAATCCTTCTCTTGCTGATAGATAATGCGCAGATTTTGCAAAGCCTGGGGTTCGTGCTGTTTTATCTCCAGCAGCTCAATAAGCAGATTTTCAGCTCGATCAAACAGACCGGCACGCATGTAATCTTGCCCCAATTCCAACAGGGCTTGCGCTCGTTGTGAGCGATCTAACGTAGGCCTTGCAACCAAATTTTGATGGATACGAATTGCACGCTCAACCTCTCCACGGCGACGAAAGAGGTTGCCAAGCGCCAAATGAGTTTCCATCGTTTCATTATCTATATCGAGCATTTGAACGAATATATCAATCGCCTTATCCGGCTGCTCATTCAATAGATAATTCAATCCCTTAAAATAAGCGGGATTCTGCTCTTTTTCAGATACAACGCTCTTCTGAGATCGGTCACTACGCTTTGCTGCCAGCCATCCAGAAGCTGCTGCCACTGGGAGTAGCAACAGCAGAAGCTCCTGCATGAAGTTTACTGTTCCTTTAGTGGCAGCGCACTAAGATTACCCACTCTTACTGCATCAGAATGAGCCTTGCGCTGTAGTTTTGAATTTTCACGCTTGAGACGCATCAGTATGCCTATCGCCACAATGGAGCCAATGATAGCACCTACACTTATCGCACCAACAAGAACCAGAGATAGCGGCAACTCTATATTGCCAATACCATAATTTAATACCACATTTCCTGGGTTGGTTACCGCAATAACAACACCTAACACCATAACAAATAATACAATTATCAATTTTATAAAACGCACGTTCAGGTTCCCCCATATTTTCATCAAGATGACGATATAATACTCGGAGTATATCCAAATAAGCCACTATCATGTAATACCTAAAAGCCGCAGTTTACTGCGGCTTTTAGGTATTACATGATTAAGTGACGAATATACTATAACATCATGCAAAATCATCCACTAGACCATCACTCTGTATAGTAAGCATGCGACTTCCTATACTTTCATCTTCTTCAATCTCATGCCCTTCACTGTCTTGCTCACCAGATGAGGGTTGATTAGAAAAATGCGATGCCCGTTGTTCACTATTGTTACGTTGATTCACGTCAATATTGACCAGCTGCAAGTTATTTTCACTCAGCATCTCTCGCAACCGAGGAATTGATGCCTCCAGCGCCTCCCTGACCACACCATGCTGAGCAGCAAACGTCACCTTAGCCTGGTCATTTTGGATTGAGATTCGAATATCAATAGGCCCAAGTTGGGGCGGTGTAATGCGTACTTCAGCCCCCTGCATCTGCCGACCCACCATCCACAGCATGCGCTCTCCCATAGCTTGATCCCACCCTTTTGCTCCCATTGGGATATGAATCGGCAGTGTATTTAGTTGATTCGCTGCAACAGCCTGCGCAGTATTTTGTGAAGCCAAACTAGGTGCTACAGCTATATTATTAACAGAGGTCAATCCAGCTTCTGTTGCACGAAAAAGATTGTTCGCTGGTATTTTCTGAGCTATTTTTGTTGCCATAGCTGCTGTCATTTGAAACTGCTCAATTGATGACTGCCGATCTAGATTGGCCGATGAACCCCCCATATTTGATGATAATCCAGCCGTATCACCCTCTATATTGGATGAAACTGCAACTGGGCCAGTAACAATAGGTTGTGTGCTTTTTCCATTCACAGCCTTCACCACAGCTTGATCTGTAATGACCGACATAGGAATTGCTATTTTACTGATAGCAATAGGCACTGCAGTTTGCCCGGTAATTAATGGGGTGACTGCCTGCTCTACCGCATCATCTATCATCTCAGCAGCCAATAAAGCCGCCACTTGCTCTGTTGCTTCTTCCGTAGCAACAACCCAATCTGGTAGCACATCTGAAAGTTTAAGTGTCTGCAATGCAGACTGTTCCACAGTAGCATCGGAAAGCTGTTGCCTTAATGCGGCAACAATTTCCGCTAACGGCAATGCCTGCCCTTCTGCAAGCAATCCTTCCAGGGTTGTAAAGTCTTCAGCAGAAAGCAATGCTTTAAGCTCCTCCAACATCTTAGCCATAGACGTTTCAGTATTTAACAATTCTGTAAAACTACTGCCCGTAATATCTATTTCACCACCATCTGCTTCAATAGCTGGTGCTTCTGACCCTGTAATTCCGTTGGATACCGATTGGTTAAGAGATGCAGTTGAAAATAGATTTAACATATTCAATCCAATGAGGCAGTGGCTTATAACACCTAACCTAGCAGAGAGCATGCCAAAAATTCAACGCACAGGAAATTAATGCGCCACAAACTACTACTAGCGCTAGCTAAAACAGCATGGGTGAATTGTCACCTGAACGCGGACAGCCTGTTAGCAACCGAGGAAAAAATCACCAAAATTAGGCGTTTTTATCCTCAAAGCTAACCACTCTATTTCTACCTTCATGCTTAGCTTGATAAAGCGCCTGATCCGCGTTTTCAACCAGGGCAGAAGCTCGCGTGGCATCTTTTGGATATGTCGCAACGCCAACACTTATGGTTAATTTTTTAAGCGGTTGCTTCTCTTCTCCAAGCACCTCCGTCTCTTCAACAGATTTACAAATTCTTATTGCTGTTTGTAGTGCCTGACATTTATTTGTTTCAGGTAAAATAATTGCAAATTCCTCACCACCGTATCGACTAAGCACATCCATTGTACGTGTAACATCTTTCATTACACGAGTGACCTCTTTTATGGCTTCATTCCCCTGAACATGACCATTCATATCGTTATAATTCTTAAAATGATCAATATCTATAATTAGCACTGATAGCTCATGGGTATAGCGCTTTGCACGTCTTACTTCATTCGCTAAATTTTTAACAAAATGTCTATGATTATAGAGTCCAGTCAACCCATCAGTAATTGCAAGCTTCTTAGTTTTTTCAAAAAGCTGCATCTTTTCAATTGCAATAGCCGCCTGTGTTCCAAGCAATGTTAATATCGTTTCATCTCTTTGAGAAAAATCTCTTGCAATGAAATCATCAACATAAAGTATTCCAATGATTGTTCTTTCTGCAATTAAAGGTATCGCAATGAGTGCGTTGATGCCATCAGCTTTAATCTTGGAGGTATCTGCCAAATCAAATTTATTAATATCTCTTATTACCGTAGGGGCATTTATGTTTAATATATATTCTGTAAATCCTCCTTTTCGTATCAGCCAATGCTCTTCTGAAGAGAGATCTTTTTTAAACCCATGTAAGGCCACAATTTCCATGCTATTTTCTTGGCTATCGTATAGAGCAATACTACCTGCTGGGGTATGGGTTAAACGGGTGGCCCACTTTATAATGGTATTAAGCAGCTCATCTTCACTTTCAGATGAGGTGAGCATAATGCCTATTCTGTAGAGCGCCTCATGCTCATGAAGCCTATGCAGCGCCTCTTTTTCACTTTGAATTTTTTCATCTACAAGTTTAAAGAGAACTTTGGCACTTTCACCTTCAATGATCTCAAGTTCACCTGGTTTTCTAATTTGATCCAGCGTTTGA
>JAJRWL010000112.1 GCA_024276875.1 Gammaproteobacteria bacterium
TACACTCTACCTGATATTTGGTGGTGATCCAGAGACAGCACATGTCATCCACGGTTTTGGCATGGGTGCCTCGACCGTTGCCCTCTTCTCTCGTGTGGGGGGTGGCATCTTTACCAAGAGCGCGGATGTGGGTGCTGATCTGGTGGGTAAGATCGAGGCCGGTATCCCAGAGGATGACCCCCGTAATCCAGGCGTTATTGCCGATAATGTGGGTGACAACGTGGGTGATATTGCCGGCATGGGTTCTGATATCTTTGAATCCTACTGCGGTGCCATGATCGCCACTATTGCTATGGCTTCAACGATGGCAGTGGATGTTATTGACCCACTGGGTGAACGTTCAGCACTGATGTTTTTACCACTGGCATTATCCACGCTGGGGTTGCTCTGCTCTATTCAGGGTATCTGGTTGGTGAAGAGCTACTCCAGTAAATCCCCCGAGATTGCGCTACGCATTGGTACGATGAGCGCCTCTATTCTGTTTATTGTGATCTCAGGCATTGTCATCAATGCATCTGATCTCAATATGGGTATCTGGGTTGCGGTACTGGCAGGTGCTGTTGGTGGCGTTATTATCGGATTGGTCACAGAGTATTACACGGCGGGTGCGCCGGTAAGGCGTATTGCCAAAGCGGGTGAGACGGGGCCTGCTACAGTGATGATTGCAGGGCTTGCTGTGGGTATGCAATCGGTTGCCATCCCCATGGCAACGATTGCAGCGATTATTCTGATCGCTAATGCGTCAGCTTCACTTTATGGAGTCGGCATTGCGGCTGTTGGCATGTTGGCGACTGTGGGTATAACCATGGCTATCGATGCCTACGGTCCTGTTGCTGATAATGCGGGTGGTATTGCAGAGATGGCGGGGCTGGGTAAAGAGACACGTGATATTACGGACTCGCTGGATGAGCTGGGCAATACCACCGCCGCGATTGGCAAAGGCTTTGCCATTGGTGCAGCCGCATTGGCTGCGCTAGCCATTATCTCTGCCTATGTTGAAACCATCTCCTTTCATATCCCTGATTTTACTTTAGAGTTAACTGATCCACTGGTGTTGGCGGGTATGTTTCTGGGGGGCATTCTGCCTTTTCTGATTGCGTCTATCACCATGACAGCAGTGGGTGATGCCGCGTTCGATATGATTAAAGAGATCCGTCGCCAATTCCGTGAGATTGATGGGCTGATGGAAGGTAAAGCAGATCCAGATAATGCACGTTGTATCGACATTGCGACCACTGCGGCACTGAAAAAGATGATTCTACCGGGTGTTATTGCTGTATCAGCTCCCGTCGTTGTGGGTGGCCTGCTGGGGCCTGCTGCACTGGGTGGCATGCTGGGTGGCGCACTGCTGGGTTGTGTGCTGATGGCATTGATGATGGCCAATGCCGGTGGCGCTTGGGATAACGCCAAAAAGTATGTCGAAAAAGGCAACCTGGGAGGTAAAGGCTCAGATGTGCATAAAGCGGCCGTTGTGGGTGATACGGTGGGTGACCCCTTTAAAGACACCTCTGGCCCATCAATGAATATCCTGATCAACGTAATGGCGATCGTCAGTCTGGTTATCGCACCACTGTTGGTTTAGACCGTTTAGCTCATCGTATGAAAGCCCCTTTGAACCGTGTCAGAGGGGTTTTTTTTGTCTCTATGGTGCTAACGTGATTTTAACCTTGGTTAGTAAATATGGTAAATATAAAGGGCTTATGGATGCGCTGTATATCTTATTTGCTGGCACTATTACTCATGTTATTTGCGGGGCAGATCATTGCATCTCAGTTGATGTTCACCCCGCAGGAACAAACATGGCTGGCTCAACACCCCGTAATTGATATTGGTGTAGATGGCAATTGGCCCCCCGTTGATTTTATCAATCAAAAAGGGGGGCATAGTGGTGTATTGAGTGATTATCTGCGTCTATTGAGTCAACGGTTAGGGGTTGAATTTAAGATTCATCCTGGCCCTACTTTTAAGCGGATGCTGCAAAAGGTTCGCCAGGGCGAGCTTAAAGTGGGTACGACGATAGTAAAGACAGAGGAGCGCATGCATGATCTGGCTTTTACCGAACCCTATTTTGCTGCTCGCAAGGTTATTTTGGCGCGTAAAGAAGCAAAATGGATAACCTCGCTCAATGACCTTCATGGTAAAACGCTTGCGATAGAGAAAGGCTACTATCTGGTTCCGATACTTCAGCAACAGCACCCTGAAATCCAACTGATTTTTTTGGAAGCAGTCTGGATGCAATGAGAGCCGTCTCTTGGGAACAAGCCGATGCATACATTGGTAATCAGGCGGTGATTCATTGGCTGATGCTACAAGAGCAACTCACCAATCTAAAAATAGTAAGCGAAGCAGGTTTCCCTCCTTCACTGCAACGTTTTGTCGTCTATCGAGATAAAAATTGGTTGCCATTGCAAGGCATTTTAAATAAGGCATTGGCCACTATTTCAATGGAAGAGAAGCAGGCGATACTTAAGCGCTGGGTAGGCAAGATAGCCCAACCAGAAAGAGTGCTAAAACTTACGCCTAAAGAGCAGGCCTGGCTGTTTAAACATCCTGAGATTCGCCTGGGTGTAGATCCCGCATGGCCCCCTATTGAATTTGTTAATGAGGATGGGGAGTACCAAGGGCTTAGCTCTGAATACATCAAAATCATATCTCAACTGCTGGGTGTTCGCATGAAGGTGGTGGCAGGGTTGAGTTGGGAGCAGGTGTTAAGTGCTGCCCAGGCAAAAGAGGTTGACCTTCTGCCGGCACTGACACAAACAGAAGAGCGGGCAAAGTACCTCAATTTTACCGAGCCTTATATGGAGTTCCCTGATGTTGTCTTTATGCGGGAGCGGGCATCCTTTATCACTGGTCTGGAAGATCTGGCAGGCAGGCGGGTGGCCATGGAGAAAGGCTATGCAAGCACCTCCCATGTAAAGCGGGATTTCCCACAATTAAATTTGGCGCTGGTAGACAACACCCAGCAGGCATTAACCATGCTTTCTCTGGGTGAGGTTGATGCCTATATTGGCGATCTGGTTGTCGGGAGTTATCTTATTAATCAGGAAGGGCTAAGCAATGTCAAAGTAGCCGCACCGACCCCTTATCGCTTTGGTCTGCATTTTGGTGTGCGTAAAGATTGGCCTGAACTGCTTTCTATTTTGCAGAAAGCACTCAATACCCTGTCTGAAACAGACAATGCTGCGATCCGTAAACAGTGGTTATCGGTTCGCTATGACATGGGTGTTGACTACCGTTTGCTTTGGCAGGTTATTGTGGCTGCCATCCTGATTTTTTTGTTGGGAGCGCTTTGGCTGTTACAGATGCAGAGGCAGAAGGCTCGACTTCAAGCGAGTGAAGCACAGTTACAACGAATCCTGGATGCTGTTCCACTGTCAATTGCAATTACAGCGAAAAATGGCCAAATATTGTTGGCAAATCCCTATGTTGCAGTCGATATGGAGATTGAAGAGGGTAAAGCAACAGGACACAATATGATGGAGTTTTATGTCAACGACTCAGAGAGGGAAGCCGTGCAGGCAGAGCTGCAAGCCAAGGGAAAAATCGAAAATCATCCGGTGCGTTTTCGTACCCATAAAGGTTCAATTATTGAGGGGCTGCTGTCGGTGCTTCCCATTCGAATGGGGGAGGAGGATGTGCAGTTGGGCATGCTGGTTAATCTTACGGATCGCTTCCGCATAGAGCGGGAGCTTGCAGAAGCTAAAGAGAGCGCAGAAGAGTCCAGCCATTTTAAAAGCCGCTTTCTGGCTAATATGAGTCATGAGATCCGCACCCCGATGAATGCCATTATTGGCATGAGCTACCTGGCACTGCAAACAGATCTTACCCCAAGGCAGCATGACTATATCCATAAAATCAGCACCTCAGCCCATTTATTGCTGAATATCATCAATGACATCCTTGATTTTTCTAAAATTGAAGAGGGAAAATTAAGCATAGAGACAACCAGCTTTAAGCTGGATGAGGTGATGGAAGGGCTGGCAAATTTAGTCACAATGAAGGCTGAAGAGAAGGGGGTTGAAATCCTGTTTTCAAGAGACCCCCAACTCTCTTTTCACTTGCGGGGTGACTCTCTGCGCTTAGGGCAAGTGCTGACAAACCTAATGCAAAATGCCATTAAATTCACCGAACAGGGGGAAGTTTTAGTCAGTGCCCGAATGCTAAAGAGTGAAGGTGAATTAATTCGGGTGCGGTTTTCTGTGCGTGATACAGGCATTGGTATTGATAGCAAGAAACGGGATGATCTGTTTAATGCCTTTACTCAGGCGGACAGCTCAACCACGCGTAAATATGGTGGTACAGGCTTAGGGTTAAGTATCAGCAAGCAGTTGGTTGAATTAATGGGGGGCGAGATCAGTGTTAAAAGTGTATTGGGCAAAGGTAGCACCTTTAGCTTTACACTCGATTTTGAGCGATCAACAGAATGTATTGGGCAGAAATCATCGCTAGATTTGACGGGGTTGAAGGTGCTGGTGGTTGATGACAATGCCAGTGCGCGGCAAGTGTTGCAAGAGATGTTGGCGTCGCTATCTTTTCAAGTAACATTGGTGGCATCAGGCTTGGAAGCATTATCAGAGTTGGAAGCAGGCCATATCTATGATCTGGTGTTAATGGATTGGCGTATGCCGGATATGGATGGCATTGAAACCAGTCGGCGCATTAAATCAAGTAAAACGCTAGTGAATGTACCCACCATTATTATGGTGACGGCTTATGACCGTGAAGAGGTGATGCGGCAGGCAGATCAAGTGGGGCTGGATGGATTTCTGGTTAAACCCGTTAATCCATCACTACTGTTTGACACCATTGCCCGAACCTTCAGTGCAGAGAAGCAGAGCCACTCCAATATGATGTTAATGCAGCAACAGCAAATAAAACGGCGACTAAAAGGAAAAGTGTTACTCGTTGAGGATCACCCAATCAACCAGCAGGTTGCGCAAGAGCTATTGGAGGGTTTTGGCCTGGTTGTAGGGATTGCTGAAAATGGGTACGAAGCGGTAAAAGCAGTTCAAGAGACTCATTTTGACCTCGTGCTGATGGATATTCAAATGCCAGAGATGGATGGCTTTGAAGCAACCAAACGCATTCGAAAGGATGATCATTTTATCAATCTGCCCATTATAGCAATGACCGCTCATGCGATGGCGGGGGATCGAGAGCGCTGTTTGGAAGCGGGCATGAATGAGCACCTGTCTAAACCGATCAATCCAGAGGCACTCTTCAAGATGTTAAGCCGGTGGCTAGAGAGTGGCGGGGTAAAAAATAGATCACCACAGACTGATAGGGGGGATGAAATATCACTACCGGAGTCACTCCCTGGTATTGATCTACAGTGGGGATTGCAGCGGGTGGGTGGCAATCGTAAGCTTTTTAGAAAGCTGCTGTGTGAGTTTTATGAACGCCACCGTGGCAGCAGGCAAGCCATAGAGCAAGCGCTTGATGTGGAAGATACAGCCTATGCAAGGCGTTTAGCGCACACCTTGCAAGGTGTGGCGGGCAACATTGGTGCGAGAGAGCTACAGCAGCAGTCGCGTCTATTGGAACGTGCCATTATGAATAGCGGAGATACTGACAGCAGTGTCAAGTTATCAGATCACTTCTGTGTGGCCTTTAGCGAACTGTTTGAATCATTAAATGCCTTCATCAGCAGTGTGGCCAGTCAACCGCAAGAGCAGACAATTAATCAAGCAAAACTCAGCTCGACTGAAATCCGTGTGCTGTTAGATAAGCTGTCTATAATGATTGAAGATGGAAGCCCAGATGCAGCTGAAACATTAAGTAAAATAAAAGCAGGCCTGATTGCCTCTGAGTTGGATGAGCAGTGGGCGGCATTGCAGGATCAAATAGAAGATTATAATTTTGATGAAGCAAGTAAAATAGTGCAACAACTGACAGCAAAACTAGATGACTAAAACCAAAAATAAAATTCTGATTGTTGATGATGAGAGCTTCTATATTGATGTGCTTGTCAATCTGCTAAAGGATGAATACAACGTCGTGGTTGCCAAGAGTGGTGAGCAGGCGCTGAAACGTGCCAAGAGCAGCGCCCCACCTGATCTGATCCTATTAGATATATTAATGCCGGGCATGGATGGCCATGAGATCTGCTGTTTTTTAAAACAAGACCCTGCCACTTGCGATATCCCCGTTATTTTTCTGACGGTTAAAAGCGAAGTGGATGATGAGATCAAAGGCTTTGAGCTCGGCGCATCTGATTACATTATAAAACCGATGAGTCCGCCCATCGTTAAGGCTCGGGTCAAAACGCATCTTGCGCTGGATCGCGCACGCAAAGAACTAAAAGTACAAAACAGGGTATTAGAGCAGCGCATTCAAGAGCGAACGCGTGAAATACAACAGACACAAGACGTGGCTATTTACTGTCTTGCCTCATTGGCTGAAACGCGTGATAACGAAACAGGCAATCATATTCGGCGCACCCAGCACTACGTTAAATTACTGGCGACCTACCTAAATGATCATCCTCGGTTTCGTCATCAACTCAATGATGAATTTATCACCCTGTTATTTAAATCGGCACCACTGCATGATATTGGCAAAGTGGGTGTCCCCGATCGTATTCTACTCAACCCGGGGAAGTTGGAGGGAGAGGATTGGGAGGAGATGAAGCGGCATGCGCGTTATGGGCGTGATGCTATTTTGGCCGCAGAGAAGGATTTGGGCAGCACCTCATTTCTCTGTTTGGCGCGTGAAGTGGCATATAGTCATCATGAGTGGTGGAATGGTGCAGGCTATCCCGAAGGGTTGCAGGGTGATGACATCCCACTATCGGGTCAATTAATGGCGATTGCGGATGTGTATGATGCATTGATTAGCCGACGCATTTATAAAGAGCCGATGGCGCATGAAAAAGCGGTGGCTATTATTATAGAAGCAAAGGGTACGCAGTTTGACCCTGAGATTATTGATGCCTTTGTTGTTTTACAGGATGAGTTCAACCACATTGCTAACCAGTTTGCTGACCGCTGAGTTTAAATTAAAAAGGGCTTCTCAGCGGTAACTGAGAAGCCCTTAATCATCGCTTAAAAAATGGACAGCGAGCTGAATCTATAACTCAAATGTCACCAACTTCTTTAGCACAGCCGCATTCTTGAGTGTCACATATTTAGGCAGCCCATTAACATACTCGGGATAATCTTCACCCTGAATCAGCGGTGACAAATATTGACGGCACGCATCGGTAATGCCAAAGCCATCTTCAGTGATAAAATCTTCTGGCATCATCTTCTCGACATTAGCCACATCGGCCAGGTCAGCCACACCAATTTCCCAGGCATAAGGATTATCTGAGGTGCGCGTAATGGCAGGCATAATGGCATTTTTGCCCTCTAATGCCAGCTCTACTGCTGCCTTGCCCAAGGCATAGGCCTGCTCAACATCGGTTTTGGATGCCACATGGCGTGCAGCACGTTGCAGATAGTCAGCCACCGCCCAGTGGTACTTAACCCCCAACTCTTCACGAATAATATTGGCCACTACGGGAGCAACCCCCCCCAGTTGTGCATGGCCAAAGGCATCCCGCAATCCCTGGTCGGACAAGAACTTACCATCGGCTCCTTTCACCCCTTCAGAGACCACAACAGAGCAGTAACCATAGTGCGCAATCTTTGCTTTTACCTTGGCAATAAAGGCGGTTTTGTTAAAGGTGACTTCAGGGAACAGAATGAGTATTGGCAGATCATGATCGGCATCAGCGGCCAATCCACCGGCTGCGGCAATCCAGCCTGCATGTCGCCCCATTACCTCCAGCACAAAGGCCTTGGTTGATGTCTTACACATGGAGGCCACATCAAAGCTTGCCTCACGCGTTGAGACGGCAATGTACTTGGCAACGGAACCAAAGCCTGGGCAGTTGTCCGTAATGGGTAGATCGTTATCTACCGTTTTTGGCACATGAATAGCCTGGATTGGGTAGCCCATCTTCTCAGAGAGTTGTGAGATTTTATGGCAGGTGTCGGCTGAATCACCGCCCCCATTATAAAAGAAATAGCCAATATTATGCGCCTTAAAGACCGCTATCAGGCGTGCATACTCACGCTTATTTTCCTCCAGACTTTTTAATTTATAGCGACAAGAGCCAAAGGCTCCAGAGGGGGTTGAACAGAGTGCGGCAATGGCCGCATCGGGTTCTTGAGACGTATCGATCAGATCCTCGGTCAATGCACCGATAATGCCATTGCGACCCGCGTAGACTGAGCCCATTTTATCGGCGTGTTTGCGTGCAGTTTCTATCACGCCACAGGCCGATGCATTAATGACGGCGGTTACTCCGCCAGACTGTGCATAAAAGGCGTTTTTCATTGTCATGATTCCTTATATTGGTGGCTTCTAATAATTATGGTTAAAGAATAACGTAATGATTGTTTGTTACCAATAGATTATTGGCAATAACCGTAAAAACCGCATTGACTTCATGCAATAAGTGGGGGTAGCTTACGCATTATAAAAAAGGTGCAGTTAAATGCTCGTTAATCAGCGTGATTTTAGACGAACAGTAAACTGTAATTGGGAATAACCAAGAATATTTAAGAGGCAGAAAAGCCATGAGAATAGTGCTATTGGGTGCGCCAGATTCTGGGGAAGGGACACAGGCAAAAAAGCTAGTTGAACGGCATGAGATTCCACAACTCTCAACAGGTGATCTACTAAGAGAAGCGGTAGCGGCAAAAACGCCGCTTGGTCTCAAAGCTAAACAAGCAATGGACGAAGGCCATCTTGTATCTGATGATATTGTGCTAGGCATGATCAAAGAGCGGCTGAAGCAATCCGATGCGGCAAATGGTTTTATATTGGATGGCTTTCCTCGCAACACAGCGCAAGCAGAAGCACTGGACGAGCTGCTAGAGGAGCTTGAGCAACCACTGGATATGTCTCTGCATATTGATGTAGATCCCGATATTATTATGCAACGGTTGGAAGGGCGGCGTACCTGTGAGTCCTGTGGTCAGATGTACAACATGTATAGCAACCCGCCTACGGTTGAAGATGTTTGTGATAAATGCGGTGGCGAACTTCACCAGCGCAGTGATGATAATGAAGCCACCATTGATAATCGTCTGAAAGTCTATAAACAACAGACGGAACCATTGGTTGAATACTATCAACTGGCAAGCAAACTGGGGCAAATTCAAGGCATCGGTGAGATTGATGACATATTCAATGCTGCCTGTGAGATTCTTGATGCCATTGCGCATGCAAAAAAGCCAGAGGCTGCAGAAGAAAAAGCAGCAGCAGAAGCAGAAGCAGAAACAAAAGTAGCGCCGGCAAAGCAACCCGTTGCTGCAGAATCCTTACAAAAAACAGAGCCAAAAAAAGATCCCGAAAAAAAAGAGCAGCCTGAAAAGAAGGTTGCGAAGACAGCAGCGGCGGTAAAGAAAAAGGTGGCTACCCAAAAGAAGCTGGCCAAAAAAAAGGCAACCGCTAAAAAGAAAGTGACCCAAAAGAAGACAGCTAATAAAAAGGTTGTGGCTAAGAAGAAGGACACTAAAAAGAAAGTGGCTAAGAAAAAGGTAGCCGTTAAAAAGAAGGACACTAAAAAGAAAGTGGCTAAGAAAAAGGTAGCCGTTAAAAAGAAGGACGCTAAAAAGAAAGTGGCTAAGAAAAAGGTAGCCGTTAAAAAGAAGGACACTAAAAAGAAAGTGGCTAAGAAAAAGGTAGCCGTTAAAAAGAAGGACACTAAAAAGAAAGTGGCTAAGAAAAAGGTAGCCGTTAAAAAGA
>JAJRWL010000113.1 GCA_024276875.1 Gammaproteobacteria bacterium
CTGATGCGTCCCCGAGCAGATGGCCAGCCTGGGTAGCCTCCCCCCTTTATAGAATGAGCAATGTTTCCGGCCACCCCATGGGGGTGGCCGTGACTATCTGTATTGTCTGCTTTAGTTATTGCTTGCGTGAGAAAAGGTTTCAGCCTTCTCTTTCTGGCAGAACATCTCTGAACCGCGTGCCGCCATGGTGTTGCATGCATAAGAGCTTTTGTCGAGATAAGCCAGCTCAGAAATGGCGGCTTTAGCGTACTTGCTTGCCATCACTTCATTGCCACAGAACATCATTGAACCCCGCTCCAGCATTATGTTGCAGGCGTAGGAAAGTGCGTTTTGAGAAACAGCTTCTATCTCGGTTGATTGGCTTGCATTGCAAGTAGCTGATGTAAAAGCAAGTGTGATGAGCGTGGCACAAATGAGTTTTTTCATAACGACAGTTTCCTATAAAGATAAGTAAATGGTGTGAATCAAAATGATTTAAAAAACTTATCCTTATTTTTGACCACTAAAGCCAGTATGTCAACGCTAAGTCAATAATGTTGTTGTGTCGTCACCTGCGCTCTGCCATTATGGTTAGGGTTAGTTGCTTTCCACATAAAAATGGACAAAGACGTTACTTGTTAATTTAAGGGGTTTAAAAACAGTTGTACCTATTTAGACGGGCGATAATGGCGGTATTGAAATTAAATGAAAAAAGGTTGAGTATCGCTAGCCCACGCCACTTGTATTGAATCAAATTAGGTAAGGAAAATTTCGCATGAACTATTTTGAAGATAACTCGCTCTCTATTGGCAATACTCCACTGGTCAAGCTCAATAAAGTCGTTGATGCTGACAAGGCATTGGTACTGGCTAAGATTGAAGGGCGTAACCCAGCCTACTCTGTAAAATGCCGAATTGGTGCTGCGATGATATGGGAGGCAGAAAAGCAAGGGCTACTCAAATCGGGTATGGCGGTGGTTGAGCCAACCAGCGGCAATACGGGGATTGCGCTCGCTTTTGTCTGCGCCTCTCGGGGTTATGACATTACCCTGGTGATGCCGGATACAATGAGCTTGGAGCGCCGTAAAGTACTCAAGGCATTAGGGGCTAATCTGGTGTTGAGTGAGGGTGCTAAAGGGATGGGAGGGGCTATCGCCAAGGCAGAAGAGATTGTGGCTCAAGACCCTGACCACTACTATATGCCACAGCAATTTACCAACCCAGCCAATCCCGCTATTCATGAGAAGACGACCGGCCCAGAGATTTGGGATGCTACGGATGGCAAGATTGATGTGCTGATTGCGGGTGTGGGAACAGGCGGCACGATCACGGGGATTTCGCGTTATCTTAAAAACACCTGCAACAGAGACCTCATCACCGTAGCAGTAGAGCCAACAGCCAGCCCCGTGATAACTCAAGCAAAAGCAGGTGAAGCGCTAACCCCTGGGCCACACAAAATTCAGGGGATTGGTGCCGGTTTTATTCCTGAGGCATTAGATCTCTCGTTGGTTGATCGGGTTGAACAGGTTGAGAATGAAGAGGCCATTGAATTTGCTCGTCGCCTGGCGACAGAAGAGGGTATTCTTTCTGGTATTTCTTGTGGTGCGGCGGCTGCGGTTGCTGCACGTTTGGCGAAGCAACCTGAATTTGAAGGCAAGACGATTGTAGTGATTATGCCTGATTCGGGAGAGCGCTATCTCTCCAGTATTTTGTTTGAAAATATTGTTGATTAGTTATCATTTCTAAGCTCAGGGCACTGCCCTGAGCTTTTTTTCTTTTTTGTAATTTACCCTAGCTTTATTTTGCTTTTTGTACTTGTGCTAAGCGGCCAGCGTTACCGCTAAAAATAAGTGCTTTTTTTGAAAAAAACTTATTTATTTAATAGCTGAGAAATGTCCACTATATCTTTGTAGTGACAGACATTTTTTGCAAAACCCCCCGTTTTCTGACCACTTGACAGCGGTTTTATATAGGCATACTCTTATTTCACCAAACACAAGATGTAGTGTTTGCGTGCCTGGATAGACGACAAAAAACACAATATATAGGGTTGCTTGTTTTTAAGTTATTGATATTTAGCCCTTTCAAGTCTACTCCTAGCTATTGGCAGCATTACTTTGCTTGCCGGGTGTCTTTCAACACCCACTTATTTTCTAAATAACGGCGCTGAATTCTTCAGGATAAAGGAGAAGAGTAGCGCCGTTTGCTATAGCTAACTTGACTTGATTGGGGTGTTTAAAACATGAAAACGGCGCATCTTAAAGCTGTTCCATCAGCGGTGACGATTGATATTCCGCTACAGGCTGCCTCCCAGGATATCTGGAATACTAAATATCGTCTCAAAACCAAGGATGGTGATGCAGTTGATGCAGACGTTGATGCTACTTATGCTCGGGTGGCTAAGGCCTTGGCTGAGATTGAAGAGGGTGCAGAGAACCAGTGTGAATGGGAGGCGCGTTTTCTTTGGGCGCTACGCCATGGTGCTATCCCTGCAGGTCGCATCACCTCCAATGCGGGCGCACAGGCATACAAACCGGCCACCTCCACTATCAATTGTACTGTCTCTGGTATGGTGAGCGATTCGATGAATGACATCCTCGGCAAAGTGCATGAGGCGGGTCTTACATTAAAAGCCGGTTGTGGCATTGGCTATGAATTTTCCACCCTGCGCCCACAGGGAGCCTATGTGAGTGGTGCAGGAGCCTACACCTCGGGGCCGCTCTCTTTCATGGATATCTACGACAAGATGTGTTTTACCGTCTCATCAGCCGGTGGCCGTCGTGGTGCGCAGATGGCGACCTTTGATATTGGACACCCCGATGTTATGGAGTTTATCCGTGCTAAACGAGAGGATGGCCGCCTGCGCCAGTTTAATCTCTCGCTACTGATTACTGAGGAGTTCATGGAGGCGGTCAAGCATGACAGCAATTGGGACCTGGCTTTTCCTGTGACTGAGAAAGAGGTGAAAGATGACAAGCTGAATCTCGGTAATCCTGAGCAGATTGTATGGCGGGAGTGGCCAGATAAGAGCGATTACATCGTTGGTGAAACCGGTCTGGCTGCATGCAAGATCTATAAAACTGTTCGTGCCCGTCGTCTGTGGGACATGATCATGGCCTCGACCTATGATTATGCCGAGCCAGGTTTCATCCTGATCGACAAGGTCAATGAGATGAACAACAACTTGTTCTGCGAGAATGTCCGCGCCACCAATCCTTGTGGCGAACAGCCGTTGCC
>JAJRWL010000114.1 GCA_024276875.1 Gammaproteobacteria bacterium
AAAAATAATAAAAAAACCTCAAAAAAAGTTGCAACACAAGCTGCAAAAACTCTTAATGATAAAAATTCATCTAAAACAGCTAAGAGCTTAGCTGCCTCTGCACTAGCTCAAAGTCGAAACAAAAAACAAACGGGCGCAGATATGGAAGATCTTGCATCTAAGGTAATAAAAAGTGATAAATATAATGATGAAACTAAATCTTTAGCTGGTTCAGTATTATCGCAGTCGAATAAAACAAGATAAAAATACACCATTTAGATGCTATAACAGAGCTAATAGCTCCTCCATTCACTGTTTTATTACCTTTAGTCATTGGATTGTCCTACCTAATAACAAGAATGAATGCCCCTACTCAATCTTCCATGCCCGTCAATATGGCCACACCTACCCAGGAAAACATGGATGACGAGGCCTTGGCTGCTTGGATTAATCAGTGTTTAAATGCTGGGCACACTATTGGCTATTTGCATGCACAGTATTTATGTAAAGTCTTTAATTTAGATGATAATGCAGCCACTTTATATACATCTGATCCGGAGAAAAAATCTAAGATAGCTCTGAGGAAATCGGCTCGGCGAGGGCTCTTGCAGCAGAAGGAGGTGTCACTGGCCACCCTGTCCGCAGCTCACTCTGCAGACCCAGCATGGCATCTAACATCCATAAATCAGGGTGATATTGCTGTTCTCGTTGACGCCCGATTGCAGAGCCTAGGGCGAGCCCCGGGACGGGGCACGCCAATCACCCAAAAAACCGCATGGCAAGTTTGGGCGGACGCCGGTGGACGTTGCATGTATACAGGATGCGGGAAAGATCTGACCAGCATTCCGCTCTATAACAAATCGGCTCGTATTGGTTACCTAGCTCATATTGTTGCGTCTGACCCAAATGGCCCTCGTGGCAATGCGACCGACTCCCACAGACTTTCTGATAACGCTGAGAACATCATGCTGATGTGCGATGCGCATCATCGTTTGATTGACTGTTTTGCGCCGACCGAATACCCTGCCGACAGACTTTACGAAATGCGGCAGGCTCATCGTGATTTAGTTCACCACTATTTGGATTCATTGTCGTTTCCTCGCACTAAAGCTATAACACTGCATGCGAATTTGGCTCAAGTACCGACTTATTTCAATGAATCGGATTTGATTGATGCCATATTGGATACTGGCCGTGCCATGCTACCCAAGGTAGATCATCATATCCGGCGTTGTCAGCGCGATGATCGTCGTACCCCAGAGTTTTGGGTTCAGTACCTCAGCGAACATGAGCTAGATATCCAAAAATTGGTAAATAGTTTCAATGACTATCATGCTGCTGTCATAGATGAACTGGCAGTCTTTCCTTTACATCATATAGCCACAATGGTTCTAGCTGGACGCATCATAGGTGAGGCACGGGCTGTCCGAGTGTTCCAGTATCATCGTCAACGAGGTACATGGCGGTGGGATCTAGAAGCAACGCCTCAACCAGCGGGTGCATTTAACGTGGATGGCTTATCCCAAAGTCAAGCAAAAGAGGCGCTCATCACTATTGAGCTCACCGCAAACCTTGATGAGGGGGCCTTACCAGCGAATCTAGCCGTTGAGATTGATACTGGTCGGATGCCATGGGTACGTATCAGAATACACAATCCGAGTGGTACCTGTATTAGTCACCCCGATGATCTTGATCAGTTCAGGAGCGTTGCACGCCGAGCCATCAACCACGTACAGGATGTTATGCGGGCTAGTGAAGTACACTTGATCGCCATTAGTCCGGCCAGTTCTGTATTTTGTTTTGGCCAAATGCTACAAGCAGGGCATCATCCAACATACACTATTTACGACCGCGCCAGCCGGGACACTCCCTTTTGTGCGGCGTTTTCCATCAGTGGCCATGATGTGACGGCGAGTGCCGGTACACAGGTCAAAACAATCATGATTAGGTAAGGAGCCAAAGCATGGCCATCACGAAGAACGCAACACTTGTATTAAATGCCGAGAGCGGTCGTCGCATACAACTGACCGAGGCTCTGTCTACTATAACGAAAGGTCTCTCTTTGGAAGATGTTTCGGACAACCTACGTGCTTATGGTCCATGGGTGCGTGAATTAAATTATGTGAATCAGCACATAACCGTGCCTGAGGAGGATATCGATGCCGCAGCGGCTGCTTACACCGATGTGGCGAAGCACCTGATAAAAGAACTCGGGTGGTCAGATGAATTAATTGAGGTGATACCGCAAGGTTCTGCTCGTACTCAGACATTGATACGGTCACCAGGTCGTGACAAGTTTGATATCGATGCTGTCTGTCAGGTAGATATCTCCCATGTTGATATTGTGAATCCGGTTGGATTTTTCAATAAGGTTGGTGACGGTTTGCAAAGATATTCGGCTACAGCAAAGAAGCGTTGCTGGAATATTAACTACGCTGGGAAGCCATTCTATCTAGAATTCACACCATCCGTTCCATTAGAGAAAGTGCCGGAAGATACTCTAGCATCTATGGCGCCAAAATATCTGCCATCGAAGGAGTATCTAAGCACGGCACTTGCAGTGGTCGATAACCCAACTGAGAAGTGGAAGACTTCAAACCCCGCAGGATTCTCCAGTTGGGTCAACGACACCGCGCAACGACAATTGATTCAATATTTACTTATGAAGGCTGATAGTTTCCTCGAAGCAGCCGGCATTACCCCTGTGCCCGACCAGGATATTGAGATCACAGATACCCTGCGACTGTCTATACGGCTTTTTAAGCGTCACAGAGACATGTGCATCCATCGTAATATCATCGATAAGGAGTACAAACCAATCTCAGTCATTATTGTGACACTGCTCACTGCTTGTTATGCAGGGTTGGCAGACCTTGGTAGGCCCTATACTCATCCAATGCAACTTCTTGCAGATCTCGCAGAACTACTGCCGGGCATGGTAGATGTTATAGATGGTGAATACCATGTAGACAATCCTACCGTCCCTGGCGAAAACTTCGCTGAGCGCTGGAATGGGGATGGCGGCAAACGACATAATGCATTTCAAATTTGGTGCGACACACTTGCTGGGGATATCCGTACTATCCTGGCGATAAATGATGAACAGGAGATTCGACGTGAGGTCCGCCGAATCTTCGGATGCAATCATGAAACCGTCAGCCCCAGTGGTCCGGGGGGGGCAGGATTGACGCCAAAGACCCGTAGACCACCACCGGCTGTTCCTAAAACATCCGGCTTGGCATGAGGAGGTCAGCGGGTGAGCTTGGATTTATCCAGTATCCAGAAGGATTTTCCATGCCTGATCCTCAACCCAAAAAAGCGTGAACGAGGTGCCACAGCATATCGGCTCCAACTGCCTGAGTTGCTGTGGGGACGTGAATTCGCCTGGGCTGAGTTACTTTTGCCAAGAGGGTTTCCGGAGCACGAAACCGCGAGTATTATTCTTTCACCGGACGCGGTACTACGTGTCCCCCATGTGGAGATTACCGGTGCATTGTGCATCGAGGGCGAT
>JAJRWL010000115.1 GCA_024276875.1 Gammaproteobacteria bacterium
ATTCACAATATCTGTGGATAACTGTGTGTAAAACTAGAGTTAGCACATCTTTAACCCGCGCTCTGACAGGATTGCATTCAAAATGACCAGTTTTTATACGAAAGCAATTATTCTCATATATATCATGCAGTTAGCACTTAACTAACATAAGTCAATTTCACTTTTAAGTCATTTTAATTCACTAAAACTGGGTTTATTTTAAATTGTGCATAATAATCCCTTTAAGACAGTCGGTTATGTCACAATTCACCCCTAGTACTAGAGAACAAGCTCCCAAGTGAGCTACAGAAACGACTCACGCCATGTCACAGATTCAACCCAATTTTTGGAAAGAAAAAGAACTCAAGCAACTATCCCAAGACGAATGGGAGGCGCTTTGCGATGGCTGTGCAAAATGCTGCCTACATCGGCTAGAAGATGAGGAGACGCAAGAGATTTATTTTACCAATGTGGTCTGCCATCTATTGGATATGGAAACAGCGCAATGCACCCGATATACCGAACGCTCTGTATTGGTTCCCAACTGCATCACCATGACTTTAGATGACCTTAATGACCCCTATTGGCTACCCTCAACTTGCGCCTACCGCCTGTTAGCAGAAGGAAAAGAGCTACCAGAGTGGCATCCTCTACGCTCAGCTAATCCAGAAAGTGTATTTAATTCAGGCAATGCCATTCTTGGCCGAGTCATTTGTGAGACAGAGGCTGATGATTTAGAGCACCATATGATCGATTGGATCATATAAGCTCAATACTCCAACCAACTAATTTCAGCTATTTTTCAACAAAGAGCTATTGATCCCAATATTTCCAACAAGCTGTTTCTTGATAGCCATCTGCTGAGCATATATTATTCTGCGAACAGCGAGTGATGTAGAGGAAGATAAACAGCTATAGTTACCGTAGTCAGCTGCGAGTTTACGATGGTGTGGCGTAGCGGCACGGACACAGGACGGTCGGGGCAAAAGAAATTAGCTGTCACGTAAACGAGGTAATTTTGCACAGGGAAATGCTAAATCTAGCATACACCATTTATGCTGCAATCATTTTAAAAAACAGCTAATCACTACTTAAATATTGAATCAATTGAGTAGCCATCTTTCTCAAGTATAACGCGTAAGCGTTTCAGTGCATCCATTTGTATCTGGCGCACTCGCTCTCTTGTAACGCCCAGCTCATTTGCTACTTGTTCCAGTGTGGAGTTCTCATAACCATGCAAGCCAAAGCGGCGTTCAACAACCTCTCGCTGCTTATCATTGAGCTTATTTAACCAAGTATCAAGATTGGCATTTAAACCATCATTTTGTAATCGAACTGATGGATCAAGTGTTACTTCATCAGGAATGGTGTCCAATAATGGTTTATCAGCATCTTTACCATATGGTGTGTCTACAGAGGTTACGCGCTCATTTAAACCGAGCATACGTTTTACATTATCTATAGGTTTATCCAGTAGCTCTGCAATTTCTTCTGCTGATGGCTCATGATCTAAGGTTTGTGCTAGCTTGCGTGCCGCACGTAAATAAACATTGATCTCTTTTACAACATGAATCGGCAGTCTTATTGTTCGAGTCTGATTCATAATCGCTCGTTCAATTGTCTGTCTAATCCACCATGTAGCATATGTGGAGAAACGAAATCCGCGTTCTGGGTCAAATTTTTCTACTGCTCGGATAAGCCCTAGATTACCTTCTTCAATTAAATCAAGTAAGGCTAAGCCGCGATTCATGTAGCGCCGAGCAATTTTTACAACCAAGCGCAGATTGCATTCGATCATGCGTTGACGGGAGGGTACATCTCCTTTTTGCGCTAACCGTGAGTAATAGACCTCCTCCTCTGCTGTTAGCAGTTGGGAAAACCCAATCTCGCTCAGGTAGAGTCGCATGGCATCAGCTTGGCCATCAGGAATATCGCTAGGTGTACGGCCTTTTGGTTTGGCCTTCGGTTTTTTATCTGCCACTAACACATTTTTATCATCTATATCATGCATATCTTTTTTCACATCAGCTGTTAATTCCATATTATCTTCCTCTTCCGTCATACTGCCTCCTACCACTGCTTAGCAGCGCTATATTATCGCCGCTTTGGCAAAAGTCTTATGGGATTAACAGGCTTGCCCCTGCGTCTGATTTCAAAATGCAATAAAAACTTGCCGTTGGCAGCATGTCCCATCTCTGCGATCTGCTGACCTTTGGCTACTGCATCACCTTCTACAACTAATAGTTTTCTATTATGACCATAAGCACTTAAGTAATTACTATCATGCTTAATGATAATAAGTGCCCCATAGCCAATTAAACCATTCCCGCTATATACGACCTGCCCTGATTCTGCGGCACGAATTGATTGCCCAACATGCCCACTTATCTTCAACCCTTTTCTGGCTGGGTCACGACCAGAAAAACCCTGCATGACTATTCCGTTTGTGGGCCATTGCCACTTTAATTTTCGATCCAGTTCTAATGATCGGAGCCGCTTACTATTTTTAGCGGCACTACGCTGTAATCTTGAGGGTTTTATCGATCTTTTTTTTAATTTTTGTGATGCAATCGACGTTTTTTGTCTCTTTACCGATTTGCCATTTTTAATAGTTGCACTAGCGGTTTTATGCTGTACTTTTACCAGTGGGTTTAGCCGCAATCGCTTACCTGAGTAAATAGTATACGGATACTGGATCTGATTCCACTCTGCTAATTTTTTATAATCAACACCGGCTCTCCAAGCAATGGCATACAGCGTATCACCAGGGTTAACTATGTGATAAGCCACCGGATGAAGTGGCTTTAATGGTGTTGGTTGGCGAGTAACAACGGGGGCTCCACCTGGTGTCCCACAGGCATTGAGCCATAATGCCGCCATTATCACAACTGACAATCTAAGCCATATGGCGACTAAGGATGCGGGCGGCAATCTCATTTCATCACCAAACCCCATAACACTAGTATCGAACTATTAATATGGTGATAATAACCAAAGCAACAATCAACCAGCCAAGACGATCTACATATTTGTGCAGTATTTTTTCCATACGTTCCCCTCCCCATGCCATTAACATAGCCACTAAAAAGAAACGTCCGCCACGACCAATGAGAGAGGCAATAACAAAGGGCGCAATCGCCATGGATATCGCGCCCGCTGTAATGGTAAATACTTTATAAGGTATGGGGGAAAACCCTGCCAAAAATACGGCCCAAAAGCCCCACTCATCAAACCATGCTTTTGCTTGCAAATATTTTGGATAATAGCCCGCACTGTGCAATAGAGGCTCTACCATATCAAAAGCAAACACACCGATCAGATACCCAAACACCCCTCCTAATACAGAGGCCAAAGTGGTAATACCGGCGAACCATAAAGCGCGTTTTGGGTTAGCGAGTGACATTGGCATTAACATCACATCAGGCGGAATGGGGAAAAAAGAGGATTCAGCAAAGCTTAGCCCTACAAGATATCTCTGAGCATGTTGATGACGAGCCCACCGCATAGCGCGTTCATACAGTGTTGAAAAGAGCCTCACTAGCTAACCCCTCCCAGCATAGGCACAAACATAACGCGTTCCAGTATCTCTTTGTCATAGCCTTTTTCAGTACGAACAACTAACACGAGCGCCTGCTCATCACGTACGCCAATAGGTAAAACCATTCGTCCTCCTACCACTAATTGTTCAACCAATGCTAATGGAATACCCTCTGGTGCTGCGGTAACAACAATCCCATCAAAGGGCGCATATTGAGGCAGCCCCATGCCCCCATCACAATGATTGAGCCGAATATTACGCAGTTGCAGATCTTGGAAGCGTGAGCGCGCTTGTTTAATAAAGGGTTCAATGCGCTCCACACTATAGATGCGCTTAACTAAAGGAGAGAGGATGGCCGTTTGGTATCCAGAGCCGGTACCCACCTCTAACACCGTGTCTAATGAGCCACCCGCTAATAGTATCTCTGTCATACGCGCGACAATGTAGGGCTGAGAGATGGTCTGACCTAAACCAATCGGCAATGCCGTATCTTCATAGGCTCGGCTCGCCAATGCCTCCTCTACAAAGATATGGCGGGGGGTGTTACGGATGATTTCAAGCACTTTTCGATTGCTGATACCTTCATCAATCAATCGCTCTACCAGACGGTTACGTGTACGCCGAGATGTCATTCCAACGCCAAGAAGCTCTTTATTGACCATACCCTACTCTACCGGCGGCCGATCCAACCAAGCTTGCATCTCAGGCAAAAACTCATGTCGTGTCAAATCTATTTTTAAAGGAGTAACTGATACGTACCCCTCTCGTACAGCATGAAAATCCGTCCCTGGTCCCGCATCCTGTTCTGCCCCTGCAGGCCCAACCCAGTAGATAAGCCGGCCTCTTGGATCAGAATCCTTGATCACGGGTTCAGCTTTATGCCGATGCCCAAGGCGCGTTGCTTGATAGCCTTTGATCTCAGCATAGGGCAGATCAGGCACATTCACATTTAGAATGGTATCTGCACTTAAGGGATGCAACTGTATCCGCTCTATCATCTCTTTTGCTACACGAGCCGCTGTTGCAAAATGTTTTGGTGCATAGGATGCCATAGAGACAGCCATGGCAGGAAACCCAAGAAATCGCCCTTCAGTAGCGGCTGCAACCGTACCCGAATAGAGCACATCATCACCCATATTTGCGCCATCGTTAATACCTGCAACGACCATATCTGGCTCGCTCTTCAGTAACCCTGTAATCGCCAGATGAACACAATCTGTTGGCGTGCCATCAACGCTAATAAAGCCGTTATCCATCGTATTGGCGCGCAATGGACGCTCTAGCGTAAGTGAGTTACTGGCGCCACTGCGATTGCGCTCTGGTGCCACAACAGTAACGGTCGCAATTGCAGACAAGCCATCCACCAGCGCTTTAAGGCCAGGGGCTTGATAACCATCATCATTACTCAACAAAATTCTCATGGGGTAAGCGCCTAAAAGTGGCTGATTCTTCCTGCAAATATGGATAAGTAAACGCCTAACTATACTGGAAAAATTAATGCGATACACGGTTCAAAAAAGCTTTTTCAATGCCCTTTACTCCACTTGCTATAATTCCTGCCATGTCAGATAAAAAAAACACCAAAATCACCCGTCAAGAGGGCTTGGCACTATTCCAAGAGGCGGTTAAGGGGGTTAAGCCACTACGGCAGGATAAAGCGCCTCCCTTTCGCAAATCTCGACGGCCTGAGCCTTTACCGCCAGCGCAAAAATCAGCCGATAAACCGAACCCCCAATTCCTTGCAGATATGGATATTGAGACAACTGAAGCGCTTCTATTTGTACAACCTGGCATACAAAAAAGAGTGGTTAAAAACCTACAAAAAGGGCGTATTCCACCTGCCGACAGTTTAGATCTTCATGGATTAAGGGTTAAGCAGGCTCAACCCATTTTCACTCGATTTCTTAAGCAAGCCCACCATAGAGAGCTGCGCTGCATACTCATCATTCATGGTAAAGGGCGTGAACCAGCAGCGTAGCAACCCGTGCTTAAACAGAAAACTAATCAATGGCTGAGGCAATTTCCTTTTGTGATGGCCTTCTGCTCCGCTGCCTATTTTGATGGAGGTACTGGCGCAACCTATGTGCTGTTATGCCAAAAAAAGGGGTAGAAATGAATAAGGATGTAATGTTAGAGCGACTTGTCAAAAACGGATTAGACTTCCTAGAAAAGGCAATTTCTGAGCTAACTGAACAACCAAAGTATTCTGTTATTCATTTTCACGCGGCTGTAGAGTTATTCCTTAAAGCTAGGCTTATGGCGGAACATTGGACTCTCGTGATTTCTCACAGACAAGAACCAGACTGGAATAAATTTGTTTCAGGTAATTTTCAATCTGTTTCACTTGATGGTGCTTCTGAAAGATTAACAAAAATAGTGCGAAGCGGGCTTACTAAGCAAGAGCTATCAGTTTTTCGTGAAATAACAAAACATAGAAATAAAATGGTTCACTTTTTTCATGAGGCGCACAGTGAAGAAGAGAATAAAGAACAACTAAGAGATATAGTCAAACAACAATTAACCGCATGGTATTTTTTGCACAAATTAATAACAGAGCGTTGGCGTGAAATATTTGAACCATGGAAGATAGATGTAGCTAATATTGATGGAGAGTTAAGGAAATTACATTCTTTTTTGCAAGTCATTTATAACCAGATCTCACCTAAGATAGAAAATAAAAAACTAAAAGGTTTTACATTTAAATCGTGTCCATCTTGTGGCTTTGACTCTCAAGAGCACGAAGATGAGTTAAAAGAGATATACGACGCAAGTTGTTTGGTTTGTGGACTTTCTGAAAAATGGTTGAAAATTGAATGTCCTGATTGTTCCACAGAAGTGTTTTTCGAGAATGAAGGTTTTGGACAATGTGATAATTGTGGTAAGAAATTCGAGCCAGAAGACTTAGCATCTGAACTAATAGATGATGGTGCTGCACATGTTGCTGCAATGGACGGTGATGACTCATGGGATATGGGTAATTGCAATAATTGCGATGGCTATCATACTGTTGTTAGAACCGAGAGTGATAAATATGTTTGTGCAAGTTGTTTTCTAGTTCTCGAATCACTTCAGTGGTGTGGCTGGTGTAACGAACCTAACACTGGTGACATGGAACATAGTCATTGGGCTGGGTGTAATCAGTGGGGTGGCAGAGCTGGTTGGGAAAAAGATGATTAATCGAAAATATGGCATAACAATTAGCTCCAGCGGACAGGCTAAAGCGTCGTTTTTTTGTGTATGTCGCAAGCTCCATTTTACACAAAAAACCGCCACTTTAGCCTGCCGCTGAGCATGGCGTTATCTCGCAAGAAACAGGAGGCAACTTAAACCGCTACAGCGTAATCCAGGCACTCTCTCAGCAGCACTGTGGCATAGCTCCCTTTGGGTAGCGTAAAGCTGATCAGCAGCTGATCTGGCATAATCTCCCACGCCATATCCACCACAGGGGCTCTTAATGCCCGACGCGCCATCTCTGCACCACAGCACTCTAACCCTTGCTGCCACTCAGCAAAACCAGCCAGCGCTGTCGCTTCAAGCTTGGCTGCCTCCACCGTTACCTCATTTTCACCCCTGCCCCACAATGGAGCTGTTGGGTGTATGTCCATCTCATCTAAACGAGTCAGCAGTACCGCATCTATCTCCTCTGCATGAAAAGAGCTTCGACTGCCCTGTAGCGCCACCCGCTCGCCCACAAGAAGCTGATTCCAACTCCCCTGTTTAACACGCTCTGCCAGCACATGATTAAACAGCAACGAACGTGCCGCCGAGATGTAAAGCCCCCGACGCTGACGATTGACTCGCCCTAAACTGCCATCAAACAGGGCATTGGCACTTTTTAGATTGC
>JAJRWL010000116.1 GCA_024276875.1 Gammaproteobacteria bacterium
CCATGATGATGGCACGCTTCCGATCCTGCAAAGCACCCGCCACAATCTCACTGGCAGAGGCCGATCCACCATTAACAAGCACAACGATAGGCGCACCTTCCAACACATCATCTGGCGCGGCATTAAATTTAAGTTGAGAATCCTTAATTCGCCCTTCAGTGTAGACAATAAGCCCATCTTTGAGAAAGGCATCACTGACAGCCACGGCACCATTTAATACGCCACCGGGATTGTTGCGCAGATCCAGGATTAATCCCTTCAGGGAGCCGCCACTCTCCTTTTTTAGCCGCTGGATATTTTTCAGCATATCCTCACTGGTGTGTGCCTGAAAATGAGAGATGCGAATATAGCCAAACTCTTTCTCCAGTATGCGCCCTTTAACGCTGGTAGTTTTGATAATGTCACGAATGATCTCTATCTGAAAAGGCGCGCTCCGCCCTTCACGCACCACCATGATGATGATTTTACTGCCCGGCTTGCCACGCATGGCCTTAACCGCATCATTGAGACTCATCCCTTTAACCGGCTTGTCATCCAGACGAATAATCAGATCACCCGCCTCAACCCCTGCACGCTGTGCTGGCGTATCATCGATGGGAGAGATGACCTTTACGAAACCATTTTCCATCCCTACTTCAATACCCAGGCCGCCAAATTCACCTGTTGTGCCTACTCTTAACTCTTTAAATTCATCATCACCCAAATAGGCAGAGTGGGGATCAAGCCCGGCCAGCATGCCGCGAATTGCATGCTCTAGCAGCACGCGGTCATCCACTGGCTCAACATAGTCACGCTTAATCCGACCAAAGATTTCCGCAAAGGTACGCAACTCTTCCAAGGGCATGTCAGGAGTTGAAGGCGCGATATCTTGATTCTCTTCAGCCATCGCCACTCGGTCGGACAAGAAAATTCCGCCCATCATTAAACCCAGCATCAATACCAGAACAACTTTCAACCTTTGATTCATCTTTAAACCCAAATCCTGTTTAAGCATTTAAATTAAATTAAGTATAGAACTCAGCAGCATAAGCTGATATTTAAAATTTTTCCTCAACTTTCTGCCAAAGCAGTTTTACTGCTAACCCCTAAAACGCTAGTGACCCTGTTGCCTTTAATTTTTTTACACCAGCGTTTGGGGTTAACGGGTCTGCCTTTTTTCCGAATGCTAAAATAGACACCTGATTTCAATCGCCCGCCACTGCTACCGACCAAAGCAATCATCTCACCCGCCTCTACCCAGTCGCCCACCTCTTTAAACAGGCTCTGGTTATGGCCATAAAGGCTCATGTAACCGTTGCCGTGGTCAATAATGAGCAGCAGACCAAATCCTCGTAGCCATTCAGCAAAAGCAACACGGCCATGATGTATTGCCTTCACCTCTTGTCCCTCTTGACCCGCAATCACCACACCATCCCAACGCATGCCGGCTCCTTTTGATGAGGCAAAACGCGCAATAAGTTTGCCCTTTGATGGCCAAGGCAATCGTCCTTTCAGGGTGCGGAAAGCTTTATGCGATACGGCTTCAGTCGGCACTGCTGATAACTCCTGCTGTAGCCGCTGCATAAGGGATTTCAGCTGTTTTTCATTCCGCTTCAATCCACCCAACTCTTGTCCCTTGCTACTGATCACGCCTGCAAGCGATTTGACCACCTCATAACGCGCCAGCTGCGCCGTTTTTAACGCATCCTGCTGTTGCAGCTCTTTCGCTTGCAGCTCTTCCAGCCTATTCGTCTCACTAATGAGATCAGCTTCCGTCTCCTGTAGATTGTTTATCAGCGTTTGAATCAGCACCAACTGCTCCATTCTGGCCTGATTAAAGTAGTCGTAATAAGTCATAACCCGACTGATGGTGGCAGGGTCTTGCTGGTTCAGCAGTATCTTGATGCGCTCTTGCCGCCCCATGGCATAGGCTGTGCGAATCTGCTGCGACAAAAGAGATCGATGGATATCCAACGCCTGCTCCTGCTGCGTCTGTTTTTTTTGTAGTTGTTGCAGCTGCTTCTGCTGGCGAGCTAAACTCCCCGCCAACACGCGCAAACGGCGCGCCAATTTCCCGATCTTCTGCTCCACTGCTTGCAGGTTTTTATTCAGCTCAAGCTGGTGATCCTTTGCTGATTTCAGCTCTGACTGAAGGTGACTAATGCGCCCACGAACCTGTTGCAACTCCTCCTTTTTTGTCTCCAACGGCGCAGCCTGGGCAAGCGCCATCATACCCAGCAATAGCAGCCCCGTGCCTTGTGGCCACAAAAGATGCGCCCGAAAGTATTGCAACATGGATTAACCCACCGCTACTTTTAGCCGTAATCTACCAAGGGTCGCCCCGTCATCTCTGCGGGTTGATCCAAACCCAGCAGTTTTAACATCGTAGGGGAGAGATCACAGAGTGACCCCTGCTCTGCCAACACCGTAGCAGATCCAATATAGATCAGCGGCACAGGGTTATGGGTATGTGCTGTATGGGGTTGCCCCGTCTCTGGATCTTGCATCTGTTCAACATTGCCATGATCTGCTGTTATCAGCATTTGCCCCCCCACCGCTTCAATCGCTGCAATGACCCGTCCCAGATTTCGATCTACTGCCTCAACCGCTTTGACTGCCGCCGCATAAATGCCGGTATGCCCCACCATATCTGGGTTGGCCATATTGCAGATAATGACATCATATTGCCCACCTTCAACCGCCTCAACCAGCTTGTCAGCCACTTCATCAACACTCATTTCAGGTTGCAGATCATAGGTTGCCACCTTGGGAGACGGTACTAAGATACGGTCTTCATTTTCAAACGGCGTTTCCCGCCCCCCATTGAAGAAGAAGGTGACATGGGCATATTTTTCAGTCTCAGCCAGGCGCAGCTGGCGCAGGCCGTGGTTTGCAATGACTTCACCAAAGACGTTGTGCAGCTCATTGGGAGGGAATGCAACAGGGGTATCAAACGCCTGATTGTATTGCGTGAGGGTGACAAAGCCCGCCAGCTTCGGCGTGACCTGCCGGTCAAAACCACTAAAATCAGATTCAATGAAGGCTTGGGTAATCTCACGCGCACGGTCAGAGCGGTAGTTCATAAAGACCACCGCATCACCATCTTCCATCAATGCCGGCTCATCGTTAGCCCCTTGAATTTTAGTTGGCGCAACAAATTCATCTGTTTCGCCTCGATCATAGGCTTGATGCAGTGCGACAATGGCATCAGTGGCTTCAAACTCTGCTTTGCCTTCCGTCATCACAGCATAGCCTTTCTCTACCCGTTCCCAGCGCTGATCCCGATCCATGGTGTAGTAGCGTCCCGTCACCGTGGCAATGCGACCAACCCCCTGCTCAGCCAACAGCTCATTCATCGCCTTTAATGAAGATTCTGCACTTTTTGGTGGCACATCTCGACCATCCAGCAGGGCATGCACATAGATTTTGCTCGCCCCCCGTTTTGCCGCCATGCGAACCATGGCGTGGATATGCGCTTCATGGCTGTGTACCCCACCGGGCGATAACAACCCGATAATATGCACCGCTTTGCCATGGGTTACGGCGCGATCGACCATGTGTGTCAAACTGGGGTTGGAATAGAAAACACCCGAATCAATGGATCGACCAATGCGAGAAAGCTCCTGATAGACCACCCGCCCTGCCCCCAGATTAAGATGTCCCACCTCCGAGTTGCCCATCTGCCCATCCGGCAGACCCACCGCCTCACCCGAGGTACCAATCAGCATATGAGGGTACTGTTGCCAGAGCCGATCCCATACGGGGGTCTGTGCACCATTGATGGCATTATCATCGCCGCCTTCTCTATATCCCCAACCATCCAAAATGAGTAATACAATGGGTTTGCTTCTATCTGTCATCGGTTTTGATCTTCACTATTGGTCATCAGAGTATTGAATCATCTCACCCAAACTCTGGCAAAGCTATTTCTTGATAATATTGAGAAAACAGGTAAGGGTTCTCAACCATCACCTAAACAGAGTATTATTCCAGGCCGCTTTGCTAATGTAGTCACCACTAAAACCAAAACATATCCATGACATCACTGATTATTAACAATGAAGACATTGCCCGCGCTTCGCGCTCTCTCAAAGCCATGTCTCACCCACTGCGGCTAAAAATTCTCTGCATACTGGGTAATGCTGAAATCAGCGTTCAGGATATCGTTAATCATGTGGGCACTTCACAAAGCAATATATCCCAACACCTTGCCATTCTGCGGGACAAGGGTATCCTAGCGTGCCGAAAGGATGCCAACCGCGTCTACTACCGGATCAGCGACAACCGCACCTTGCGTCTTATTAAAATGATGCGGGAAATTTTTTGTTCCCAAGGTCACTAAATTTAATAGGCTAAACCATGACCTCAGGGTTTATACCAATCAGGCAATATAAATATGGAACAATTTAACGAATTTGTGGGCAACAACTTCCCCCTCTTCCTCGGCTTAGCGGTTGTTTTAGGGCTACTGGCACAAAATCTTTGGGCAAGTTTTATGAATAAAACCGCCATTGATCCCGCGCGTGCGACAGAGTTGATCAATCGGGAAGATGCCCTGGTGGTTGATGTCCGAGCTATGACCGATTACGCAAAAGGCCACATTATCAATGCCATCAACATCCCCAGCAATGGTTTCAAAGACCAACTGCATCAGTTAAAAAATAAAGAACAAGCGATTATTGTTGTCTGTAGCACAGGCACAGTCAGTGGCGGCATCTGCAAACTATTGCGTGAAAATGACTTTAAAAATATCTATGAACTAAAAGGTGGCATAGCAACATGGACAAGCGTTAATCTGCCACTCAGTAAAAACAAAAAAAGCTAACCAGGCACTATCAAACCTGGGTGATCATAGCGAGGAAAAGCCGTTATGCGTCCGATTCTTCTGACCCATTGAGATGAATATACTCATATTTGACACCATCATTATCATTAGAATATCTGGCCAAAATAGATTTCCCGCAGTAAATTCACCCTAACCCCGACAGGCTGGTAGCCCTACAAACGCCTAAAAACGTATAAACCTGACCACTGGACACTAAAAATGACTGATAACGAAAAAGAGCAAGCAACCGAAACCCCACGTGAGTTCTCCCTGCAACGCATCTACATTAAAGATATCTCCTACGAAGCGCCCAATGCACCCCAAGTTTTCAATGGCGAATGGAAACCAGAATCCAACCTTAACCTCAACAGCGAAGCAAAACAGATCGGTGAAGACACCTATGAGGTCGTACTCTCTGTTACCGTGACCACCAAGGTCGATGGTAAGATCGCCTTCCTGGTTGAGGCTCAGCAAGCCGGCATCTTCCAGCTGCGCGGTTTTCCAGATAATGAAAAAAGCCACATGCTGGGCAGCTACTGTCCCAATACGCTATTCCCCTATCTGCGCGAGCTGGTCTCTGACCTCGTGGCCAAAGGCAGCTTCCCCCAGTTACTACTCACTCCCGTTAATTTTGATGCCCTCTATGCCCAACATCTGGCTGAAAAGAGCACCAAAGAGAAGGCTGACAGCAACACAACCACACACTAGTCAACCGAGGCTCCCCACTATGTCGTCAACAGCAACCATCGCAGTACTGGGGGCGGGCTCCTGGGGCACGGCTCTCGCCATCCTGCTCAGCCGCAATGGCAATAATGTGCGGCTTTGGGGGCATCTCAAAGCAGAGATCACGCCACTGCAACAAGATAGGGAAAACCGACAATATCTACCGGGAGTCCCTCTACCAGAGCGATTACAGCCAGTCTCTGATCTGGCTGAAGCAGTAACAGGTGCTGATGAGCTACTGATCGTGGTTCCCAGCCACGCCTTCCGCCAAGCGCTGGAGGCTGTCAAACCACTGATTGGCGCAGATATTCCAGTCAATTGGGCCACCAAAGGGCTTGAGCCAAAAACCCGCAAACTACTGCATCAGGTCACACTTGAGGTATTAGGTGAGCGTGATATTGCCGTGGTCTCAGGCCCCACCTTTGCCATGGAGGTCGCCACAGGCCTGCCGACAGCCATCACGGTTGCTTCACCCTCAGAAGCACATGCCCAACGTTTTGCCAGCTATCTCAACTCTGACTGCTTTCGCGCCTATACCAGCAGCGATATCATCGGTGTGCAGATCGGCGGCGGCGCAAAAAATGTACTGGCCATCGCCGCCGGTATTGCCGACGGTCTTGGTTTTGGTGCTAACACCCGCGCGGCCCTCATCACCCGTGGGCTGGCTGAGATGATGCGATTGGGACAAGCGGTTGGCGGCAAACCCGAAACCTTTATGGGACTGGCGGGGCTGGGCGATCTGGCGCTGACCTGCACCGATGATCAATCACGCAATCGGCGTATGGGATTGGCTCTGGCCAAAGGACTCACCATTGAGCAGGCACGCAAAGAGATCGGACAAGAGGTAGAGGGCGTTGGCACGGCTCAAGAGATTTTTGACAAGGCCAGGGAGTTAGGCGTGGAGATGCCCATTACCGAGCAGGTCTATCGAATACTCTATTAAGGGCTAGACCCCAAAGAGGCCGTGCAGCGGCTATTATCGCGCAGCATTAAAGCAGAGAGTTAAGCCGAGTACACCGTCCAGGTTATATTGGCAGTGTACTAGCAACCCCCTGAAAATCCTTGTTGCCGCCAAGCTTCATAAAGAATCACCGCCGCCGCATTCGACAGGTTCATACTGCGATTTTCTGGCAACATCGGGATGCGAATCAGCTGCTCCGATGGCAGATCATCCAACAGTGACTGCGGCAAACCTCGCGTCTCCGGCCCAAACAGCAGGGCATCACCCGCTTTGTAGGTTGCATTTGAGTGATATTGCGTGGCTCGCGTGGTGCAGGCAAAGAGACGCGCAGGCTGGCAGGCTGATATAAAGGCCGCCATATTTTTATGCTCCTGCACCCCCACCCATTCACTATAATCTAACCCAGCTCGGCGCAGACGCTTATCATCCAGGGTAAAACCCAAAGGATGAATCAGGTGTAAAGTGCTGCCAGTATTCGCACACAAGCGTATGATATTACCCGTATTGGGTGGTATCTCCGGCTCAAACAGAACAATATGAAACATAGGTCTATCTCATGGCATCAAACTCAGACGCATCCCTGGCTGTAGATTTCTGCGGACTCAATTTCAACACCCCTCTGGTACTGCTCTCAGGCTGTGTCGGCTTTGGCGAAGAGTATACGCGGGTGCAAGGCTTTTCCAACCAAGATGCAGGCGCTGTCTGCCTAAAAGGTACGACTGGAGAGGCTCGCTCAGGCAACCCACCCCATCGCATCTATGAAACCCCCAGTGGGATGTTGAATGCTATTGGTCTGCAAAATCCTGGGGTCAACAACGTCGTCGATAAGATTCTGCCACAACTTGATTTTGATGAGACCCGTTTTATTGCCAATGTCTCTGGCTCCACCATCGAAGAGTATCAAGCCGTTACCAAACGGTTCGACAACTCGCCCATTGATGCCATCGAGGTCAATATCTCCTGCCCCAATGTTAAAGAGGGTGGCGTGACCTTTGGCAATGATCCTGCCATGTCAGCCAAAGTGGTAGAGGCCTGCCGCAAAATGACCCATAAACCCTTAATCATCAAACTCTCACCCAATCAGACCGACATCGCTGCCAATGCCAAAGGCTGCATCGAGGCCGGCGCGGATGCCTTTTCCGTCATCAACACCCTAATGGGGATGGCCATCGACATCGAAAGCCGCACCCCCATCATCGGCAACAACCAGGGGGGGCTATCAGGCCCTGCCATCAAACCCGTGGCACTGCTCAAGGTACACCAGGTCTACCAAGTCTGTCGTGACCACGGCATCCCTATCATCGGCCAGGGTGGTATCTGTAATGCTGAGGATGCTATTGAATTTCTAATCGCAGGAGCCACTGCCGTTGGCATTGGCACGGCGCTATTCTACGATCCACTCGTCTGCCAAAAGATCAACCAGGGCATTCAAGCATATTTGGCACGACACGAACTGCAATCTGTAGCTCAACTCACGGGCACACTACAGTTGCACAGTCGCTAAATCTGCAAGCACAGGTAATAAAATCCCTATACCCTTGAGACAGTAAAATGATTAGCATTGGTACAAATCATAGATTAGAAGTCGTAAAAACCGTCCCTTTTGGCTTTTATTTGGATGCCGATGAGCTTGGCGAGATTTTACTGCCGCGCAAACAAGCACCCAAACATCTGGCAGTGGGCGACGCTATCGACGTATTCCTTTATCTCGATTCTGAAGATCGCCCCATAGCCACAACAAAAACCCCCAAAGCCTGCGTGGGGGAGTTTGCCTATCTAAAGGTATTAGCGATTACGGATGTGGGCACTTTTTTAGACTGGGGACTGGACAAAGATCTATTGGTGCCTTTTGGCGAACAGCACAGACCCATGGAGGCCGGACACTCTTATTTAGTCTATCTATATCTGGGTAAGTTTGATGGCCGGATCACTGCATCATCTAAAGTCGATAAATTTCTTGATTACGAAAGACCGCATCATTTTAAGCCACGGCAAGCGGTTAATTTAATCATCGCCAACAGTACCGATCTTGGTTACAAAGCCATTATCAACCACAGCCACTGGGGCATGTTGTATAAAAATGAGGTACACCAGCGCTTAAGTTTTGGTCAGTACAAAAAAGGGTTCATTAAATATATTCGACCCGATGGAAGGATTGACCTCAGCCTCCAGGGTGGTCAAGAGACCCGTGATAAATATGCCAAAATCATTTTGATCTACTTAAAAAAACAGAATGGCTTTGCCCCCGTGCATGATAAATCGGATCCTCAGCTTATTTCAGATCTCTTTGGCATGAGTAAAGGCGCATTCAAAAAGGCGATTGGTGGTCTATACAAACAGAAAGTTATCACCATTGAAAAGGAGGGTATTCGTTTGATTGAGTAAAACAGCAAAAATATACTTTTGAATAGCATTACGCCGTGCGCCACTTTTTGCTTTAAACTCCCAATCCATGTTGACCTATCCTGATATTGACCCCGTTCTTATTGCTTTGGGCCCGCTGAAGGTGCATTGGTATGGCCTAATGTATCTCACCGCCTTTGCCAGTGCTTGGTGGCTGGGCAGGCTGCGCGCCGCACGTCCCCATTCTGGTTGGAAGCTAGAAGCAGTGGACGATATGCTTTTTTATGGCGCGCTTGGTGTCGTGCTGGGGGGGCGCATCGGTTATGTGCTGTTTTATGACTTCTCCCGTTTTCTGGATGATCCATTGATTCTCATCGCCGTCTGGAAAGGGGGCATGTCTTTCCATGGGGGGTTTCTGGGTGTGTTGGTTGCCATGTGGTTTTTTGCCCGCCGCCAAAAGATCACCTTTTTTCAGATGATGGATTTTGTTGCACCGCTAGTTCCTATCGGGCTTGGCGCAGGACGCATGGGTAATTTTATTAATGGCGAACTGTGGGGCGCGCCCAGCAATCTGCCTTGGGCCATGCAGGTTCCGTGCAATCAGTTTGTTGAGCTGTGTAGCTATAAACTGCACCTGCCATTTGGGACTGAATTCACCCCCCCCCTGCACCCCAATCAACTGTATGAAGTTGCGCTGGAAGGTGTGGCACTGTTTCTTCTGCTCTGGATTTTTTCTGCCAAACCTAGGCCAGTAATGGCCGTCTCTGCGCTATTCCTATTAGGCTATGGCCTGTTTCGATTCGGCATTGAGTTTGTACGGATGCCCGATGCACACCTGGGTTATCTGGCCTTTGGCTGGGTCACAATGGGGCAGATCCTCTCTTTGCCGATGATTATTGGCGGCATTATTATTTTCGCTTTAGCCTATCGCAAAAAAGAGGGGGGTTAGTTATGCAGCAGTATCTGGATCTGATGCGTCATGTACGGGATAACGGGGTTCGCAAGGAGGATCGCACCGGTACCGGCACCGTCAGTCTGTTTGGCTATCAAATGCGATTTAATCTGGCAGATGGCTTTCCCGCCGTCACCACCAAAAAGCTGCACCTGCGTTCTATCATCCACGAGCTGCTCTGGTTTTTGCAGGGCGATACCAATATCAAGTATCTGAAAGATAATGGTGTCCGTATTTGGGATGAGTGGGCCAACAAGCAGGGCGACCTGGGACCTGTTTATGGCTACCAATGGCGATCCTGGCCTGCTCCCGACGGTGGCTCGATCGACCAGATCAGCAATCTGCTGGAGCAGATCCGCCGCAATCCAGATTCTCGTCGATTGATGGTCACGGCCTGGAACCCCGCCTATGTTGATCAAATGGCGCTGCCACCCTGTCACTGCCTGTTTCAATTCTATGTGGCGGAGGGCAGGCTCTCCTGCCAACTCTACCAACGCAGTGCCGACATCTTCCTCGGCGTACCTTTCAACATCGCCTCATACGCCCTGCTAACCTTGATGATCGCCCAGGTGACGGGGTTGCAGCCTGGCGAATTCATCCACACCTTTGGCGATGCTCATCTTTACCTCAACCATTTGGAGCAGGTGGAGCTGCAACTCTCTCGTGACACCTACCCACTACCTACGATGAAATTAAAACCAGCCATCGATTCACTGTTTGATTTCAGCTACGACGATTTTGAGCTGCTGGATTACCAGTCACACCCGCACATTAAGGCCGCAGTCGCCGTTTAGTTCCTGCCTTCAAAGCCACTCCAGGCTTTTCGATCTAAACTTAGTGATTAAGTGGAGATCGAACTATGCGAACAATTGAAGCCATTGGTGCAGCATCCAGCATTGCAGGCAACCGTTTTGGTTGTTGCGGTGGGCCACGCATGTTGCGCCATTCAGGCAAGGTGGGCGTTTTGGCACGAAAACATGGCCTACTCTTAAACTGGCAACAGGTTTTAGAGCCGCACACAAAAATAGACAAAGAAGCCGCCCTGCGCGAGCTGTTCTATCATCTTGCACAACAGATCCAAACATTGTGCAAACGACAACACCCCTTTGTCTTTAGGGGAGGGGATCACGCCTGCGCCATGGGGGTTTGGGGTGGCGTACTCTCTGCCATGCGGCCGCGAAGAGACTTTGGGCTCATCTGGATTGATGCCCACATGGATTCACACACCTTTACCACCTCAGATTCCGGCAACATCCACGGCATGCCATTGGCCGCACTGTTGGGACAAGCAGACCCCAGACTTGCCAACATCTATGGCCAACACCCCTTTCTTGACCCATCACGCCTGGTATTGATTGGCGTACGCAGCTGTGAAAAAGCCGAGCAGCAGTTGCTTAAGCGGTTGGGGGTGCAGGTTTACGATATGGCCAGAATTCGCCAATCAGGTGGATTAGGGGTGGTATTACGCCGTGTGCTTAATAGCATGCGCCATCGCTGTCATTATTACGGTATGACCATTGACCTGGATGGGATAGACCCACGGGATGCCCCAGGCGTTGGTGTACCTGTTGCCGGCGGCCTATCCGGTGCTGCACTCTGTCGAGCGCTGAAAAGAGTGGGGTCAGACCCCTCATTAATCGGACTAGAGGTTTCTGAATTCAACCCACTGCGTGATAAAAATCACCGCACGGAACGTCTGGTAGAGGAGCTGATTGGCTCAATTTATGGCGAACACTGGCACTAGTACTCCGTCCATATTATATGAACGCTGTACTAATCACGCATTAAAGCGCCAAACAGATCTTTGGGATCATCCAGATCTGGGATCAACGAAATCTCTTGCCCAATGCCCATCTCCTTGGCCAGCTCATTAACCAGCCGCAAGGCTGCATAATCTTCCAAGGCAAAACCGACTGAATCAAAGATTGTCAACTCTTCATCAGACTCACGACCAGGCCGACGACCCGTGATAATCTCCCACAGCTCTGCATGGATGGCCGCCTCTGGTCGATTTTGGATCTCACCCTCTATCTGGCTCTGTGACTGATACTCCACCACAATTTTGGCATGATCCAACAGCGCGGGTTCCAGCTCTGTTTTGCCAGGGCAGTCACCCCCCAAGGCATGAATATGCGCCCCTGGGCTGACCATCTCCCGCGTAAGAATCCGATTATGACACTTAGCCGCTGTGGCAGTAACAATCAAGCTGGCACCCTCTACCGCTTCCTCGGTACTTTTAGATGCGGTTAGATGCGGAAATCGCCCTTTAAGATTATGGCCAAACTTGGCCATTGCCTTGGCATCAGGGTCATAATAGCGAACGGTATGAATATCACAGACTCCAGCCAGTGCAGAGACCTGAAATTCTGATTGAGCACCCGTGCCGATAATCGCCAATAGATGGCTCTCTTTACGCGCCAGGTATCGTGCACCCAGTGCCGTCGTAGCGGCGGTACGCAGAGCCGTCAGCCACGTCATTTCACACATCATCAGCGGGTAGCCTGTCGGCACATCCGCCAGCATCCCAACAGCCACAACACAAAGCTTGCCCTGCTTTGGATTACTCGGGTGGCCATTCACATATTTAAAGGCATACAGCTCATCATCTGCACTGGGCATCAGTTCAATCACCCCATGAGGGTAGTGCGTTGCATGGCGTGGACTGAGTTGAAACTGTTCCCAACGACTAAAATCCTCCTCCAAGTTTTTCAGTAGTCGCGCATTAAATTCATCCAATCCTATTTGACGAACCAGTTGGCACATATCAGTTGTTGTGATCAATCTCATCCACTGCACCTAGTATTTTCCAATTAACAAATGAGTCTGAAACAGCCCCAATCATTTGGTCAGTTATGCCAATCAAAAGCTAAATCTGAGCATGGAAAATGCGCTTAAAATAGCAAGAGAGAGGTTAGAATAAAGCTTGGTCAAATATTAGAAATGGTATTTTAAAAAAATAGGATTGTGTTCTATCAGGCATTAATACCGAATGTCCTGATATTGATTTAAATCTATCTGCACAATATAAATTGACGGGTTGTTGGGAAAATAAACACGTGGGCATAAACAACATGCCCACCCTATGCAGCTTTAGAATTAGCTATCTGTTATCTTTTTAACCTCTTGTTTCCAGTTAATATTTTTACATATTTCTTGATTAATGCATCCCGTTTTTTTATGAACTTAGAGAGCTGATGCCGCTCTTCCAGGTTGCTCATATTTTTAATAAACTTAGCTTCTATAGCCGTTAGCACATCCTGTGGTAATGGAGGGGCTGTGCCATCGGCATACTGTAATTCTTGATTCAGTATACTCAAGTCAGGGTAACTGGATGTCACATAATGGCAATTTTGTATGTTACTAAATATGTCACCATGTGCGGAAGCGTGGCTTGCCATGGCATTTGAAAACTGAATAACACAGGCGCCATAGGTTGAGTCAACTACAACAATGCCGGTATGCGAAGAGCTACCTACGGTAGCTGCCGAAGCCGCCCAGTAGTTAATTCCACCTGGTAAAGCGGCACCTGCAGGCAATGATGCGCATAAAGCCAAAAAACCATACCCTATTATTAATTTTTTCATATTTATCCCTTTGTTGTTTATTTTGGTTAAACATCTACACATACTCTTGTATGTTACAAGATCATAGTGTATCTGTATAAACTAAGGATATATATTTTGAACAAACATAACAAAAGCAATCGATATTGCTGACGTTATAAGAATACAATGAAAAAGTGAGACAAACTTTTTATTTGTATCCTGATGGTTATTAATTGGGTCTGGGCATGGAAGATGCGCTTGGGACAGTTAAAAAGAGGCCTTAATCCACATTCTGCTGTAACCAAAATTCCAGTAGTGCCAAGTGCCACAGCTTGCTGCCTTGTAGGCGAGTATGGTGCTGCTCAGGCGCATCCAACAACATTTCAACATAGGCGCGGTTGTAGAGGTTACGTTCACGACAGCGCTGTGAATCCAGAATATCCCGCATAAAATCCAGAAATTCACCCCGTACATATTTTAGTGCCGGCATGGGGAAGTAGCCTTTGGGGCGATCAATAATGGCATCAGGCAGCAGCCCACGCGCCATCGCTTTAAGCGGGTATTTTCCGCCCTCTCTTAGCTTGAGTTCGGGTGGACATTGAGCCGCCAGTTCAACCAGCTGGTGATCCAAAAAGGGGACGCGTGCCTCTAATCCCCAGGCCATGGTCATGTTATCGACTCGTTTGACTGGGTCATCCACAATCAGGGTGGTGGTATCCATGCGCAGCACGGCGTCCATAAAGTTATCCGTCCCAGGTTCAGACAATAGCTTGGAGATGAGTTGGCTGCTGTAATCCTCTCCGCCGTAATCAGCGGAGACCATCTGCAAAAACTCAGCGTGATCCCGATCAAAATAGTGTTTTGCAAAGCGCTCTACGGTAGAACCTGAGGTCTCAGCCTGCATGCGGGGATACCAGAAATAACCGCCAAAGACCTCATCAGCGCCCTGCCCAGATTGCACCACCTTTATCTTTTTAGAGACCTGCTCAGCCAGCAGGTAGAAGGCAACGGCATCCTGACCAAACATCGGTTCAGCCATGGCGTTGACCGCTTCAGGCAGACGTTTCAACACCTCGGCATTCGGTACGCGATAGCGGTGATGGTTTGTATCGTAGTGCTTGGCGACCATATCGGAGTAGACAAATTCATTGCCCTCTTCCTGTGGGGTATCTTCAAAACCTACAGAGAAGGTGTTGATATCAGCGATCCCCATCTCTGCCAGTAGCGCTACCAGCAGGCTGGAATCCAGTCCACCAGAGAGCAGTACGCCAACGGGTACATCAGCGATCTCATTACGCCGACGCACGGCAGCGCGCAGAGACTCATGGATTGCTGCCAGCCACTCATCACTACTGCGGGTTGTTGTGGGGCGAGTTGCTGATAGCTTCCAGTATTGCTGTTGTCTCTGTCTGCCGCCTGCTTCAATCAAGAGGGTGTGGGCAGGGGGCAGTTTTTTGATGCCGGAGAGAATGGTGTGGGGCGCAGGCACAACGCCATGCAGGGTAAACTGGTGATGTAATCCAACGGGGTTGATGGTGGTGTCAATATCACCTGCGGCCAATAGCGCCTGCATATTGGAGGCAAAGCGGAACTGCTCCGTGTCAGCGGCGTAGTAGAGTGGTTTGATGCCAAAGCGATCCCGCGCCAGAAATAGCTGATGCTTGTGTTCATCCCAAATGGCAAAGGCAAACATGCCGTGCAGTCGCTCGACGCAAGCCTCTCCCCAGGCGTGCCAGGCCTTGAGGATGACCTCGCTGTCACCTTCAGAGAAGAAGTGATAACCCTTGCCCTGAAGTTCACGGCGTAGCTCTTTATAATTGTAGATAGCGCCGTTAAAAACCAGTGACAGGGATAACTCCTGATCGACCAGCGGTTGATCTGAATGTTCGGAGAGATCAATCACGGCCAGCCGACGATGGCCAAACCCCAAAGAGCCGTCGCTAAAACTGCCGCCATGGTCAGGGCCGCGTTGTTCCAGGCAGGCGGTCATGCGTTGGATGGTTGCCAGATTAGCGGGTTGTTTATCAAATCTCAATTCACCACAAATGCCACACATTGTTTTATCAATCCTTCCTATTTTGGGTGGTGGAGCCAAAGCCGCCACCGCCCGCTGTTTTGATGGTAAGCCGTTGACCTGGCTTGAGTTGCCTGCACATCTTGCTGGGTAGAAGCTGATTGTCGAGCTGATTTTGGCCAGGCTGCCCCGGTGTGCCACCCGCTATCCCCCAGGGCTGATGACTGCGGCGTTCAGTTAATAGGGTGACGGTTGTAGGGGCGAGAAATTCATACTCCCGAATCAGGCCATCCCCTCCTTTATGTTGCCCATTGCCGCCCGATTGATGCCGCAGCTGATAACGATTGATGCGCAGAGGAAAATGAGATTCGACCACTTCAATAGGTGTATTCAGGGTATTGGTCATGTGGGTTTGAACCCCAGAAAGCCCGGCATGTTGAGCGCCCGCTCCCATGCCACCACCGATGGTTTCGTAATAGTCCCAGTGGCCGGTGGCGGTCTCTCCGCCCATGGCGATATTGTTCATGCTGCCATGGCTGGCCGCAGGGATTTTCTGTGGCAGTGCCTTGGCCAAAGCGCCCATCACCACGTCCACCGTTCGGGTGCTGGTCTCGACATTACCAGCAGCCACGGCAGCGGGATAACGGGCATTGAGCAGTGTGCCCTCTGGGGCGTGCAGTGAGATGGGGCGAAAAGTACCCGCACAGGCAGGGGTGTAGCTTGGCATGAGGCAGCGAAAAACATAGTAGACCGCTGCGGCAGCCACGGAGAGTGGCGCATTGATATTGCCTGATACCTGCGCTGCCGTGCCGGTAAAATCAGCCAATACCTGGCCATTATCTATGGTGAGAGAGAGTCGGATAGGGATGTTTTTATGACCCTGTCCGTCATCATCCATCCAATCCTGAAATGGGTATGTGCCATCAGGGATAGTTCGTAGGGTCTCCAGTGCCAGCCGCTCAGCGTAGCTATTCAGGGCGGTTAATCCAGCTAAAAAACCAGCCAGGGTCTGTGCTGTAATCAGCGCTTGCAAGCGAGCTAAACCAGCACAGTTGGCACTGATCTGGGCAGAAAAATCACCCTGAGACTCTGCTGGATTGCGGGTGTTGCCGGTCAGCTTTTTCAGCAGTTCGTGATTGAGCAAGCCCTGCTGTATGAGATGTGTGGGGTCAATAATCTGTCCCTCTTCATGCAGGCGGGTGGAGATCGGCATTGATCCGGGTGATTTTGCGCCAATGTCGGCATGATGGGCGCGATTAACGACAAAAGCCGTCAAGTTGTCAGAGATAAACAGGGGGGCAATAAGTGTGACATCCGGCAGGTGCGTGCCACCAAGATAGGGATTATTAAGAATAACCATATCCCCAATCTGCCACTCCAGCCGTGTCACGATGTTACGCATGGCAAAGGCCATGCTACCCAAATGAACGGGGATGTGGGCGGCCTGTGCGCAGAGCTCACCCTGCAGGTCAAATACGGCGCAGGAGAAATCCAACCGATCACGGATATTGGGTGAAAAGGCGGCATTGCGCAGCACGGCGCCCATCTCATCGCATATGGCTGCCATGCGGCTGGAAAAAATACTCAGTTCAATTGGATTCACTGGGTGGACAGTTTAAGGTGATAAAAAAGGGAAGAATAGCATTAAAATAGTGATCTATTTTGCGGAACAGGGTGGTTGCATATGCTTTTTGCTTCTTTTAGAAAAGTCACTTGCTTCCTTAAATAGCGTGCTATCAATGCAATAGTCATGAGTTTTGAATAAGATGCACATTCATGGTTTTTTAGAAAAATAGAACATTAGATGTGCAGGCATGTAAAAAAGGGAAGGTTGATAAATAGCAATGTATAAAAGGCAAATGATAAAGAATAGAATCAGAACTACTGAGAGATTTTTACCGCTTTCGCAATACCAGTACGCAGGGCTGTGTCTGTTTTTTATGTTGGTTTGCAGCCTTTATTCAGGAATGGCGCACGCTGGGCAGAGTGCAGATAGTGATGGTGATGGTCTGC